>DATITA010000104.1:0-3702 GCA_035468355.1 Candidatus Dormiibacterota bacterium
GGGCGCCGCCTCCTGGAGTCGCGCCGGGTAAGCGAGGAGACGGCCCGCAAGTTCCAGCTCGGTTATGCACCCGCCGGTCGCGGCTTCGCCGAGTATCTCCGCGCCAAGAAGCGCTCCCTGCAGGACGCGCAGGAGGCGGGCCTCATGCGGCGCGACGGCACCGACTTCTTCGCCGAGCGCCTGGTCATCCCGATCCGCGACGAGCGCAGCCAGCCGCTCGCCTTCACCGCTCGAACCGTGCGCGCGGACGAGCAGCGCAAGTACATCAACTCCCCCGAGACGCCGTCCTACATAAAAGGACGGGTCATCTTTGGCCTCGACCTGGCGCGCGACGAGATCACCCACCGCGGCCACGCGGTGCTGATGGAGGGCCAGTTCGACGTGATCACGGCGCACCAGTTCGGCGTCACCAACGCCGTGGCCAGCTCGGGCACGGCCCTGACCGACGACCAGGTCCGCCTACTCAAGCGCTTCACAGACGAGCTGCTCCTGGTCTTCGACGCGGACCGCGCCGGCCGCGCCGCCGCTTTCAAGGCCGTCGAGCTGGCCTCCGCCCACCAGATGCGCATTCGCGTGGCCACGGTCCCGCCGCCTGCCAAGGACCCGGACGAGTTCCTGCGTGCCGCGGGCCATGAGGCGCCGCAGCGGTGGGAGGAGCTGGCCGCCGGCGCCCCTTCGGGCTGGGAGTTCTGGATCAGGGACTCGCTGACCGGCCTCAACACCGGCAACCCCAACCACCTCGAGCTGGCGGCCGCCAGGGCCCGAGAGGTACTGGAAAAGATCCCCGACCCGGCGGTCCGCGAGACCTACCGCGAACGCGCTGCGGGCTGGATTGGGGTCCAGCCCCACCTGCTGAGTCCGCTGGCCAGCTCGGGCCAGGGGCCCGCACCCAGCCGGAACGGGGCGAAAAAGAGCGCTCAGGACGGTTTGGCCGCCCGGCTGGTGGGGAAGAAACTCACTGTAGGCAGGTATCTGCTGCAGTTGCTTGCGGTCCGGCCGGTCGCGTTCGAGCGGGTGCGAACAAAGCTCACCCCCGACGAGTTGGACGAAGGAGACCGCGATGTGTACGTTCGGATGTTGGCGACTTACGAGCGCGGCGGACCCGCCGGGCTCGAGGCAGAGTTGGCGGACTACCCGCCAGAGGAACAGGATCTGATCAGACGGGCGTGGGCGGCGCCACCGCCGAGTGTGGACGACGATGTGGCCGAAGAGCTGGCCGAGAGAATCCGGCTCGACCACATGAAAAGTCGGCACAGTGGGATAATCCGCGAGCTTTCTGAAGCAGAAAGGGTTGGGGATTCGGAAAGGGTGGCACGGCTCGAAGCGGAAGCCAGGGAGCTCTCCCGCGCCATTGCTGAGCTGGAAAGGAGAAGCTGAGATCGCTCGTGTAGTCAAAGCGGCGGCAACGCCAAAGACAGGTAAGGCGGCCAAGGCCGTCGAGAAGCCGGAGCACAAGTTCGAAGACGAGCTGATGGCCGTGGCCGAGCAGCTCATCATCAAGGGCAAGGAGCAGGGCTACCTCACGCCCGACGACATCCTCCAGGGTTTCCCGGAGATTGACGCCGAGCCTGACCAGATCTTCCGCATCTTCGCAGCGTTCAAAGAGATCGGCATCGAGGTCACGGACGGCGAGAAGGATTTCGAAGAGGTCGAGCAGATCGACGACGAGATGCTCCTCGACATCGAGATGATGGATTCCGTCTCCCTCGACGACCCGGTGCGCATGTACCTCAAGGAGATCGGGCGCGTCAGCCTGCTCACCGCCAACGATGAGGTCGAGCTCGCGCAGGCGATCGAGGCCAAGCCGCTGCACGACGCCATGAAGGCGCTCAACGTGACCGAGGAGTCGGACGGCCGGCAGCGGTCGGTCGACGAGATGCTCCCGGAGGTCATCGAGCGGCTCGCCACGGTCAAGCGCAAGGGCCAGCAGGCTCACATCGCGCTGGAGCTGTTGGGCCTGGGCGACCTGGCCAAGCTGCAGAACCTGCTCGACGCGGCCGCAGCCGAGCGCCGGCGCATCGCCACGCACGGCGTCGCCCGCCCGCGCGTGCGCGCTGAGGCGCTGGAGTCGTACCGCATCGCGCGCTACCGGCTGACCGAGCGCTACGAGCGGGCCTACGAGGCCAAGCAGCGGCTGACCGAGGCCAACCTGCGGTTGGTCGTGTCCATCGCCAAGAAGTACATCGGCCGCGGCATGTCGTTCCTGGACCTCATCCAGGAAGGCAACATGGGTTTGATCCGCGCGGTCGAGAAGTTCGACTACCACAAGGGCTACAAGTTCTCGACCTACGCGACGTGGTGGATCCGGCAGGCCATCACGCGCGCGATCGCCGACCAGGCGCGGACGATCCGCATCCCGGTCCACATGGTCGAGACCATCAACAAGCTGGTGCGCGTTTCCCGCCGCCTGCTCCAGGAGCTTGGCCGCGAGCCGAGCGACGAGGAGATCGGCGAGGAGATGGGCATCACGCCCGAGAAGGTCCGCGAGATCGTCAAGGTTTCGCAGGACCCCGTTTCGCTCGAGACGCCGATCGGCGAGGAGGAGGACTCCCACCTCGGCGACTTCGTCGAGGACCGCGAGGCCGTCTCGCCGTCGGACGCCGCCTCGCTGACGATGCTGCATTCCGAGGTCGAGGACGTGCTCGACACCCTCACGCCGCGCGAGCGCCGTGTGCTGCAGCTGCGGTTCGGGCTGATCGACGGTCACCAGCGCACCCTGGAGGAGGTCGGCAAGCGGTTCGGCGTGACCCGCGAGCGCATCCGCCAGATCGAGGCCAAGGCGCTGCGCAAGCTCCGCCACCCGTCGCGCTCGAAAAAGCTCCGCGACTACCTGGAGTAGAGCCGGGGTCTAACGTGTGAGTCGCCGTGGCGACCCGCAACCGCTCGGCTCCCTGATGGAGAATCCCGAAGAACCGCTCTGGGTCTTTCGGATGACGGGCGGCATCGCGGCCCGCCTCGGGCCGCTCGGCCTAGTCCTGTTCGCGGTCTCGGTCGCCGCCTACGCGGCCGTCGCGCGCCAAGCACTAGTCACGGCCCCGATTCCCTACTTGGCGACGATCGTCACAGTGCTGCTGGTCTTGGTTTTGCACGAGGCCCTGCACGGTGCGGGCTTTCTGGTCTTTGGCGGACGCCCGAAGTTTGGCGCGGGGATCAAGGGCGGTGCGCCCTACCTGTTCGCGGTCTGCCCTGGCAAACGGTTCAGCCGGGGCCGCTTCCTGGTCATCGGCCTTCTACCGCTGGTCGGCATCGACGCAGGCGCCCTGGCCCTGGCCGGTTACGTGCCGCTGGTCGTGCCCGCGATGGTCGCCTTCGCCTTCAACACCGCCGGCGCAGTCGGCGACCTGTGGATGATCGCCGTCATCCTCCAGACCCCAAACACAGCGACGTTTGAGGACAGCGCCGAACCGGCGCTGATCGCCTGGCCAGGTCCGGAAACGATCAGGCCGGCGCGCCCGCCTCGCGGACTCGACCCGCGCGGGGGCGAGTCGGCGGTGGTCTGGATCAGCGTGGCCGCGGTCACGTTCTTGGCCGTTTTCGTCGTGATCGGCTTCGTCGACGTGTCGCTGGCGCGAGCTTCGGCGAGCGGCGTCCTCACGATTGGAAACATTCAGCTCGCCTCCGTGACGACGGCCGGCGGCCATGTTTCCGCGCGCGCAAATCTCACCGCCCAGGCGGTCCCCGCGGCCATCCTGACCGTGCCGG
>DATITA010000105.1:0-2736 GCA_035468355.1 Candidatus Dormiibacterota bacterium
CACCTCGCGCGCGACACGAGTCACCTCGCCGGCGAATGCGGTTAGCTGATCGACCATCGTGTTGACGGTGATCTTGAGCTCGAGGATCTCGCCCTGGACCTCGACGGTGATCTTCTTGGAGAGGTCGCCGTTGGCGACCGCGGTCGTCACCTCCGCGATGTTGCGCACCTGGCCGGTCAGGTTGCCGGCCATCAGGTTCACGTTGTCCGTGAGGTCTTTCCAGACACCACCCACCCCGCGGACCTGTGCCTGGCCGCCCAGGCGTCCCTCGGTGCCCACCTCGCGGGCCACGCGCGTCACCTCGGAGCTGAAGGAGCGCAGCTGGTTCACCATCGTATTGACGGTCTTGGCGGTTTCGAGGAACTGCCCCTGCAGCCGCCGTCCCCGGATCTCGAGGGCCATGGTCTCGGACAAGTCGCCGTTGGCCACCGCCCCGATCACGCGCGCCATCTCGGTGTTGGGGCGGACCAGGTCCTCCACCATGTCGTTGACCGCTGCCAGCGTCGGCGCCCAGGCCGGCCCCGCATCCCCTATGACGGTCCGGTCGACCTGGCCTTCTTTGCCCACGCGACGGCTGAGGCGGCGGATCTCGCGCTCGAGGCGCTGGTTGGACTCGATGATCTCGTTGATCGCCTTGGCGACCTGGCGGGCTGAGCCGCCGTATGCGTTGGGCATGCGCGCCGAGAAGTCGCCCTTCTTGACCGCGGCGAGGACGTTCAAGGCGACCTTGGCATCGATGCTGCCGGCGGCGCTGGTATCGCGCCCGGACCTTGGCTTGACTGGGCTGGTTGAGGCCATATTCCTTCCTTCCTTGCCGGGGGATGTAGCTGTTTTGTGGGGTTACAGGTTTTGAGGAACCCAGAAGTCGACCTTGGCGCCCGCCCCGGGATCGCTCACGATGTGGCACCAACCGCCGGCAAGCTGAGCGCGCTCGCGCATGGCAAGCAGGCCGAGGTGCCCGGGCCGATGCTCCGATTCGGCTACCACGAACCCTGTCCCATCGTCCGTGATCTGCACCCTTATGCCGCCGTCCGTGGATTCCGCGGCGACGATGACCCGCGTGGCGTGCGCGTGCTTCGCGACGTTGGTCAGAGCCTCCGCCACGTTCTTCATGACGAGCCCTTCGATGACCTCCGGCAGGTCGGTGGGAAGTCGAAGGTCGCTGAGCGTTTCGATGCCGGAGTTGACACGCATGGATTCGAGCCGCTCGGTGATCGCGTCCTTGAGGTCGCGACGAAGCTCGAGCGATTCCGGGCTCACCTTGATCAAAAGACGGCGCAGTGAATCCTCGACCTTCCTCAGCGTGTTGCGAAGCTGGTCGAGCTGGACGGTCTGGTGGTGCCCATTGGCCTCCGCCCGGATTCGCTCCAGCTGGAGCTCGGCGCCCGTGAGCAGCTGCAGTGAGTCGTCATGGATCGCGCTCGCAAAACGCCGCCTCGCCTCGTCGCCGCCCGCCGCCACGTTGTTGAGGAGACGACGCCGGGCGGCCACCGTCTCCTCAAGCCGGACAGCGGTCTGAGCCAGCTCTTCCTCGGTCTCCTTGTACTGCCAAACCAAACCGGTCGCCATGGCGGCCAGCCGCAGCACCCGGACGTCGCCTGCGGTGAACCCCCGCAGCGAATCGTGAGCCACGAGCGCGCCGATAACCCTCTCACCCGCGCGCCATGAGACAGCGATCGAGCTTTTGACATCGGCCAGCCCCCAACCCCGCCAGCACTCGTCCAGCTCTGAGGAGGTGCCCCTGCCGAGCTGAAGCTCGTCTCGGAAGACGACCTTCTCCAGCACCCGCTCGCCTCCCGCCTCCAGCTCCAGCCGCATCTCGTGGATGGGGGACGCCTCGCCGAATCCGAACGGGATGGGCTGGACCGTGAAAGCGCCTCGGGGCCCCAGCCGCCAGAACGCGACCTTGCGAGCGCCCACCTGCTCGGCGATCGCCCCGCCCAGCCTGAGGAAGAAGCTCGGGAGGTCCTCGTCGGCATCCAGGTAGCTGGAAACGGCGGTGAGCGCGGCATGCGCCTGGTCGTGGGCTCTCTCGATTCGCACGTCGGACCCTCTTCGGTTCTTGTGGCCGGCCTCACCCAACGGGCCGGCCTGTGCCCCGTTGGTGGCCAGCGCCACTTTCCCGCCGAGTCGTAGCGCGGGTATCTCCACTTGCCCTCCAGGCGGAATTTGTCGAACTACATCAAATCGGCTTGGAGGGGGCGGCGTCACCGTACAAGTGAGGTATTCGTGGCGAAGGCTCCGCCAGGCCCGGTTCGCCGGAAGATGGGCGCGCCCGGCCTCTTGCGAGGCGGGCACGTCTAACAGACGAATGGAGATGGATGCTACTCGCGGCCGGGGCCGGACAAGAAAAGACCGGGCCCGCGAGGTGCGAGCCCGGTCCAGGTTGGTGGTCTAGGAGGTGCGCCGGCGCCGAATGCCGATGCCGCCCAGCAGGGCCATGAGGGCCCCCAGGACGCCTCCCGCGATGGGAGTTCCAGTGTTGGCGAGAGTTACTCCGCCCGTGGTCGCGGTCGCGCCCAGGACCCCGCCTGACGCCCCCGCGTTCGTGGCGCTCGAACCCAAGACGCTTCCGGATCCGCCGGCGGCCGTGCCGCCCGATCCGCTGACGCCGCCCGTGCCGCCTGAGCCGCTGACGCCGCCCGTGCCGCCCGTGCCGCCCGTGCCGCCCACGCCGCCCACGCCGCCCACGCCGCCCGTTGCGGTGGAGCCGGTGGTGTTGCCGGGGGAGGTGCC
>DATITA010000106.1:0-17164 GCA_035468355.1 Candidatus Dormiibacterota bacterium
GCCTGCACCACTGCGACGGTGAAAAGCGCGGCCTCGATGCCGTAGCCATTGCGCCGCAAGCCGATCGCGAATAGCCCAGCCGCGAAGCCCAACGCGGGTCGCACTGCCCACGACCCGGGCAGCAGGCGGCGGTCGGCCAGCACGAGCCCCGCGACGAACCAGGTCGGTCCGCTGTCGAGCTGAAACACGTAGTCCCAGTGGAACGTATTGATCGCCAACAGGCCGCCGGCGAGGAACGTGACCAGGACAACGAAGCTGACCCGACGCGCGTATGCGAGCCAGGCCACGCCGATCGCCACCGCGAGCAGCGAGGTGGCGAAGACTGGTCCCGGAACGTTGCCGACGTACAGGCGGATGGGGTCGATCGGCGCGGAGTCCGGGCTGAAGAAGCGGTACCAGGTGCTGATCGGATCGCCGAACGGCTTTCCGCTCGCCGGGTTGAGATAAGAGTTCGGCGCTCCTCGCGTCGCCAGGGCCACCACCGCATAAGCGAGCAGTCCCGCCTGCGAGCGTATCGCCGGCACGTAGCGGGCGCGCAGAGTTTCGAGGGTGACCGCCAGCAGGGAGATCTCGACCGATGTCACGAGTCCCGCTCCAGCACCGATCAGGGCGACTCCGACCATCGCTGCGATCATCGGGCTCGACGAGATGCGTGGGATGTGGTGCCGCCACAACCAGCGGACCGCGAGCTGCGCGGCAGCCCCGACGGCCAGTGCGACCAGCAACATCTCGAAGGCCGGGAACTTGAAGATGACCAGGCCGGCCACCACGGGCGGCGCCAGCGCGATGGCGGTGACGAGGTCGTCGGGCAGCGAGGCGGGCTTGAATGCGGCACGATCGAGCCACACCCCCGCTTCGGCGATCCAGGACCCCCGGCGCTTCAGCTTCAAGTCTCGGGAACCCCTGTCACCCGGCACGGAGGGATTGTAGGCAAACGGGGCGCGGCGGCGACCCGCGGGGCGCTGGGGCTTCGGCTTGGGTGATAATCGGCAGGCTCGTGTCGCTTGTTCGCCAACGTCTCCTCGCGACGCTTGCGGCCCTGTGGTTGCTCTTGCCTGCCGCCGCAGCAGTCCACGCGGACGCCATTCCAGATTCGACGTGGGTCGCATTGAAGGCTTTACCGCACCAGGGCCGCTCGGCCGTCTTCGCGCTGGCGGTGGATCCGTCCAACAACCAGGCGCTGATCGCAGGGAACTCGGAGGGCTCGGTCTTCAGGAGCGCGGACGGCGGGACCACGTGGGCCTCGGTGCATTCCGGCAAGTCGGCCTTGACGGCGGTTGCCTTCAGCCCGTTCAAGGCCGGGCTGGTGCTGGCCGGGACGAGAGCATCGGGCGCCATCGCCAGCCCCGATGGTGGTGTGACGTGGACCTCAACCGCGGGGTTGGAAGGTCGCACCGTGCACGCGTTCGCATTCGCCCTGACCCTGGTCGCGGCCGGGACCGACCACGGGGTATATGTGAGCCCCGATGGTTTCACGTGGACGCCGTCCGGGCTCGCGAATCACAGTATCGGCTCGCTGGCGATGGAGGCGATCCACACTCCGGTCCGCCTGGTGGCCGGCAGTGACTCCTCGACGACCGGCGCCCAGCTCGCCCTGTTCCAGAGCGTCGACGAGGGGGGAACCTGGACGACGTTCACGCCGCCGATCAGCGGGGATTTCGCGGTCAAGCTCGTATCCGGTCCGCTGCCGCCCACGGGAAACGTCCGGCCGCTCGTGGTCGGCACCAACGCCGGCCTGTTTCAGTCCACGGACAACGGGACCTCGTTCATGCCCCTGAGCGGCGGCCGCATGCTGCCCTCCACCGACTACACGCAGATCACGTTCATCACCGACCACTACGACCGGTTCTACGTCGCCAGCGACGGCGGAGGATCCGGCGCGGGGGGCCTGTGGCGCACCAGCGATTCGGGCCAGGACTTCGCTTCGCTCGCGCCGCCACAGGCGTCGGTGACCGCGCTTGCGGTTTCGAACGACGAATCGCCCACCCTCTACGTCGCCGTATTCGAGCCGTCGAGCCACGCCGCGGCGTTGTGGGCGTACCACGACACGGGCGGGGTCCCGCAGGCACCCGCTGCCTCTCCGTCGGCCGTAGCCAGCGGTGGGCGCACGACCGGCAGAGCTTCAGGGCCAGGCATCTTCGCGTTTCTCGCCGCTTCGCAAACCCCGTACGTGGCACTCGGGGTTGCCGCCCTTCTCCTGGTGTTCGCTGCTCTCGTCTCGAACGCTCGCGGGCGTCGCAGGTAGCGAGCCTGTTCCACTAGACTCGCTCGGTTGGCCAGGGTATCGAATCCGCACGAGCGTCTGAGCGAGCTTGGGATCAAGCTTCCGTCTCCGCCCGCGCCGGCAGCGTCCTACGTGCAGACGCGACTGGTACCGCTCGGCGATCGTCGCGCGCTGCTGTACGTCGCCGGCCAGATCTCGCGCGAGGGCGACACTTTGCTGACCGGCCGGTGTCCCGACGAGGTGCCGGTCGAAGAGGCGGTAAGACGGGCAAGGGTATGCGCAGTGAACGTTCTCGCGCAGATCGACGGGGCCGTCGGACTGAACAGCGTCGAGCAGCTGGCACAGCTCACCGGCTTTGTGCTTTCTACCGCCGAGTTCGGCGACCAGTCCAAGGTGATGAACGGGGCCTCTGAACTCCTGGTCGAGGTCCTGGGCGAAGCGGGGAAGCACACGCGGGCGGCCGTCGGCACCAATGCGTTGCCCTTCTCCGTGACGGTCGAGATCGCAGCAGTGGCGGTTGTCCGAACCCGCTGAGCGGCCGGCGCGGGCGCGCCGTCCCCGCGCCATCTTGGTCGGAAGCATCGTCTACCTCGTGCTGACCTTCGGCGTGATGCTGTGGCGCGGGGTCTCCATCGAGCCCGAGTGGGTCGTGCTCGCGCTACTGGTGATCGCCATCGCCATGGGACGCGGCCGTACGTTCGTCACCGACTGGGCTCCGTTCCTGCTGCTCTTCTTTGCTTATGAGGCGATGCGCGGCTTTGCGTCCAAGACTGGTTTCGCACCGCACGACCTCTCTGGGCTGGAACGCTTCTTCTTCGCCGGCCAGATACCGACAATCGCCATGCAGCACGCTTTCTATCGCCCAGGCGTCGTCAGTTGGCAGGACGTGGCCGCGATGTTCTTCTACTTCATGCACTTCCCGCTGCCGATCGTGGTGGGCTTCATCTTCTGGATTAACAGCCGCGAGCATTACTGGCGGTTCGTGTCCGCGTTGCTGCTCATGTGCTTCGTCGCGTTCGCGACCTATCTCTTCTGGCCCAGCGCGCCGCCCTGGTATCAGCTTCCCAAAGAGGTCGTGAAGATCAACAACGAAACCGTGGCCGCGATATGGGGCAACCAGTACTACGTCTCGCAGATCTATCACAGCTTCAATCCGAACCAGTTCGCCGCCTTCCCGTCATTGCATGCGGCCTTTCCCTCGCTGGCGGCCGTGTATGCGTGGAAGCGGTATCGATGGCTATCGGTCGGGCTGATTCTCTGGGCCCTCGCAGTGGGCTTGTCGATCGTGTATCTGGGGGAGCACTACGTGGTGGATGCTCTGGACGGTCTGCTTTACGTGGCTGCGGCGACGATCGTTGTCGAAATCATCGCCCGGCGGCGCGCCCGGCGCGAGCCTTTGGCTGCTACGCCTGCCAGACCCGCCGCATGATCGTGCGCGAGAGCTTGTCCGGGTCGTGATGCGAGGGGATGCGGTTGTTCACGACGTCGGCCGCGATGAATCGGACCTCGGGATGCAGGGCGCCGTCCGAGGATTTGAAAATCACCGGCGACTGACCGCCGGTCGGCACGCGCGAATGGTTGGAGTTGACCAGCACGAAATCGAAGAGGTTTGCTCCGACGTGCTCGCGAATGACTCGTAGGTAGTCGTCGACCCCGTAGCCGTCCGTCTCGCCGGGCTGCGCGGCCACGTTGCAGATGTACACCTTGAGGGCCGGAGATGCCTTGATCGCCTCCACCATCCCCTCGACGAGCAGGTTGGGCAGGATCGAGGTGTAGAGCGAGCCCGGCCCGATCACGACCAGCTCAGCGCCGAGGATGGCCTGGGCCGCCTCGGGGTTCACCTGCGCCCCATCCGGCTTCAGCAACACGTGGCTGATGGGCGCGTTCTGCTTGGGGATCTTGGACTCGCCTTCGACGGTGCTGCCATTGATCGAGGCCACGAGGGTGACGTCCTGCAGCGTGGAGGGGATGATCGTGCCTTTGACCGCGAGGATCTTGCCCGACTCGCGGAGCGCCTGCTCGAAGTTCCCGGTGACGTCCGCCATCGCCATGATGAACAGGTTTCCAAATGAATGGCCCCCGAGCGAGCCTTCGGTGAACCGATGGTCGAAGAGCTGCTTCATCAACGGCTCGGCATCCGCCAGCGCGATGAGGCATTGCCGGAAGTCGCCCGGCGGCAGGATCCGGTACTCGTCGCGCAAACGTCCTGAGGAGCCGCCGTCATCCGCGACCGTCACGATCGCGGAAAGGTTCGACGTGTAGATCTTCAGGCCGCGAAGCAGCGAGCTGAGCCCGGTGCCTCCGCCGATCGCCACGATGCGCGGCCCGCGACCGCGGATCCGAAACGCGCGGATCACCTCGATGATGCTGCTGGTGCTGTTGCCTGGAATGAAAGGACCGAGCACCGACTGCGTCAGCTTCAGGTAGCTGAGGACCAGCAGTCCGACGCCGAGAATGCCAAAGACACCGGCGCGCGCCCAGTAGGGGAGGAATTGCAGTGTCACGTAATAGAACTCGTGAGGGAGAGTCAGCGTCTGGTAGATCTCTTTCAGGGCGTAGGCGACGCCGAGCACGAGCACGAGCTCCGAGAACATCAGCAGCAAGAGCCACCGCTTGATCTGGAGACCAGGCGTCAGCCATTGCCACCAGCTCGACATGGTCTGAGGCTTATTGACCATCTACCCCGTGTGCCTCAACGCATGCACAACGCTCAAAGTTACTTTGGGACTACGCTTCATCTGAGCTATGCGGAGTGTACGGCGGGTGCGGCGGCTGGTCCGGTTTGCCGTCTTGGGGCTGGTGGCGGCCGCCGTGGCCACTGAGCTGGCCAAGCCCGCGGAGGAGCGGACGTGGGAAGGGCGCGTGGCCGGGCTCGTGCCGTATGACTTCCGGCCCCCGACCCTGCGGCGCATCCGGGACGCCTACTGGAACCCGGACTCGGGCCGCCTCTTCAGCGACCGAGTGTTCGGGGTGGGTTGGGCCCTGAATCTCCACCAGGCCAAAGTCCTCATGGAGCGTGCCTTCGGCAGCCTGATGGGGCGGTCGGAGCCCCTGTCGATCCGGATGACCGTCCGGTCGGAGGGATCCGGGAAGCAGCCGGACGTGACCATCACGCGGGAGTAGCCGACTTACGAGGTCCCGCCAGGCTTGGATGGGTAGCTTTCCGCCGCCTCCTTAAAATGAGCGGCCCGGGCCGCTCCCGGGAACTCGCACGTTGGGGAGTGGCGCAACGGTAGCGCAGCTGACTCTGGATCAGAAGGTTGAAGGTTCGAATCCTTCCTCCCCAGCCACCACCTTCAGCGATTGGCCTTCAGGCGCAAGGTCCGGCGATCGCGTAGTTGCCATCCACTATGCCGGTGAAAGGCGGAGCGGCCGCAACGCGCCGGAAGCTGGAGCCTGCATACAGATACAAACCGTCGGCGCCGACAACCCACGTTCCGTGGGAGTCTGTAACACCCAAAGACGACGGAATGAAGTCGAGCAGTGGGAGGCCGTTCAGCCTCGTGGCGTGGCTTGGGGCGCTCAGCAGCCAGACTTCGGGTGAGCCGCCAATAACCCAAACCTCAACAAGCGGATGGAGGGAACCGTCGAAGCCGATGGCGCGCACGATCTTGGACCCAGGCTCAGGTGGCTGTGCTTGAGATGGGGTGCTGTACCAGGTCGTGACCACACCGGTTGAGAGGTCCAGGCGGGCGAAGTTGGTCGACCCGAAGCGGTTACCGTCCACGCTGTTGGACCAGGCCCCACCTCCGACCACCGTCGCCCACCATGCCGGCGCTCCACCGGGGAAGGCCTTCAGCGATTGTGTCGTAGGGTTGAGGAGCCAGAGGCCGTGGTCACCATCGGTCCCATTGAGATGGTAGTAAAGGTAGATGCCCTCCGTCTGGTAGCTGAGCGTGTGGTAAGCATCGTTGTTGTAGATAACTCGGTCAGCCCCAGTCGTGACACTGACTATGTGGATCTCGTTACGGAACTGGGTCGGATTCGCCTCCCTCGTGTACACGTATGCCGAGCCGTCAGGCAGTACCTGCGCGGCAGTCACCGGCAGCCAGCGTCGATAAGCGCCATCGTATGTCGGTGAACCGGAATCGCCGTATAGCACCGGCGCTTGCGCGGTTCGATAGCGCGCGCTCGAATCGTCGTACGAGATGAGGGAGGTGGCGTCGGGCGTGAAAGTGCCTGACGGCTGAGAAACGAAGCCTGCGGGCTGCGCAGGGCCGCCGCCGGAGGCGACCGGGAGGCTGCAACTAAGGGCGGCTGCTGAACCGCTCGGGAGAAGCGTGGACGACTGTGCGGGCGAAGGCGTGGCTGAAGGCAAGGCCGTCACGGTACTCGCTCCGCAGCCCGCCAGAAAGACCGCAATCACAACCCAACCCGCCCGCGTACCTGTCACGCAACTAGAACGGTCTTGGAGGCGAATGGTTACCTGGCGGCGGACCACTCGGGTAGGGCGTCTAGTTAGAGCGTAGTTAGACGCGCTACGCGTGGGTTTTGCGCCCTGCGATCAGACGCGGCGCCACTACGCAATGCACTTATCAGACGCGGTATCCCAATTCGACGAGCCCATCGGCGGTATTGCGCATCGCTTTGGATCAGAAGGTTGAAGGTTCGAATCCTTCCTCGCCAGCAACCACTCGATGAGCTGCTCGAATTGTCAGCTGGTCGCGCCTGATTGCAGCCACGCGAAGTGAGGGGCGACACCGTGGCGATACAGTGACCTCGGAATGGGCGTAGGAGAAGCCGAGCTGATCCTGGTCGGGGCCGCGCAGACATATCGGATGGCGCTTGGCGATCGGCTCGTGGCCGCCTACGCGCTCGGTAGCCTTGCCCACGGCGGGTTCAGCGAGCTGGTAAGTGACATCGACCTCGGGCTGATTCTGAGTGATCCCCCGAGGCCAGACGACGCTGAGGTCATCCAGGCGGTCGCTGAAGCCGAGAAGAGGCAGGGCTCGCGGCTCCGCCAGCGGCTATCGGTCTTCTGGGGCACTCCAACGACGCTGAGAGGAATGAGAGACGGTGGTCGATTTCCAGCCCTGGATCGATTGGACCTGATCGAAAACGGCCGCTTGCTGCTCGGGAGCGATGCGCGCGAAGGCCTGTCGCGCCCCACTGCCGACGAACTCCTCATCGCCGGTGCCGAATTCGCGCTTGATTACCTGGCGGGCCTGCGATCTGATCCGCAAGCAGCGCAGAACCTTGCCTCGATGCGGCGCGCCGGCGCAGATTCAGCGGAGAAGATCCGGTCGCCCCAGGTATTGCTTGGCCTTGGCGTGCGCGAGCTGACCAAGTTCGTGCTGTTTCCGGTGCGGTTCCTTTTCTCGGCCCGGACCGGCCGGGTAGGGACCAACCACGACGCTGTCAGCGATTACCTCGAGGACGCCAATGCGCCGAGCAGAACGCTCGTGAAGTCGGCGCTGGCCTGGCGTACCGTTCCGCCCGCGGATCAAGCGGCAACAGTCGAGCTCCTGGGCAATGAGATGTTGCCCCTGTATCTCCACTACGTCGACGACCATATCCAACGTCTCGATGGCCTTGGGGAGCATGAGCTCGCCAGTGAGTTCCGCCAGTGGCGCGACCGACTCATCGGCTGACCTCGACAGTGTCGTCGGCTGCGCTTGCCAGGGCGGGAACGATGCTCGACGCGAACGACCTATGGATCGGAGCCACCGCGATTGCGCATGGCCTTCGAGTTTTGGCGCTGGACGGCGACTTCGAACGAAACCCAGGCCTGCGTCGCGTGTCGATCGCCTGACGCGGGCGAATCCGACTACTCGACGAAGCTGCTCGCCCGAGCCGGCCGGCAATCGCGTGACAAGACAACCTCAACGTTTGGGCACGTCCCGAGCACGTTGACGACATCCCCGGTGCCCTTTGCGCCTATCCGGTGTCGGCGTCGACGATCACAGTCGGCCGTGAGCTAAGCGAACCGCCGGCGGCCGAACCGCCGGCGGCTCCACCTTGCCGCTGGTATTCAGCGGGCCAATCGCGTTTGGCTCAGCCGCGCCGATAGAGTCCGAGTCGAGCGCATCGAACGCACGGCCGCGGCCAGGCCTCCGTACCAGATCGTGGCGAGGACGGCGACGCCGGTCACCAGGGCGCCAGCTGTGGCGAGGTAGTAGCCGGGTCCGTGTAGGGCCGGGTTGATGAACACCCAGAACATGCCGCCCGCGAACAGCACGGTGGTTCCGGTGATCGTCATGAGCCCGATCCCGTTGTTGTGCCTGCGGCCGGCCGACAGGCGCTCGGCGAAGAGCATGACCACCAGCATCGTGGGTAGCAGAAACAGCCCGATGTCCTGGTGCAGCCACGTGAAGATGGCATCCCCAGCAGCGCCGGCTGCCGTCTGGTCACCAGCTCCGAAATGGCTCGTGTTGAGCTCGATGGTGTAGCCGGCAACCGCTACGGTCGCAGTCGCAAGCACGTAGGTCCAAGCAGCCGCCAACCGCACCGGAGCCTTCATCAAAAGGGGCATGAACGCAATCGCCGCAACCACGCCACCGCCCATCACGAGCACGCCCGTGACGATGTCGTCGAGCGGGATGAGGTTAGGGTCCTGGCCGATGTTGGCGATGGCGGCCGGGGGCGCCCAGGTGGTGATTCCGGTGACGATGTAGAAAAGTGCCATCAAGGCGGTTCCCGACGCGACCATTGCCATCCCGACGCGGGCTACGAGTCGAGCTCTGCCCTTAAGGGCGCTGTATCCAAACTGAACCACGAGCAGCGTGATCGCCAGTGCCATTCCGCCGACCGCCATTTCGTGCGAGTGCGAGCCGACCAAAGCGCCGCTGAAGTCGTCGACCTTGGCGAATCCAACTGCTCCGGCGTAGCTGCCGATGATTCCCGGCCAGTTGCCGAACTCCATGATCCAGCCAGCCAGGTGTCCCATGACAGCAGCGCCGAGCATCGCGGCGGACGCAGCCAGGGCCGCGATAAACGGCAGCCTGCCGGTCGTCAATGCCCGGGCGCGCTCCTTGTAGATGCCGTAGATGAGCACGATGAGAATCTCGTCAAGCGCGAAGAAGCCGAAGATCTGCGTCCAAAGCGCAACCTCGGCTCCCGGAATCTTGTTGTCGAATATGCCGCCGATCGCAGCCAGAATCGTCGCCGCCACAGCGCCGACGCAGATCCATGCGCGGACGTGGAGGGACTTCATCCGCAGGACCTGCACCGTGAGCAGGGCCATCAGTCCCACCATCCCGATCAAGAGGCCGTGTAGGTACATGACGATGGCGTAGTTCGGTGTGGCGCCCGCGTTTGGTTCCGACTGGAAGGGGTTCGAAACCACCACGCTGAAGGCCGCGAACAAGACCAGCCAGCCGACCAAGAACAGGACCGCTCTTCGCGGAGTCAACCAGGGTGCCCAGGCGACCGATGGGGCGTCGATGCTTGAATCCAATTCCTTGTCACTCATGACAAACCTCCTCGCGCTCTCGCGCTTGCCAGGCCTTCCCACTTCGGCGGCCTGTTTCATTGCCGCCTTCAAATTGGGCCGCGGGGTGCGCGACGTGAAGTGCTCAACGGCCCGGAACCAGCGGGTCGGTCGCCGCGGAATGGACCGATGGGCTCCAACTGAGGGTCGTTCGGCCCTACCGGCCGGCTCGGCCCTTTGGTGTAGTCGTGGCAAGGGCGGCGGGCCATCCGGCCAGCTGAAATGGAGATCAGACGATGCAGACTGAGAGGCGATCACGTTCGGCGATCTTCTGGGGCGTCGTCCTCGTCGCGGCGGGATTGTTCCTGCTCACCCAAACGCTCGGGCTCATCCCCACGATCGGCGGAGACCTGGCCGGCGTAGCCCTCGCTATCGCCGGGTTCGCACTCCTGGCGTTCTACGTGGTGCTGCGCACCCACTGGTGGACGCTCATAGCCGGTCCGGTTCTGCTCGGGCTAGGGGGCGCGATCCTGCTGCCGGGTTACCTCGGTGGAGCCGCCTTTCTGGCCGCCATCGCCTTTGGCTTCTTGCTCGTGTTCCTGACGGGCATTCAGCGGTGGTGGGCGGTCATCCCCGCGGGCACAATGCTCACGCTGGCCGTGATCGCTCTCGTCGGCAGCTCGATCGACGGCAAGCTTGCGGGCGCGCTCTTGTTCTTCGGCCTGTCCATCACGTTCGGCGTGCTGGCCGTGATCCCCGCGCATGGGCGCTTGATGAGGTGGCCCGCCTACCCGGCGCTGGGCTTGCTCGCATTCGGAGTGTTGACGGCGACCGGCGGCTCGGCGGCCACCATCCTGTGGCCTTTGGTGCTCGTCGTGGCCGGCATCTTCCTGGTGATTCGGGCAGCGATGAAACCCGCCGGGCCCTCCGGGCCGGCGCGCTGAGGCCCGTTGACCGCGGGTCGAAAGACCCTGGGCTCGGCCGCGGTGGCGGCTACGTTGACGTCGTCCCGGGGTGCTGAGTACGGTAGGCCAGAAGAAACCGCACGTTGATCTAGGTGAAAAGTCGAGAGACTGGAAACCGAAAGACCGAAGGCAACTTCAGGGTAAACAGAAAAGTTCTCCGGGACACCTCCTTTAACCGCCGCCCATCGCGGACTCGGAGTGCCTTCGCGTGAGGCGCCCCCACTGCTAACGTCACGCCGTGGGCGCTCAGGCTTTGCCGGCCCGGTCGATCCTCCGGCAGGCGCGGTTCGCGCAATCGGTGACCGTGGCGTGGATGGTCGTCGAGGGCCTCGTGGCCATCACGGCCGGCGTCGGCGCCCACTCGGTCGCGCTGACGGCTTTTGGCGTCGACAGCGGGATCGAGCTCTTCTCGTCGGCCGTCGTGCTGCGCCGCCTCCTAGGGCGCTCTGAGACCGAGGAACGCGGGTCGCGGACAGGGGGAGAGCGCCGGGCATCCCGGCTCGTGGGTGGCGCGCTCTATGCGCTCATCGCATATATCGTCATCTCGACGTCAATCGCGTTCCTGTTGCGCATCAAGCCCGCCGCGTCTCCCGTCGGAATCGGACTGACCTTCGCTTCGATCCTGATCATGACTGTGCTCTGGCGTTGGCGCCTCGCCCTGGCCGACCGTCTGGGCAGCCCCGCCCTGCGAGGCGATGCAGCCTGCTCGGTGGTCTGTCTCTACCTGGCTGTGGTCACGCTGGCGGGACTTCTCGTCAACCGGCTCTTCGGCCTATGGTGGGCAGACCCGCTGGCGGCCCTGGCGCTGGTGTGGTGGATCCGGGGCGAGGCCGTGGAGGCATGGGAGGCGGGCAGCGAAGCCGGTTGATGATTCAGGCCGGCGCAGAGTGTTTCGCATTGATTGAGACACTCGGCTGAGCTCGGCTCAGAACGCGTCTGGCGGGCATCTCCACGAGCCGCTCACGTGGCCGACCTTCGTGCTCGGGTCGCTGTTGACTGCGAGGTCCATTTCTGCGGCGCCGCATTGGAACAGCCCGGCACGCCATCGCGAGTAGATTTGGAGTGCGCATGGAAGCTCAGTGGCCGTTGGGCAGAGTGGAGCTCAAGGTGCTGGACCTGGAGCGCGAGGTGGCGTTCTACGAATGGTTCGGGCTGAGCAATCTGAGCGGCGGGGCCGACAGCGCCGTGCTCGGCGCCCACGGCCTGCCCATGCTGCATCTCAAGGCACTGCCGGGCGGCCAGGATCGCCCGCGGCACAGTGCGGGCCTTTTCCATTTCGCCATCCTGTTGCCGCGCGAGGAGGAACTCGCCGGCTTCCTGAGGCGATCCCTGGAGGAGAGGCTGCCTCTCACGGGCACCGCGGACCATTACGTGAGCCAGGCTCTCTACTTCGATGATCCGGAGGGCAACGGCATCGAGGTGTACGCGGACCGACCTCGCAGTGAGTGGCAGTATCCGAAAGGCAGGCTCAACATCGGCACCGACCATCTCGATTTCGAGCGCCTTCTACGTATTGCCGGCGCGCCGCAACCGAAGTTCTCGGCCGGCACGCTCATGGGTCACGTTCACCTCAACGTCTCCGATCTCGACGCCAGCCAGGCTTTCTACGAGTCGATCGGGATGGAGGTGACGGCGCAGGCCGGCCGCATCATGCGGTTCATGAGCTGGGACGGCTATCACCATCACCTGGGGATCAACTTGCTGGAAGGCCGGGGGGCGGCGCCGGTGCAGCCGGAAGTTCGCGGCATCCACGCTTTCGAGGTAAGGCGAATCGACGGACCTCGGACCGACCCCAACGGGATCCTCATCAGGCCCGACTGACCGTTCCCACCTCGTGCTGGCACCACGCGTAAAGAGCGTCATAGAGCGGCGTCTCGAGCTCCAACTTGCGATGGTCGTCGACCCCGTGGACCAACGCGAACCCCTGGGCGATGGCTTTCAGGCCCGCCGCCTCAGCTGTCAGCGCGAGGTCGGCGGTCACGTCCGCGCCGTGGACGATCTGCGCCAGGCGGTCGAGAGCCGAGTCGTGGAGGCCGAATTTCAGGATGATCGACTCGAAGCTGCAGCGGCCGTCGACGTGGCCTAGCTCCACGCCTGCGACGTCGTAAGGGATAGCGCCCTCACGCTCGGCGACACCGGCTACGTCGGCCGCCGGGACGTAAAGGAACTCTGCATCCGGGTCGATGAATCGCTTCACCAGCCACGGGCAAGCGATCCGGTCGACGCTGGCGTTTTGTCGTGTAATCCACCTCACCGCAGGCCTCCATGTCGTTGAAATATCGTCAGGTAGGCTATTCTGCGGTAATGGCCGATCTCCTCCTGATCCTCCAGCTTGCCATCGAGGTTTCGTTCGCCGCACTGGCGATCAGGACCGCCGCCAGCTGGATCCGCCAGCCGGACGCCCGTCACGCGTACCTGGCCCTGGCGCTCGGCTCGCTGGCCGTCCTGCTGCTGATCGCGCCGGCCCTGGGGAGCGGCGGGACGGTGGTTCAGCTCATAACCGACGTGGCGGTCGTCCTTTTCCTGCTGTCCGGCTACGGGCTCCTGATGTTCCGCGACTCGATCGTCCCTCTCGGCGAGGGCGCTCGAAGGGTGATCACGTTGGCAATGCTGGCCCTGGCGCTCGGAGCCGTGGCCGCGCAGCTGCCGGCCAACACGTCCGCGCCACGCGGCCCCCTCCAGACCGCGGTGCTGGTGGCGGTCATCGCCGTTTGGGCGGCCTGCCTCGCGGAGCCGGTCGTGACATTTGCAATCGCTTCGAGGGGAACCCCCGCGGTCGAGGGTGCTCGCCTGCGCGCGCTCAGCATGGGCTATTCGGCGCTGCTCGCGGTCGTCGTGATCGGGACGTTCGCGAGCTCCCGCGCCGCACAGAGCCTGACCTTCGTCATCGACCTGGTCACCCTGGGCGTCGTCCCGCTCCTCTATGTCGCGTTCTTCCCCCCGGCCTGGCTGCGGATGGTGTGGCGGCATCCCGAGGAGGACCAATTCCGCCACGCGCTGCACGACCTTCTGCTCTACAGCCCAGACCGTGTGACGCTGGCGCAGAGGGCGCTCGGTTGGGCCGCGCGCCTGGTCGGAGGCGATTCGGCATACGTCATCGACTCCGACGGATCAGTTCTGGCCGCGCAGGGCATCACCGTGGAGAAAGCGGTCAAGCAGATCGAGGCGCGGCGCCCGCACTCGGTGACCGGAGATGGGCGCGCGCCGTGGCGGGACGGATCCAGCGTAGTGCTTCCCCTCGACCTCCAGGGCGGAGGTGGCGCGATCGTGATCGCCTCGGGCCGGCTGGCGCCGATGTTCGGCGACGACGAAATAGGCCAGCTGCGGCAGTACGCGAGCAGCATCTCCGCGGGGCTCGAAAGGGTCACGCTGACCGCCCGCGTCCAAGGCCTCGAGAAGGCCAAGAGCGAGTTCCTCAGCGTCGCCTCGCACGAGCTTCGCGGCCCGATGACGGTGATCAAGGGATACCTGACCATGCTCGAGGCGGGCTCGCTGGGCGAAATGCCGACCCGCGCGCGTTCCGTGCTGCCGCTGCTCATCTCCAAGTCGGACGAGGTCAGCTGGATGCTGGAGCAGATGGTCGAAGCCTCGCGCCTCGAAGAGGGCAAGCTCGCCCTCAAGAAGAGGCTGCTCAACATCGTCGACCTCGCAGGCGTGGCGGTGGAGGGCGTCAAGATGCTGGTCACCGGCCACGAGGTCACAGTGGATCAGCCAGTGGACGCCATCCTGGCGGAGGTCGACCCGGACCGATTCCAGATCGTGGTCCGCAACCTGCTCACCAATGCCGCCAAGTACTCGCCGTCTGGAACCGAGATCAAGGTCGACATCAGCAAACGCGACGGTTTCGGAGTGGTCACGGTTACGGACCAGGGCGTCGGCATCTCGGCCGAAGATCATATGCACCTGTTCACGCGGTTCGGGCGCATCCAGGCGACGCAGCACGTTCACGGCACCGGGCTTGGGCTATGGCTCTCGAGAGAGATCGCACGCATGCACGACGGCGACCTCACGGTGGAATCGGAGCTGGGACATGGATCCAGGTTCCTCTTCGCGGTGCCTCTGAGCCAGTAATCTCTGTCGGTGCGCCCCGACGCGCAGACTCGGTTCGAGCTCGGACGGCCCCTGGACCTCGCGCTCACCCTCGGCCCTATCGGGCAGGGTGCGTGGCTGCGCGCAGACCGGCACGAGGCCTGGAGAGCGACGCGCACCCCGCAGGGTTTGGCGACCCTGCACATCCGGCACGACGGCCGCGTGGCCGACGCCGAAGCCTGGGGACCTGGCGCGCAGTGGACCGTCGACCGGGCGCCCTCCCTGTGTGGGCAGTCCGACGACGACTGTGGGTTCACCCCGAAGCACCCTCTGATCGGCCGCCTTCACCGCAGCCATCCCGGCCTGAGGCTGCCCCGCACCGAAGCGGTTTTCGAGGCCCTGGTGCCGGCCGTCCTCGCTCAGCTGGTGGCGGCCGAGGAAGCTCACGCGTCGTACCGCGGCCTGGTCGCCTCGATGGGAGAGCCCGCTCCCGGGCCCCTGCCGATGAAAGTTCCTCCCCCGCCGAAGACCCTCTCCCGGACGCCGTACTGGGCGTTCCACCGTTTCGGGATCGAGCGCCGCCGCGCTGAGGTGATCATCCGCGCCGCGCGGAGCGCGAGGCGGCTCGAAGAGGTCGTGACGATGGATCTGGGTTCGGCGTACCGCCGGCTGCAGGCCTTTCCCGGCGTCGGCCCGTGGACCGCGGCGAAAATCGCCCTGGTCGCGCTGGGGGACGCGGACTCAGTCCCCGTCGGCGACTACAACCTCCCGCACGCGGTCGGTTTTGCGCTCGAGGGGACGGTGCGCTCAAGCGACGAGCGGATGCTCGAGCTGCTCGACCCCTACCGTGGCCATCGAGCCCGTGTCATCCGGTTGATCACGGTGTCGGGTATCGCGGCGCCGCGCTTCGGTCCGCGCGCGCCGCTGCGCGACATCGTCCACAACTGAGGGACGGCTAGAGCTTCGCCAGCTCCTCTTCGACCAGCGAGATCAGCTCGTGGATTCCGTCGTGGTCGAAGACCAGCCGCGCGCCTGCGGCCTCGAAAAGCTCCGGCAGGGGCCTCGTCCCGCCGAGTGCCAGCGCGTCGCGGTACCGCCGCACGGCGCGGCCCCGGTCGTGCAGGCTGTTGCGCCAGACCTGCAGGGCTCCCAGCTGCGCGATGCCGTACTCGATGTAATAGAAGGGGCTCGCGAAGAAGTGAGGCTGCTGGTACCAGCGCGCGATGCGTTCGGCATCGAGGCCCGTCCAGTCGACCGATTCTCCCTCGAACCGCCGGCGCAGCTCGAGCCACTTGCGGTCCCGCGCGTCGGCGTCGCCGCCTTCGGGGTTCAGGTACATCCACTGCTGGAAAGCGTCCACCGATGCGCAATGGGGAAAGAACGCGACGATCCCTTCCAGCAGCTCGGCACGTGAGCGTCTCGCGCCCTCCTCGCTGTAGTAGCCGCCGTGGTCCTGGTCGATGAAGGGGGCGGCCAGGAGCTCCATCGACATGGACGCGACCTCGGCCATCTCCGAACCTGGGTGGCGCTGAAAAAGCAGCGGCAGCCGCGAAGCCTCAAACGAATGAAACGCATGTCCCGACTCGTGCAGCAGCGTGCGTACGTCGCCGTCCACACCCACAGCGTTCATGAAGATCAGCGGCATCCTTCTGAACGCCAGCGTCTGGCAATAGCCCCCCGGAGCCTTGCCTTTTCGGTTCTCGAGGTCGAGCAGGTCGGCGTCGGCCATCCGCCGGTAGTAGTCGTGGAAGACGGGGTCGACGTTTGAGAAGACTTCGCCGGCCCGGTCGATGAACGTCTTGATGTCCTGGAACGGCTTGAGAGGGGGTCTGCCCTGCGAATCCACGTCGAGGTCCCACGGCCGCAGCCTGGTCAATCCCATCCGCCGGCGCCGCCCTTCCCTGATGCGCGTGACCGCCGGCAGCACCGCGCTCTCGACGGACTCGTGGAAGCGCATGCAGTCGTCCGGTGTGTAGTCGAACCGGTTCTTCTCGCGGTGCGCAAAATCGCGGTAGTTCTCGAAGCCTGCGTTCCGCGCCACCTGCTGTCGCATTTCGTACATCTGGTCGAAGATCTCGGCCAGGGCGGGGCGCTGCTCGATGAAGGGCCGAGCCCGCGCCTTGAAAGCGCGCTCTCGGATCTCGCGGTCATTGTTCTCGAGGTACGGCAGCAGCTGGGCAGGGGTCTTCTCCTCGCCATCCCACTCGACCGTCATGGCGCCGATCAGCTTCGACCATTGCGTGGAGACTTTCGAGAGCTGCGCGAACAGCGGGACGTTGGCCGGCTTGAACAGCTGCATCTGATTCTGGAAGCGGCGCACGACCATCTCGATACCAGGACGCATGTAGCCCAGCTCGACCAGTCGCTCCTGAAGGCGGACGCGCTGCTCGTAAGCCATCGGCGAGATCCGCGTGCCGAAGCGAAGCTGAGCCTCCTCCCGGGCCGGGTCGCGCGTGTCGCAGGAGTAGGCGAACGAGGCGAGCGCCCCGGCCTCGGACAGCAGCGACTCGAAGCGGGACCAGTCCCCAAGCCATGTCTCGACGTTGTCGTGGTCGAGCGGCCGGGCGGCCAGCTCTT
>DATITA010000107.1:0-1575 GCA_035468355.1 Candidatus Dormiibacterota bacterium
TGCCGTGGGAGGAACCTCGCCGTATTCGTACGCGTGGTACCAAAACGGTGGCCTAGTGAGCTCCTCATCCTCGTATTCGACAAATGTCGGCACTGCGGGCTTTGGGCTCAGGCTTGTAGTAACGGACCAGGCTCAGGCATCATGAATCGGCCCGGAATTGTCGGAGGCTCCAATCTCTGAGAGGTTGGAGTCATGTCACGAATCTCACGGTTTTCTCCTGAAGTACGTGAACGCGCCGTACGCATGGTCGGGGAGCAGACCCCGTCGCATGGATCGCAGTGGGGCGCGATCAAGTCGATCGCCGAGAAGATCGGCTGTAATCCCGAGACCCTCCGATCGTGGATGCGCCGATACGAGCGAGACACCGGCCAGCGCCCAGGCCTGACGACCACGGATCTCGACCGGTTGAAGCAGCTCGAGCGGGAGAACAAAGAACTGCGCCGGGCGAACGAGATCCTCCGGAAGGCGTCGGCGTATTTTGCCCAGGCGGAGCTCGACCGCCGCGGGACGTGATGGTGGCGTTCATCGACGACCACCGCGAGGCGTACGGAGTCGAGCCGATCTGTCGCATGCTGCCGATCGCTCCGTCCACCTACCACGAACAGAAGGCCCGACAGCGGGACCCGACACGACTGCCGGCGCGGGCCCAGCGGGATGCGGTGCTCCGACCCGAGATTACGCGGGTGTGGCAGGCGACGCGACGCCGCTACGGCGCGAAGAAAGTCTGGAAGCAACTGAACCGGGAGCATATCCCTGTCGCCCGGTGCACCGTGGCGCGCCTCTATCAGGGCCTGGGCCTGCGCGGTGTGGTGCGTGGGCGCCAGGTCCGAACGACGATCGCTGAACCGATGCAGGACCGTCCACTGGATCTCGTGCAACGCAACTTCAGCGTCGCGCAGCCGAACCAACTCTGGGTCTCCGACTTCACGTACGTCGCCACCTGGCGCGGCGTCGTCTATGTCGCCTTCGTGATCGATGCCTTCTCGCGGCGCCTCGTGGGCTGGCGGGCCTCGACGTCGATGCGGAGCGATCTGGTGCTGGACGCGCTCGAGCAGGCGCTCTACGACCGAGAGACTGACGGCGGGCTGATTCACCACAGCGACCGGGGATCGCAATACCTCGCCATCCGCTACACGGACCGACTGGCGGAAGCGGGGATCGAGCCCTCGGTCGGCAGCCGCGGGGATGCGTACGACAACGCGCTCGCCGAGACGATCATTGGGCTCTACAAGACCGAAGTGATCCGCCATCTTGGACCGTGGAAAGGCATTGATGACGTGGAATTCGCGACGCTCGAATGGGTCGCGTGGTACAACAGTCAGCGCTTGATGGAACCGCTGGGCTACCTGCCGCCGGCGGAGTATGAGGAGCTGTTTCGCACGGCCCAGGTCGACTCCCCGACCTTGGTACTCAATTAACCGAGCCTCCGGAAAACCCGGGCCGATTCACCTGGTCCGTTACTACAAGCCTGAGCCCAAAGCCCGCAGTGCCGACATTTGTCGAATACGAGGATGAGGAGCTCACTAGGCCACCGTTTTGGTACCACGCGTACGAATACGGCGAGGTTCCTCCCAC
>DATITA010000108.1:0-5839 GCA_035468355.1 Candidatus Dormiibacterota bacterium
CGCCTGCAACCAGCCGGGCTCTGCCCTGATCTCGCCCACCCGGGCGCCCGCCCAGTTCCGCACGGTCGGTGCGACGAACCCGGCGAGGGCGGGATCGTGGAGCTCGTCCGGGTCGAGCCAGCCAAGCCGCTCCAGCGCCGCCATGGCGACGGCGGACATCGCCGACTGGTCGCCGGCCTCGAGCTTGATGGCCAGCGCAGGCCCACCGGGGCGGCGCAGGGCCACCCACACGCCCGCCGCTCCTCCCTTGACGGTCAGCGACGAGCCCGCCGCAGCGAGCAGGGCGGTGTCGAAACGCTCCCTGCCGGCAACGAGGTAGGGGTGCGCGGCCATGGAGTCCTGGCAGCGGCGGAATCCCGGGTCAGCGCTTGCCGCCGCAAACATCCGAGCGACGGCCCACAGGGGCAGGCCGTAGGTGGGCAGCCCGCAACCGTCAATCCCGACCGGCGCGGCAGCGAGGTCGACGGAGGCCAGCCCGGCCATGATCCCGCGGATCTCGACCTGGAGGGGGTGATCGCTGGCGGCGTAGCCGGTGGTGGGCCAGCCGCGGACCGCGCACACCGCGAGCATGCCGGCGTGCTTGCCCGAGCAGTTGTTGGTCAGCCGGGACGCCCGCCCGCCGGCGGCGAGGACCGCCTCAGCGGACTGGTCGTCCATGGGGAGCTGCGGTCCGCAGCTCAGCGACGCCTCGTCGAGGCCAGCGCGGCCGAGCAACCGCTGGACGACCGCGACGTGGACGGGCTCGCCGCCATGCGATGAGCAGGCGATCGCGACCTCCTCGACGGAGAGGTCGAGGCGCGCCCCCACCTCCCGCACCAGCGGGAGCGCCTGGATCGGCTTGACGCAGCTCCGGACGGTGGTGACTGCGCCGGCGTCGCCGGCGCCCGCGACCAGTCTGCCCCCGCTATCGACAACCGCCAGGTGTCCGCGGATGACCGCCTCGAGGGCGGTCCCGCGACGGATGGTCGCGAGATGAGCCGGAGGCGGGGTGGGCACGACCGGCAAGTGTTGCAGGCCGCGCCAACTCAGCGAACGGTTAGATCAGCCCCGCCATGGCGGTCTGGCGATGGAAACGCACGCGGCAGCGCTGGCACTTGAAGACCAGGCGCAGTCCCAGCCTGCCGATCACCCCCGCCTCGCGGTCGAGACAGTTCGGGCAGATCGCGTGCTCCTCGGTAAACTCGGTGGGCACATCCTTCAGCGGCAGTTCAACGGGCTTGTACTTCCTCATGGGGTGCATGGTAGCACTCTATGGGACAGTGTCAATATCAGATTTAGCCCCAGTCGGGGGGGGAGGACGGCGGACCAGGCGGAATTCGCCGAGGATGTGCCGGCGACGCCTCTCGACCCGCACGTCGCGCCTCTGCTCGGTGAAGACCTCGGGGTGGCTGCTCTTGGCATCGCCCATCCCGGCACGCACGAACACAGCCGTGAGGCTGGCCAGGGGAACCGCCACGAAAGCGCCGAGGAAACCGCCCAGCTCGATGCCCGCGAAGAGGGCGAGGATGGTCACCAGCGGGTGCAGCCTCACGAACCGCGCCTGGATGCGCGGCGCCAGGAGGTACCCCTCGACCATGTGGATGGCGATGAAGAGGAGGCCCGCCCACACCGCGGTGACGGGGCTCTTGGTCAGGGCGAGCAGGATTGCCACGGCCCCCCCGACGAATGCTCCCACCAGGGGGATCAGCTCGAAGGCCCCGGCGGCGATCGCGACCACGATGGGGAACGGCACGCCGATGACCCAGCATCCCAGCCCGGCCATCACGCCGACGATGGCGGCCATGAGCAGCTGGCCGCGCACGTAACCTCCGACCACGACGCCGAAGGCGTCAAAGGCGAAGTTGGCCTCACTGCGCACCCGTCCCGGCAGCAGGTTGACGATCCCGCCGCGCAGCTGCTCACCGTCCTTGATCATCCAGAACGCCACCACCAGTGTGACCAGGATGTCGAGCAGGATGGTGACCGTCGACCCCACCACGTTGAGCAGGACCCCGGCCACCCTGCTGGAGACGTCGCTGCTGATCGTCGTGCCGACGCCGTTGCCGCTGAGTTGGATGCCGTGGCTGGCGAGCTGCGTGCGCACGGTGGTGGCAACGTCGTTGAACTGCTTGATCAGCGCGGGGCCCTGCTTGCTCAGCTGCGATGCCTCATCGACGATCGGCGTGGCGATCAGGTAGCCGATGCCTGCGATCACCCCGATGCCGACAAGGAGGGTCAGGAGGATGGCCGCAGTCCGCGGGGGGTGCAGCCGATCCTCGACCATCTGCACGATCGGCCCCGCGATGAAGGCGATCACCGAGCCAAAGAGGACGTAGAGGACCACAGTGAGCAGCGCGCCCAGCACGGACTGCACCATGCCGAGCAGCTGGACTGCGACGAAGATGGTCACCAGGATGGCTGCGGCGCGGATCCACCACCACGTGGACCTGCGGATGTCGGCGGGCGGTCCTTTGACGGGGTCCGGTGCAGTCCTGTTAGCCTGAGTTGGGGCGCCGCGGGCCTCCCGGTCGGTCATCGAAGTCAGTGTACGGGTGGTGTCCGCTCGCGCCGTGCCTTTTTGACTGTGACCATCGGGCTCTGTTAGCCTCCGGCGCGGCCTGATCGTTGGGGGAACGGTCGTGACGTCCCGGGGGACGCTCCGTGAGGAGGGGGATACCATCCGCGGTAACCGACATCGACTCATCCGGCACGCGTGGGTTCTTCTTGCCGCGGTTCTCCTGCCCGTGCTGGCGCCGCGGGCAACCTCGCCCGTCTCGGCGGTGATCTCTCCCCCTGCGGCCAACGCCGACATCATCCTCAGCGCCGTCATCGAACGGCCGGCGGTCGTCCCCCCGATCGCGGCCCGACCGGCTCAGACCGTGGTGGTCAGCTCCGGCCAGACGGTTGAGTCACTCGCAGTCGCGGACCACTCCGATGCCTCGGCCATCCGCTGGGCCAACGGACTCCCCACCGGTGCACAGCCGGCTGTGGGGACCGTTCTCCTGCTCCCGCCCAGCGCCGCCGCCCTGGTGCCCGTGCTGCCCGGCGAGCGTCCCAGCCACTTCGCCAAGAGGCTTGGGCTCGACCCGCGGGTTCTCCTCGACTACAACGCCCTGGCCAAGGACACGCCGCGCCCCGCCGGCACCTACCTCCAGGTTCCGGTCACGGCCGCTCCGTCCGGCGCGTTGGTGGGCCGCTACTTCTCGCGCGCCGCTGGGGGAGTCCCTTCAGTGTCTGCGGTCCACGCGCCCGTCCCCGACGGGTTCCCCTACGGCCAGTGCACCTACTACGCGGCATCACGCCGCAACGTCACCTGGGCGGGCAACGCGGGCTGGTGGTTCGGCGCGGCCAACGGCATCCGCCCCGAGGGTCACGTCGCCGTTGCGGGCGCGATCGTCGTGTTCCACACCGGCTGGTTCGGACATGTCGCCATCGTGGAGAGCGTCAACCCTGACGGCAGCTTCCTGATCTCCGAGATGAACTATTACGGCGACGGAGGAGGATGGGGGCGCGTGGACCATCGCACCATCTCCCACGCCGATTTCTGGTCCGTCACCGGGTTCATCTACTAGCCGGGAAGAGCAGCCGTTGGCTGCAGGGCGCAGTGGCGTCCTGCTTCAACCTCGCGGCGCACTTGGATGCGCCGCGTCAGATTCAGCTGGACGCCACTGCGCCCTGCGCCAACGGTTCCTTTCTGGTGAGTTGGACCCGTATCGGAACAGGATCCGCATGGGAGCTGGTCACTGGTTGCCACTGGTGGCGTTGGGGCACAGTGGTTCCTGGCCTTGGACGTACGCCAGTCCGAAGTGCCTTACCGGCTAGCGCAGTGCGGGCGGTCCCACCATAGGCAGCGGTGGGTGGCGAGGGCGCAGGGCTCCAGCTGAATCTGAACGGCGCACAAAAGTGCGCCTCTGAGGTTGAAGCAGGAGGCCTGCGCCCTCGCCTCCCGCCGCCTACCGTTCAGGCGACTAGCCGGAAAAGCGGTACCCGATCCCTGGCACGGAGTGGATGTACGTCGGCTTCTCGGCGTCCGGTTCGATCTTCCGCCGCAGCCGGTACACGTGCGCGTCGACGGTGCGCGTCTCGATCTCCACCTCGTATCCCCAGACGCGCCGGAGCAGCTCGCCGCGGCTCATCACCTGTCCGGGACGGGATGCGAGCAGAGCGAGCAGGTTGAACTCGGTCAGGGTCAGCATCACCTCTTCGCTGTCGCGGAATGCCTGGCGCCGTCCGAGGTCGATGGTGAGGCCGGGGAACTCGAATCGGTCGCGCGGCTGCTCCTGCGAGGAGATCTCGCTGCGGCGCAGGTGCGCGCCGATCCGGGCCATCAGCTCGCGCACCTCGAAGGGCTTGGTGACGTAGTCGTCGGCGCCGAGCTCCAGGCCGACGACGACATCGATGGTGTCGGCCTTGGCCGTGAGCATGATGATCGGGACCCGCGATCCCTCCGAGCGCAGGCGCCGGCAGACGTCGAGCCCGCTCATGCCCGGCAGGTTGATGTCGAGGATGATCAGGTCCGGGTTCTGCTCGCGTGCCGCGGCCAGCCCGTCGACGCCGTTGGCGGCCTCGAGAAGGGTGTGGTTCTGGGCGCTGCAGGCGAGCCGGACGACCTCGCGGCTGGGGGCGTCGTCCTCGACGATGAGGATGGTCTTTCCGGCTCCGGTCATGAGGCTTCGGTCTCCAGGTACGTGGCGATCCTCTGCACGAAGTTCGCCACCTCGATCGGCTTAGAGATGTATCCCGAGCAGCCGGCGGCGAGTGCCTCCTGCTCGTTGCCCTTCATAGCGTTGGCGGTGAGTGCGACGACGGGGACGGACGAGGTCTTGGGGTCCGACTTGAGCATGCGGGTGACGGTGAGGCCATCGATGCCCGGGAGCTCGATGTCCATCAGCACGAGATCGTAAGTGGAACTCCGGGCCTTGTGCAGACCCTCGTTTCCATCGACGGCGATGTCCACCTCGAAGCCATTGCCGGTCAGGACCATGGTGGCCAGCTCACGGTTGCTGCGATTGTCCTCGACCAGGAGGATGCGGTTGTGTTGGTGACCATTGGGCGCCTGCAACCCCCCCAGCGGCAGGCGGAAGGTGAACACTGACCCCGTCCCCGGCTCGCTCTCGAGCTGCATCCGGCCGCCGTGGAGCTCGACGATGCGCCGGGTCAGAGACAGCCCCAGTCCGGTGCCCTCGACCTGGCGGGTGGTGGCGCTGTCCACCTGGTAGAACTCGTTGAAGATCCGCTCGTGGTGTTCGCGGGGAATGCCGACGCCGGTGTCGCCCACCTCGATGCAGAGCGTGTCCTCCCCCTCGGCGCGGGCCTTGACCCACACGCGACCGCCCTGGGCGGTGAACTTGATGGCGTTGCTCAACAGGTTGTAGAGGACCTGCTTGAACTTGCTCTTGTCGGCGCGGACCATGAGGTCCTCGGGGACGACGTCGATGGAGAGATCGATATCGCGCCGCTCGCTGAGCGACCTGATGACGTTGTGCACCTCGCGAACTGCGTTGTTGACGAAGAAGTCGTCGTAGCTGAGCTCCATGCGACCGGCCTCGATCTTGCTGAGGTCGAGAACGTCGTTGACCAGCTCGAGCAGGTGCTTGCCGGACGTGTGGATGTTCTCGAGGCACTCGTGGCGCTGGTCCTCCTCCAGCGCAACCAGGTTGTCCTTGAGGATCTCGCTGAAACCGAGGATGGCGTTGAGCGGCGTGCGCAGCTCGTGGCTCATGTTGGCGAGGAACTCGCTTTTCAGCCGGGAGATCTCGTTGATCTGCGCGTAGCTGCGCTCGAGCTCGCGCTTCTGCTCAGCAATCTGCGCCAGCTGCACGGTCTGGCGTTCGTGCAGCCGGGCGTTGTCGATGGAGAT
>DATITA010000109.1:0-3195 GCA_035468355.1 Candidatus Dormiibacterota bacterium
CCCCGCTCCGCGGGGAAGGTGGCGCACAGCGCCGTATGGGGAGGCCCATTTCAGCATTAACTTCCCCGGTCCTCGGGGAACGTGGCGCGCAGCGCCGGATGGGGAGGCCCATTTCAGCATACACTTCCCCGCTCCGCGGGGAAGGTGGCCCGCAGGGCAGGATGGGGAGGCCCAATTGGCAGTAGAGTTACCCCCCGATGCCGGACTGGGTGGCGTTACGGTCCGAGTTTCCACTCCTGGACCGCTTCATCTATCTCAACGCGTGCTCCTGGGGCGCGGAGCCTGTGACCCTGCCGATGCCCAGAGCCGGCGCACCCCTGTGACGGCGGCTAAACGCCCGCATGCGCGTTCTACCAGCATGGCCAAACACCGCAAGGGCGCCGTCGCGGAAAGCGGCTGGTTGGGGCTGCCGGCTGCAGTCACGGCGTGTCTTTTCGATCTCGACGGGGTGCTGACGCAGACGGCGAGCGTCCACGCCCGCGCCTGGAAGACGATGTTCGACGCCTTTCTCAAGCAGCGGGCTGCCGCCGGGGGCAGCCAGTTCAAGCCCTTCGACAAGGTCTCCGACTACGACGAGTACGTCGACGGCAAGCCGCGGGCCGATGGAGTCCGCTCCTTTCTCGCCTCGCGCCACATCGAGATCCCGGAGGGCGGTGATTCGGATCCCCCCGGCAAGGACACAGTGCATGGCCTCGGCAACCGCAAGGACAGGCTGTTCCTCGACCTGATCCATCGCGACGGTGTGAAACCGTACGAAGGATCGGTGCGCTATCTGCACGCCGTTCGCGAAGCAGGGCTGCGGACCGCGGTCGTCTCCTCGAGCAAGAACTGCAGCGAGGTGCTCAAGGCCGCGAAGCTGGTTGGGCTGTTCGACGGGCAGGTCGACGGCAAGCTCGCCGAAGCCGAACACCTCAAAGGCAAGCCCGCCCCCGACACGTATCTCCGCGCGGCGCGGATGCTGGGGGCCCACGCCACGGAGTCCGCCGTGTACGAGGATGCGCTCGCAGGGGTCGAGGCGGGGCGAGCGGGCGGGTTCGGGCTGGTGGTCGGTGTCAACCGCACCGGCCAGGCCGCCGCGTTGCGAGCGCACGGCGCGGACGTGGTGGTGAGCGACCTCGCCGACCTGATGCGCGTCCCGCGATGATCCGCCAGGACTGCTTTCGCGTCGAGCCCTGGGCCATCCATGAGACGGGCCTCGACCTGGACCTCCTGGCTCAGACCGAGTCCATCCTCGCTTTGTCCAACGGCCACATCGGTTGGCGCGCCAACCTGGACGAAGGCGAGCCGCACGTCATCCCGGGCTCGTACCTCAATGCCGTCTACGAAGAGGTTCCCCTCCCCTACGCCGAGACCGCCTACGGCTACCCAGAGGCAGGCCAGGCGAGCGTTAACGTCACCGACGGCAAGATCATCCGGCTGCTCGTCGAGGACGAGCCGTTCGACGTCCGGTACGGCAAGCTCCACGCGCACGAGCGGGTGCTCGACCTCAAGACCGGCCTGCTGCACCGGACCGCGGATTGGGAGTCGCCCGCGCACCGGCGAGTCCGGGTGCGCTCGACGCGGATGGTCTCGCTCGTCCACCGCGCGCTGGCGGCAATCCTCTACGAGGTCGAAGCGCTCGAGGGCCCGGTCGACCTGGTCGTCCAGTCGGAGCTCGTGGCCAACGAGCCGTTCAAGGGCGCGACCAACGGCGACCCCCGCGCCGCCGACAGCCTGGAGCAGCCGCTGGTCGGGGAGTTCTCCGGCCAGGCGGGCGAGGGCGCCGCGGTGCTCATCCACTCGACCAGGCGGAGCCGGCTGCTCGTCGCCAGCGCCATGCAGCACGTCGTCATGGCTCCTCGCGGAGCGCACACCGAAGACCAGTTCGAGGCCGACCAGGCCCGGTCGACGATCACGACCACGCTCCGTCGCGGCGAGCGCCTGCGCATGGTCAAGTTCGTCGCTTACGGCTGGTCCAGCCTGAGGTCGTTGCCCGCGCTCCGTTCGCAGGTCGAGGGCGCGCTCGCCACGGCGACGAGCCACGGTTGGAACGGACTGGTCGCGGCCCAGCGTCGCTATCTCGCCGATTTCTGGGCGAGGGCGGACGTCGAGGTCGAGGGCGACCCCGAGGTCCAGCAGGCGATCAGGTTTGCGATGTTCCACGTCCTGCAGGCCGCTGCGCGCGCCGAGCAGCGCTCGATCCCGGCGAAGGGCCTCACCGGCCCCGGCTACGACGGCCACACCTTCTGGGACACAGAGACCTTCGTCCTCCCCCTGCTCACCTACACGGCGCCTGCGGCGGTAGCCGACGCCTTGCGCTGGCGCTACTCCATCCTGGGACCGGCGCGGAAGCGCGCGCGCGACCTCGGCCTCCAGGGCGCTGCCTTTCCATGGCGGACGATCCATGGCGAGGAGTGCTCGGGGTACTGGCCGGCGTCAACCGCCGCCTTCCACATCAACGCGGACATCGCGGACGCCGTGCTGCGCTACGTCACGGCGACTGGTGACACCGAGTTCGAGAGGACGACCGGCGCCGAGCTCCTGATCGAGACCGCGCGCCTGTGGGCGTCCCTGGGCCAGCACGACCGCCACGGGCGTTTTCGGATCGACGGCGTGACCGGGCCGGACGAATACAGCGCCGTCGCCGACAACAACGTGTACACGAACCTCATGGCGCAACGGAATCTCACCGCAGCCGCCGATGCGGCCGCCCACCAGCCCGGGGTCGCCCGCCGGCTCAAGGTCACTCGCGCTGAGGTCGCCGCCTGGCGAAAGGCCGCGGCCGCGATGCTCATCCCCTACGACGAAGAGCTTGGCGTCCACCAGCAGGCCTCCGAGTTCACCGACCACGACCGGTGGGATTTCGCCCACACGCGGCCCGACCAGTACCCGCTGTTCCTCCATTTCCCCTACTTCGACCTGTATCGCAAGCAGGTCCTGAAGCAGGCCGACCTCGTGCTCGCGATGCACCTGCGGGGCGACGCGTTCACCGCCGAGGAGAAGGCGCGGAACTTCGCTTATTACGAGGCCATCACTGTGCGGGACTCATCGCTTTCCTCGTCCACGCAGGCGGTAATGGCGGCGGAGGTCGGTCACCTGCAGCTCGCATATGACTATCTCGGTGAGGCCGCGCTGATGGACCTCAACGACCTCGAGCACAACGTCCGTGACGGCGTCCACATGGGCTCGCTCGCCGGCGCCTGGATGGCGGTCGTC
>DATITA010000110.1:0-24881 GCA_035468355.1 Candidatus Dormiibacterota bacterium
GGCAGCACGGCCAGGGCGCCGGCGGCCTCGAGGGCCTCAATCTCCGCCGGCGCGAGGTCTTTCACCGTCAGGACCACCACGGGGATGGACCAGTCCGGGGTGGAAGCCGTTTTGAGCAAGAATTCGTCCCCCTGCATGCCCGGCAGCATGAGGTCGAGCAGCATCCCGCGCGGCGTCATGGAGGCGAGGATGCGTTCGGCGCTTTCCGCATCGCCGGCCCGGACCGTGGTCAGCCCCAAGGCGGTCAGCTCCGCTTTGAGCAGGGCGGCGAAAGACGCATTGTCCTCCACGATCAGGACGTCGGTAGATCTCGGAGTCCGTGGGGCCTTTTCCAGCGTGAACTCGAAGCGTGAGCCCTTTCCCGGGCCCGAGGACCGAACCGCGATCTGGCCGCCGTGGCCCTCGATGATCCCCTGGTTGATCGCCAGGCTCAGGCCCAAACCGGGACGCAGCCTCGGGTCGGCTCGATAGAACTTGGCAAACAGCTTGGGCAGCGCCTCAGATTCGATGCCTACACCCTGGTCCGTGATGGACACCTCGACCCGCTCAGGTGTTTCGCGAGCTGCGACTGTGATCTTGCCGCCAGCGGGCGAGAAGCCGCGCGCGTTGGAAAGAAAGTTGTCAAGCACGTTCAGGATCGCCTCGGGGTCGGCGGACACCAGTGGCAGGGCCGCGGGCAAATCCACCGAGATCGGCCTCTCGTGGTCTTCGCCCGCCGCCCTCACAGCCCGATGGATGAGCGCGGTCAGGTCGGTCGGTGTTCGCTCGAAAGTGCGCTTCCCGGTCTCGAGGCCCTGGATCTCAACTGCGCTCTTGACCATCGTGGTGAGGCGGCGGCCCTCCCGCACCAGGATCGCTGCATACGCAATGCACTGCTCCGACGTCATTTCGCCGGTAGCGATGAGCTCGGCTACCCCCACCATGGTGGCGAGTGGGGCGCGCAGCTTCCTGCTCGGGAGAGCGACCAGGACGTCGTCTTTTACCGCAGGAAGCTTCACGCGGGCTGATCCGACGCGATCGCCGAACGCACCCTGGCGCCAGGGGCGGTGGGGGTCACGAGCGCCATCCTGAAGGCCGCTTGTGGTCGCCTGGCTGGGCTATGAGGACTTTGGACATCACCGGGGATGTCCTTGGCGCTTGATCCTCGTACTCGCGTTGAGGCAGCCCGAACACCGCGCACGCCGTCCAGACGCCCAGTACGTAACCGACTCCCAAGACTGCAACCACAAGAACCATTTCTCCCACTGCTCAGGTTTACGCGCTGCGATCTCCAAAGTCGCCATCCGCCGGCACTGCCCCAATACCCTTTATGCGCAGGGTGTTGCTCCCCTTGAAGCCCGGCGGCCCAACCCTCAACACACCTGTCCGAGGCGGTTTTTCGCCCATCGGTTTGGATGGGCGTATGACCTGATTTTGGATGGAGACTTGGCGGCACGGCAGGCGTATCAATGAGCCCATGGGTGCGCTTCGGGATCACACGCGGGCGCCTGGACAGGGCGCGGCTTGACCCTCGGCACGCGGAGCGGGATCCACCAGCGTGAGATCGTGCTGGTCGCCGACGATGATTCCGGCACTCGCCTCTTGGTCCGTTCCGCCATCGATTCTCCCCTTTACGAGGTGGTCGAGGCGTCCGACGGACATGAGGCGTGGATTGTGATCAAGGCCAGAAGGCCGGTAGTCGTCCTGCTCGACGTCGCAATGTCCGGCCGCACGGGCCTTGATCTCCTGGCTGCCATCCGCGCCGACGGCGCGCTCAGGGGCACGCAGGTGATCATCCTCAGTGGGAAAGCTGACCAGCGCGCCGTCGACGCAGGGCTTCTCGCGGGAGCGGACTTTTACGTGACCAAGCCTTTCTCCCCGACGGATCTCCGCGACCGTGTCACGGAGGCAATCGACCACCAGGTCAACTGGTGAGCTACACGGAGTCGGAAAACAGTCCGGCCGTGGCCGCCGATTTGGAATCGCTTGCCCCGTCGCCCCCCTCCGCAGAGATGGTCGAGCTGGGCCGGGCACTGGCCTCGCGCGCCGGCGAGACGACTGCGAAGTGCGCACACGCCGCCGCCTCGGCCGGCCTGTCGGAGCTGGCGTCACGTCGAGTGGCAAAGCGGATCCGCCACGTTCACAACGTCGCGACCCGCGGGGTCGCCAACCAGTTGATGACCGGGCGGGGCACCACGGAGAAGGAGCGCCATTTCATCGGCAAGCTTGGAGTCGCGGCGGCGCTGCGCGGCGCCTCGCTCGCGACGCTGGTGCGCTCGTACCTCATGTGGCGCGACGTCAACTTGGCCGTGCTCGAGGAGGAGGTCATCCGTCTTGTGACTCCACCGCCGGTCGCCGAGGAGGCGTATGCGATGGTCAGGGCCAGCGCCGACATGGGAATGGTGCGCCTTGCGAGGGCTTACGACTCCCACCTCCACCTGGTCGGCCACCGTGAAGACTCGACTGCCCTGGCGCTCCGAGACGTCGTGACGCAGCTCGAGCTTGCGGCCGCCGCCGAGTCAGGTAAGAACACGGAGCTTTCGACCGCGCTGGCGGAGATATCCGAAAAGAACCATCAGCTGCTTGGCGTGAATAGGCAGCAGTCGAACTTCATATCCAACATCAGCCATGAGCTGCGGACCCCGCTTGCCGGGATCCTCGGCCACACCGAGCTGTTGCTGGGAGGGGTGAGTGGAGAGCTCGGCCCGGAACAGCGAGCGGATGTGCAGGCGGTCGACGCGGGTGGCCAGGTACTGCTGGCCCTGGTCAACAACATCCTCGACGAGACCCAGATCGAGGCCCGAACGATGACCTTGCACAACGGCAGGGTGGATCTGAAGGCTGCGATCGAGTCCGAGGTGGCGAGAGCCCGGCCGTCAGCCGACGCCAAGCACCTTTACGTGCGGGCGGACACCCTGCCGGCTGCGATTGCCCTGGGGGACGAGGTGCGGCTGAAGCAAGTGGTCTCCAACCTGATCGACAACGCGATCAAGTTCACCCAGACGGGCGGCGTGACAGTCAACTGTCTTCCGTGGGCAGGCTTCTGGCGGGTCAGCGTGGGAGACACCGGCATCGGGCTGCGCGAAGCCGACGAGGAGAAAGTCTTCGACCGTTTCATGCAGGCCGACGCCGGTACCACGAGGCGGTTCGGGGGCGCCGGGCTTGGCCTGGCCATCGCACGGGGGCTGGTCGTCATGCTCGGGGGCGACATCGGAGTCGACTCCGTCCTCGGCGAAGGGAGCACCTTCTGGTTCACGGTGCCGGCGTTCGACCGACGCTCGAAGCGTTCAGGGGTTTCCATCCACCCTTAGTGGTGTGTCGCGTCTCGTCGGTGGGTGCCGGTCTGCCGCATCGGCGGTAGGCTGGCGGAGTGCGACCCCTTCGGTACTCCATCAACGTCACATTGGACGGGTGCTGCGGTCATGGTGCGATCCCCGCGGACGAAGACTTGCATCGTCACGCGGTCGAGAACCTCAACCAGGCTGATGCCCTGCTGTTTGGCCGGGTGACTTACGAAATGATGGAATCAGCGTGGCGGTCTCCAGCGCCGACAGTAGCGAGACCTGATTGGATGGACCCCTTCGCCCAGACGATCAACGCGGCCAAGAAGTACGTCGTCTCGAGCACACTGGAGCAGGTCGATTGGAACGCGGAGCTCGTGCGCGGGGATCTGGCCAAGGCCGTTCAGCAACTCAAGCGGGAGTCGGGCAAGGGACTGCTCGTGGGAGGCGTGACGCTCCCACTGGCGTTGACGGAGCTGGGATTGATCGATGAGTACGAGCTCGTCGTGCATCCAAGGCTCGCGGGCCACGGGCCGACGTTGTTCGCGGGGCTATCGAAGCATGTCGACTTGACGCTCCTGAGCCGGCTGGAGTTCGGCTCGGGGGCAGTGGCGATGCGATACGAGCCGAGAAGGTAGCCATCCGGCTTGCTAGCCCGAGCCGGCTGCCTCACCGAGCCCTGGCGAAGGCCATGCCCGCTGGGCGTCAATCGCGGACGTCGCCAGCAGGTCGGCCAGCTTGCGAAGATCGGCGACCAGGGGGTCGTGAGGATCTGACACCACCAGAGGCTGGCCGGCGTTGGCGGCCCGGCCCAGGCTCTCGGACCTCTTGACCGTGAAATCGGGGCGCCGGCCGAGGACCCCTCCGACCACGTCGAGCCCCATAGCGTGAGCGGTGCTGTCGTTGAGCGCCAACATGACCCGCTCATCGGCGACGCCGAGCTTTTTGAAAAAGTCGAGGCATGCTCTCGTGGCTCGCAGCGAGGGCAGTGACGCAGACGTGACCAGGCAGATCAGGTCACTTGCGTCCAACGCGGTCAAAGTGCGTTCGGTGAACGACGCCGGCGCATCGATCAGCACGTAGTCGCAGGTTGCACTCAGGCGATCGATGGCGAGATGGATCGCGGGCAGGGTCACAAGCTCTGCGCGTTCGGGCAGATCCGAGCCAACGACCAGGCGTACGCTCCCGGATTCCGTGACGAACCCATCGAACTGGGCCTCGTTGATGCGTGACGCGGGGGACGACTTCAGGTCGGCCAGCGTGAGGTTCGGATGCAGGTTGAGGTAGACCGCAGAGTCCCCGAACTCGACGTCGAGGTCGAGCAGCCCCACCGGCCGCGCCGATCTCTCCGCCAGCAGGACGGCGGCGTTGACCGCCAGCGAGGTCGTCCCCACGCCTCCCTTGGCGTGCGCGAAGAGGATGACCCGCCCACGGTCGCCGGCGTGGGCCGCGGCGGAGCGGCGCAGCAGCGACAGGACCTTGGCTTCCAGGATCGCGAGCTCGAACGGCTTGGGCAGGTAGTCGTCAGCCCCGGCTGCATACCCGGCCAGGGCGTCCTGCACCTCGCCCATCTCGGAGAACATGAGGATGGGCACGGCGGCCGTTCGATGATCCTCACGGAGCCTGGCGGTCAGCTCGATGCCGTTGAGCTCCGGCATGCGCACATCCGTTATGACCAGCGCCGGCAGCTGCTGCCGCACGAGGCGGATCGCTTCGATGCCGTCGGCCGCGGTGCGAACGTGATAGCCCCTTCGCTCTAGAAAGCCGGCGACCATCTTCTGGATCACGCGGTCGTCATCGATCAAAAGGATGTCATCTGCGGCCATCATTCGACTCCCGTCATGGTCAGCTTAGAGGCGATGGCCCGCGCCAGGTCACGTCTTGTGAATCCGCCGAGCCCTGTCATGTCCTCGCTGCCTTCGCCCCTGACCATCGCCAGCCCTGCCGCACCGAAGGAACGCCGGGCTTCGCGACGGTCGCCGACCATGTCGAGCGCGACTCCGAGCTGGAAGTACGCGATAGCGAGGTTGGGATCGAGGTAGGTGGCCTGCCGGAAGGCCCGGATCGCCGCCGGCAGGTCACCCCCGGCAGCCGCGCGGTCGGCATCCGCGAGCACGGTTGGCACGTCGGAAAGCGAGCGAGCAGTTGCGGCGGGCGCTGGCTGGTCGTGAGGTTTTGCGGGCGGGGCGGCCGGCGCGAGCCGCCTGAAGCACTGGACGCCCCCCACGCGGACCGGCTCGAAATAGGCCGTCATGGGTCCGGGTGCGTCCGAGTGCCCCAAGAAGAGGTGCGCGCCGGGGGACATGCGGCGAGCGATGCGCTGCACGCACGCCTGAGACTCGTCACGCCCGAAATACATGATGACGTTCCGGCAAAAGACCGCATCACACGTCGGAACCATGTCACCGTCATACGTCTGGGCGAGGTTGTGGTGCGCAATCCTCACGCGACGGCGAAGACTGCGGGCGACCTCCTGACCGCCACGCCCGGCCACGAAAAACTTCGCCCGCCGTTCGGGCGACACTCCTCTCACCTCGCTCTCCGTGTACCGAGCCAGGTCGGTTCGTGCGAGCGCGTGGAAGGAAACGTCGGTCGCGACCACGTGCCAGGCGTCATGCCGCGTCTCGTCGAGGAGCATCGCGAGGCTGTAAGCCTCCTGGCCGTTCCCGCAGCCGGCGCTCCAGACGGTGAAAGTTGCGCTGCTCGACCGGGCTGCCAGCTCGGCGAGGGCGGCAAACTGCCTAGGATCGCGAAAGAACGCGCTGTGCTGGACGGTGACCCTGTCCAGCAGCTCGTCAAAAGCCGCCGGCTCAATGTCGACGAGGTTGACGTAGGACGGCACCGGGATGCCGGCGTGCCCTGCGCCCTCCTGGAGCAACCTCTCGAGCCTGGCGCGGTTGGCGAGCTCCGACTTGAGGCCGGCGCGCGAGCGCAGAAGCAGGGCCGCGCGCTCGACGGGGCTGACTTCCATCACGGCGCGACGGCCTCGGAAGCCATTTTGCCGGCAGGGTGCAGGTCGCCGGACCTGCGCCCGCGTCGAGTAGCCGCGCCGGTTCCGACCAACAATCCTGCCACCGCCGATAACAGGCCGGCTTCGTCGAACGACGCCTTGACGATGTAAGCGTCAGCGCCCGCGTCGAGGCCGGCGAGATGATCCTCCTGGCTCGCGTGCGACGACACGATGAGGACCGGGATGTTGGCGAGGCGCGCGTTGGCGCGGATGCTGCGCGTGAGGACGAAACCGTCCATGTTCGGCATCTCGAGGTCGGTGACGACCAGGTCGGACGGCTCGTCGGTCAGCATCTCGAGCGCCACCGCGCCGTCGCTGGCGGTTCGCACCGAATAGCCGGCCCGCTCCAGCATCGAGCGTTGCAGCTCACGGACCATAAGAGCGTCGTCGACCACGAGTACCGACATCTGGCGTGCCGGCTTGGCCGCTGGCAGCATGGCCTGCGTCGAGGGTACGACGGCCTCCTCGCTGCGGGTGATCAGGCTCGTGACGTCAAGCACGAGCAGGATCGAACCGTTCGGCTCAACTGTGGCGCCGGTGACCCCCTCCAGGTCGCGCAGACGCCCGGTGAGCCCACGGACCACCATGTCCCGCTTCGATAGCACGCTGTCGACCTGGAAAGCGCTCGGGTCGGCAGGCGTTCCAAGCAAGAGCCAGGTCCCCGATTCACCCGGGAGCAGCCCCAGGAGCGAAGCCATGTCGGAAACGGTCACAGCCCGGCCGTCGATGACAGCGCGCTTTCGACCGCTGACGAGCTCCACCGTTTGCGCTTCGACGACTCGCAAGACGCGGTGAAGGGGGACCCCGAACGGCTGGCCGGCGATCGAGACGATCAGGCACGGAATGACCGTGAGCGTGATGGGGACCACGATCCGGAAGGCGGCGCCTTGGCCTGGATGGTTCACAGCCTCCACGGTCCCGTGGATCGCCGCGACGGCGCTGGCGACCACGTCCAGGCCGACGCCGCGACCCGAATCCTCCGTCAGGACCTTGGCGGTCGAGATCCCGGCCCCGAAGATCAGGTGCAGCGACTGGGCGCCGTTCAGGTGGCTCACGTCGACGCCGGTCTCCGCTGCGGCGGCGCGGACCGCTGCGACGTCGATCCCCGCACCGTCGTCGCTGATCTCGATCACGACCTTGGACCCGATCTGCGACGCGTGGAAGCGGACGACCGCTTGCGCCGCTTTGCCCGCTGCCAGCCGCACCGAAGGCAGCTCGACGCCGTGTCCGACCGAGTTCCGGACTATGTGCACGAGGGGTGAGGCGAGCTCCTCGAGGACGTCTCGGTCGACCTCGATCTCCTGCCCGATCGCTTCCCACCGCACGTCCTTGCCCGCAGCGCGGGCCGCATCGCGGGCGGTGCGGTGGAGGATCGGCTCCAGCGTCCCGACGGGAACCATCCGCGTGCGCTCGGTCGCCTCCTGCAACTGGTTCATCACCTTCGTGAGGTCGCGATATTCAGTCACCAGGTCTGGGTCGAGGTGCAGCTGCGACCCGAAGGCGCTGCCCACCCGCAGCTGGGCCGCGGTGGCTTCGCCGACCAGCCGGTTGAGCTCGTCGATCCGGGCCATCGGCACCTCGAGGGTGGTTGAGGTGACGCGGAGCGGCGTGGCGGGTGCGGCGACCGGCGCCGGTGCCGGCGCAGGCGCCGGGCCCGCGGCAGCCACCGGACCTGGGGTGGCAGGGACCGGCTCGGGCGGTTGCTCTCCGCCCGGGGAGCTGGGGAGTGCCTGCGCCGCGGCTGGAATCTCCGGTACTGGCTGCGGGGTCGGGAGCAGGCGCTCGAGCGCCGCCTCGTCGCTGGCGTCCTGGGTGCCGGCGGAAGCGCTCGCGATCAGGCGGCCCATGCCATCGACGACACGGAGCGCCGCATCGGTGAGCTCCGGGGTCGTGCGAAGAGTGCCCGAGCGCAGCTCGACGAGGAGGTCCTCGAGGCGATGGGCGAGGCGGCTGACCCGCATCATCCCGACCATGCCGGCGGTTCCCTTCATGGTGTGGGCCTCGCGAAGGATCTTGTCTATCGTCCCCCGGTCGTCCGGGTTCGCCTCGAGAGCGATCAGCCCGTCGGCGATTCTCGCGAGCTGGCCCTTGGCGTCCTCGACGAACTGCGGTCGGAACTCGTCTTCTAGCTCGCCCGTTTGGAATTCAGCCGGCTGTCCGCCAGCGCCTCCACGTCGATCAGCGTCACGAGGTGCCCGAGGTGGCTGTAAAGCCCTAGCTCGCCGGGCCGGGTCCCAGGCCCCACCGGGCTTTCGAGGTCGGCTCGAACCGGCAGCTCATTGGCAGCTACGGCGAGCATCTCGCCGGCGCCCCGGACGAGGACTGCGAAAGCCGGCTCGCTGAGCGCTCCCGTCCCTGTCAGCACACCCGTGTCGAGGAACGGCACGATCTCGCCCCGGACGTTGACGATGCCGAGCAAGCCGGGGGGTGGCAGCGGGACTCGGGTCACGATCGGACGGCGTATGACCTGGTGCACCGTCTCCATCGAAAGGGCGAAGTACGCCGAGTTGACTGCCAGCACGAGCACCCGCATGACCGCCTAAACCGGGCCGGCCGGAGCTCTCGTGGCGCTGTTCCATGACGGTTCGAGGAGCTCGGCTGCCAGCTTTCCCTGGCGAGCAGCCGCGGAGGCGATCTCTTGCGCCGTCACCGCGACTGTGCGGCTGCCTTCGGCGATCCGCTCGATGGCGAACACGACCTGCTCGTTGGCGGTGCGCTGCTTCTGACTCGCGAGCTGGACCCGGCCGCTCAACTCGGTCATGGCTTGCATCATCGTGAGGCCTCTCTCCATCTGCTTGACCCCTTTTTCAAGGGCCATGATGGTCTGGGCGCTCTGCGTCTGGGCCCCTTCGACGAGCCTGGCGATCTGAGCGGCGGCCGCCTTGGAGCGCTCGGCGAGGCGTCGCACCTCGTCGGCGACGACCGCAAAGCCGCGACCCGCATCGCCGGCTCGCGCTGCTTCGATGGCGGCGTTGAGTGCCAGCAGGTTGGTCTGGTCGGCGATGTCGTCGATCAGTTCCAGGATGCCTTCGATCTCGTTCACGCGTCCGGCGAGGGCGAGGGTGCGGTCGCCCGAGGCCCTGAGGTCGGTCTGCGCGAGCTCGAGGTTCGTCTGGGCCTCGCTGGCCTGGATCGCGACCCGGTCGACGCTGTCCGCGACCGAGGCAGAGCTTCGGGCCACCTCTTCCATGTTCGCGGAGGTGGAGGTCGCCGCAGTGGTCTGCTCGAGTGTTGCCGAAACGAGATCTTCGGCTGCGGCCGAAAGCTTGGTGGCCGACTCGGCGACCTCCCCGCGCAGGCGAAAGAGGACGTCGTTCAGACGTTCGATCATCGCGTTGAACGCTTCGCCCAGCCGGCGCATCTCTCCACCGCCTCTGAGGTGCACGCGCGGTGAGAGGTCGCCTGATTCGACCCTCGCGGCCGCGCGCGAGAGCGCGACCAGCGGCCTGGTCGAAAGGACGGCGACCGCGAGTGCGAACCCGATCAGCAGCAGGGCGCCCACACCTTGCAGCAGCGAGGTGCGGACCTCCTGCTGGCGGACGGGGGCCAGGGCGGTCGACGAATCGATCGACGCGACCACCACCCAACCCAGGCTCGTGATCGGCTCGTAACCGGCGAGGACCTGGTGATTTCGATAGTCGACGGTCTGCGTGGCGCCGCCACCGTTGCTGAGCGCCTGGTTGTGGATCCCGGCTTCGCCCCCGGTCGTGAGCGTGCCTTTGGTCAGCATCGCGCGCTCGTCTGCCAGTACGCCCCAGTCAGAGCTGTACAGGAGGAGGTTTTGCGCATTGGTCACGTGCACCTCCTGGTCATGCGAGCTCCCGGCTCCGGGGCCGTACGGGTTGATCAGGATTCCGAGGATCGTGAGGCGTAGGTCCGCGCCCAGGACGCCCTGGGGTTTCAGGTCGGGCCCGATGATCGGCGCGGTCATGATCCAATCGAGCCCGTCGGCCCCGGGCTGGACCGGGCCCAGGGTCTCGACGCTGAGACTGTTGGCGTACGTCAAGCCGGGCGGAGCAGCTGAGAACGGGGCCTCGGAGGTGCTAGAGGCGACCAGCGCCCCACTCGTCCCGAACACCTGGATCCTCGCGAAGTCGGGATGCGACGGGACCGCGGCGAGCAGCTGGGCGTTGAGGTCCGGGGCGGAGACCTGGCCGAGCTCGCTTCGCGCCATGGTGCGGAGCTCGGACTGCCGCTCGGCCACCCAGTCGGTGATGCGCACGGACGTGCTTTCCGCCGTCGCCTGGGCGCGCGCCTGGGCCTGGGCCATGCTGGTCTCGGCGCTCCAGTTGGCCACCATGAAACCGAGGGCGATCGAAACTGGTATCGAGACCAGCAGCATCGCTGCGACCAGGCGCACGAAATAGGATTCGAAAGGCTTCCAGTCCTTCCATGTCCCGGGCGGCGGAGCATCCCTCGGGCCGCCCTCGATCACTCGAAGCGGGGCCGGCAAGGTACCGATGGGGGGGGAGGTCGGAGGTCCCCGGCGAAGCTGCACCCCTTCTTATTACGCCGGGGATGCGGCGTTGTCGCCATTGGTGAGCACTGCGGTCATCCCCTGTAAGAGGATGGCTTCCGCGCGTTCTAAAGCTGGATCAGGCCCTTTTGGGCCGCCGAGATGACGGCTTGCAGCTTGGAGTGGACCTGCAGCTTCTCGATCACGTGACGAACGTGCCACTCGACCGTGTGGGGCGCGATGCCTAGCCGGCTGGACATCGCCCCCGTGTCCAGACCCTCGGCCAGCAGAGCGAGGATGTCCAGCTCGCGAGGAGTGAACTCGGCGAGGAACTGCTCGCGTTCGCGCTTGCGCGTCACCGCCGCGCGCTGCCGCGCGATGGCGCGAGCGAACAGCTCGACCGGGATCAAGACCTCCCCCTTTGCGGCTCGGCGCACGGCTTCGATGATCTGGTCCGCGGTCGCGTCCTTGGTCAGGTAGGCGGTGGCGCCGGCGTCGATCGCGTCGAGAAGCGCGGTCTCGGACTCATCGGCGCTGTGAAACACCAGCGCCGCCTCTTCGTGCTGGCCCTGGAGCAGGCGCGCCGCATCCGGGCCCGTCATGTCCGGGAGGCGGAAGTCCATGAGCACCACGTCGGGCCGGGTCTTGGCCGCTTCCTCGACCGCAGCGGCGCCGGAGGCCGCGATGCCTGACACCGAAAGGCCCGCCTGCCCTTCCAGGATCCTGGCGATCGCGGACGCGAGCAAGGGGTGGTCCTGGACGATCAGCACGTGCACCCGGCGCGGAGCTGCCTTGCCGCTGCCGGCAGTATGGGGGCTCATCGCGGCCGGCTGTCCACTAGGGCGCACGTGGGGCTTCCGAACAGACCGTCTCACGGCGAGGACCATCTTGGTTCCACTAAGTTGCCGTAGCAACTGTAAAGCGAAGTGTTATTCGAATGTGGCTCCAGTTTCGAGGCAGCCCACATTCACGCCGGATGCGTTCAACACGGGGTCGCACTGGCACTTCTGCCTCAGTCCCATCGTGGGGCCAACCGGCGGACCGTAAGTAGAGGCGGACGGCGTGCCTAGTCTAGGCCACTAGGCCCGAATCGCAGCCTTGGCGCGCGGCGGGACCCGCGTAGCGTTCTCAGCAAACCCTAAGGGCCCGTCGAGGCCGCTCAAAGATTCGCTTGGCATCTTGGGGACACAAACGCCATCCCAGGCGTTATCCGGAGGCAGACCTTGATGTCCGAATTGGAAAACCAGTCCCTCGAACCCACGGAGCGCGAATCGCTCGCGCCCTACCAGTGGCTGACTCCTCCGCCGTCTGCGCCGGATGGCCCGGCGGGGCAGTGGATGCCGCCCGCGCAGGCGGCCCCCGACAACTCCTTGTGGCACCGAATCGCCGCGGGCGTGGTGCTCGCCGCCATCATCGCCGCCGCGGCTGGCGCCGGCGTCGGCTTCAGCCTTGCTCGAGCCATCGATCAACGGACGCCGACTGCTCAGACCAGCGCCGAGCCCCAGGGCTCCGCCGCGAACCAGGCCCCACCGGCCCTAGCGCCGCAGGCGCCCATCGCGCCGGCCAGCCCGGGCAGCGCACCGCAGTCTCCTGGCGGTGTTGACGCGGCGTCGGTGGCAGCCAGGATCGAGCCTGCGATCGTCGACATCACCACGGTCATCGGCTCCAGCCAGGCTGCAGGCACCGGCCAGATCATCTCCGCGTCAGGCGAGGTGTTGACCAACAACCACGTGATCGACGGCTCATCGGGCATCCAGGTGACCCTGGTCGGCGACGGCCGCACCTACGCCGCGCATGTGATCGCCGACGACCCATCAGCCGATATCGCCGTCATCCAGTTGGAAGGGGCCTCCGGGCTGCCGACGGTGACGTTCGCCAGCTCGTCGTCGCTGGTCGTGGGGCAATCCGTGGTCGCGCTGGGCAACGCGCTCGGCAACGGTGGCACCCCTCGCGCGACCTCTGGCAGCATCACTGGGCTCGACCAGACCATCACGGCGAGCGAGGGCGGCGGTAAGTCCGAGCAGCTGAACGGGATGGTCCAGAGCGACGCCACGATCTGGCCCGGCGATTCAGGGGGTCCGCTCGTGAACGCCGCGTCGCAGGTCGTCGGGATGATCACCGCAGGCGAGGCACAGGGCTTCCGGTCTACGTCGTCCAGCGTCGCGTACGCGATTCCCTCGGATACCCTCCTCACGATCGTCAACGAAATCCGCGCTGGCCAGGCTGCCCCTGACATCTCGTATGGCCAGGTCGGTTACATCGGCGTGTCAGCCCGCACCATGGACGCGCAGCTCGCGGCCCAGCTCGGCGTGAACGTCACCTCTGGCGCCCTCGTGGAAACCGTCGTTTCTGGCGGCGCTGCGGCCAATGCGGGCATCGGTCGCCTGTCCGTCATCACCAGGCTGGGCAGCTCGACCATCAGCACGATCGACGACCTCGGGACTGCGGTGAGGTCGCACAAGCCCGGAGAGAAAGTCTCGGTGACCTGGGTCGACTCCAGCGGCACCCACACCACGACCCTGACCCTGGGCGGAGTCAACGGCTAGAACACGCTGTCACAAAGTCGGCTCGGGCGGTGCTTAGAGTAGGTGGCCACCGCCGAGCCGGCGCTCCGCACCATCGCGCTGTCGAAGTTTTACGGCAAGCGGCTTGCCGTCGACCGGCTCGACCTCGAGGTTGGCCGCTCCGAGCTGTTCGGCTTCCTGGGGCCCAACGGCGCCGGCAAGACGACCACGATCCGAATGGCGCTGGGCCTGATCGCGCCCACTTCGGGGTCGGTCGAGATCCTGGGACGAGAGGTGCGGAAGCATCGCTCCGAGGTGCTGCCGCGCGTGGGCGCCCTGGTCGAGTCGCCCGCCCTCTACGGCTATATGTCCGGGCGCGACAATCTGCGCGCGGTGGGCGACCTTCTCGGCGGCGTGCCCGAGAAGCGGATCGACGAGGTGCTGGAGATCGTCTCGCTCAAGGGGCGCGACCGCGACCGCGTCAGGACCTACTCCATGGGCATGAAGCAGCGGCTCGGCCTCGGGATAGCTCTTCTCAACGAGCCCGACCTCTTGATCCTGGACGAGCCGGCGAACGGACTTGACCCAGCCGGCATCGTGGAGATGCGCGACCTGCTGCGCGGCCTGGCGGCGCAGGGCAAGACGGTGTTCATCTCCAGCCACGTGCTGACGGAGGTTCAGCAGATCTGCACGCGCGTGGCGATCATCAACCACGGCAAGCTCGTGCGGGTCGCGCCAGTGCAGGAGCTGCTGAGGTCGTCAGGCGAGTTCGCGGTCAGGGTCGATGCCCCGCACGACCTGGTCGCCCTCCTCCGCCGGCAACCGTGGGCGTCCCAGGCGCGCAGCGAAGACGGCGTGGTGGTTACGACCGCGCCTGAAGGACGCGGCCGCAACCTGATCAAGTTCCTGGTCGAGAACGGACAGGCGCCGGATGAGGTCAGCGAGCGCCAGCAAGACCTTGAAGACATCTTCCTCAGGCTCACCGGAGGCGATTCATGAGCGCGATCGCGCGCCGTCCGCGATTCATGGGCACGGTCAGGGGCGAAGCGCTCAAAGTCTCGAGGCAGCTCAGCTTCTGGCTGATGCTCGTAGGCGCCGCGGTCCTGCTGGCGGTCATCGTGCTCGGAGTCACGAGCTCGGACAGCTTCCGCAAGCAGGTGACGGCGGACCCGGCGACCTTCTTCTATGGCGCCCGCGACGTGTTCGGCACCGTCTACCAGATCGGCTCGGGCATCTTCCTCTTGATCGTGGGCTCGCGTCTGTTCGCCATGGAGTACTCGTCGGGCACCATCCGAATCATGTACGCGCGAGGGACTGGCCGGCTGCGGCTTCTCCTCGCCAAGATGCTCACCCTCGCGGTCATCGGCGTTCTGCTGCTGGCCGGTTACCTGGTCATCACCGGAACCCTGATCGCGATCCTGGTCAACACGTGGGCCGGAAGTTTGGCGCCGATCCAGGGTTTGCCGAGCCAGTTCTGGCAGGACATGGGCTATTGGGCTGCGGTGCAGGGCATGAGCATGGGCGTGGCGATCCTGCTCGCTGCGGCCGCCACCGGCATCGGCCGCTCGCTGGCTTTCGCGATGGCAGCGTCGCTGGCATTCTTCCCGGTGGACAACTTCCTCACCATCCTCACCGCGCTCGGTGCCCGGATCACGCGCCAGGACCACCCGTGGCTGGACATCAGCCGCTATCTGCTGGGTCCCAACCTGAACGTGGTCTTGAACCTGATCGAGCCGGGACACCATGCGCGCGCCGCCTTCGCAGCTCCGCTGCTGCCTGTGGACGGCACGCATGCACTGACCGTGATCGGAATATTTGCGCTCATCTTCGCGGCCGTGGCGGTCGGCCGGACCGTGTGGCCGGACGTTCTCGAGTAGGGCTTAACAGAACACCGTCCGCCTCGGATCGGTATTCTTGTCGGGTTGTGCGAATAGTCGTCAAGGACCCCGAGGAGTTCGAGCAGGCCCTTCGGGAATTCCGCCGCAAGGTGCAGGAGCAGGGGCTCGTGCGCGAGATGCGGCGCCGTGCGCACTACGTGCCGCCGGCGGAGGCCCGCAAGATCAAGAGCCTCCGAGCTCGGCGCCGCCGCACCCGATAACAGTGACTTCCCCGCTCGCGGGGAAGTACCCGCCGACGGCGGGGGATGGGGTAGGCCAACCGGCCAGCAGCGAGTGGCCCTCGATTTGATAGAATTGCCATGTTCGGTGACCATGGCGGAGGGGAGACACCCGTTCCCATTCCGAACACGGTAGTTAAGCCCTCCAGCGCCGATGGTACTGTCGGGGTAACCCGATGGGAGAGTAGGTCGTTGCCGAGCGTTTTTATAAGTCCCGCGGGCCGCAAGGTCCACGGGACTTATTTGTTGTGGGCGCCTCAGTCCAGCGCCGGCTCGGCCACGCTGTCGGCGCGAAGCCTGGGCAGCAACAGGTAGCACCGCACGCTCAGCAGCGCCAGCAGGCCGAGCAGCGAGGCGAGGACGTCCACGACCACCTGGCCCACGTGCGCGTGAAACAGGAAGATGAGCACCCCCTCGGCGAGCACGGCCGCGGCGAGGATGGGCATGAACACGCGGTCGTGCACGGCCATGAAGAACTGGACCAGCAGGTTGTCGAGGGACAGGGCGAGCCCGATCACGCCCACGGGGAGCACGAACGGCGTGGCGTCGCTGAACCTGGGGCCGAAAAGGATCCCGACCACCAGTCCGGGGACCGCTGCGAAGACGACCAGGGCGCAGGCGCCGAGCGCCGTGAGGATCCCGGCCGAGGCCAGCAGCAGGCGGCCAGGGTGCTGTTCCTTGGCGACCGCTTCGACCACTCGTGGGAACAGCACCTGGCTCACGCTGAGGGTCAGGAAGAAGAGGATCGTGCCGATCTTGTTGAGGCCGCCGTAGATGCCGCCATCGTGGCTGCTCAGGTAATGCTCGGCCAGGATCACGTCCTGGTTGTAGAGGATCTGAACGCCGATGATGCCGACCGCTGCGGTCAGCGAGAAGCCGGCCATCACACGCAGGCGAACTCGGGCGCCCGTCCTGCGGAAATGATCACGCAACGAGAACAGGCCGAGGAAGAAGCACACCGCGAGGCCTGCGAACACCGCCGTCATGGCGCCGGAGACCGCGTACCCCGCCCTGAGCAGAAGGAAGACGAGCGTCGTCCTGACGATCAGCTCCAGGGACAGGTTGAGGGAGAGTGCGGGGAACCGCTGCAGGCCCTGGAGGATCCCGCGTGGGATGGCCACCTGCCAGATCAGCGCGATCGAAAAGCCGAGGACCAGGACCGGGATGGGCGATCCGAGGTGCTCGAACGCCGCCACCGGCCTGGCGAACAGGGCCGTGAGCAGGACCGCCGCGAGGCAAGGGATCGCGATCAGCCGCACGGTCCGGCCCAAAAGGGAACGCACCCCCGCGTCGGCGCGGGCGACCAGTGTCGCCGTGTAGCGGGCCAGGACGACGACCAGGATCAGGGCGGGGGCGGTACCCACCGCGTACAACGCGATGAGGAAGGCGACTTGACCATAAACGGCCGGGCCCAGCACGCGTCCGGCGATGGCGTGGTACACGAAACCGCCGATCCCAGCGACGAGACCGCCGACGAACAGGACGAGGTTCTGCTGGACCAGGCGGTTCCGCGGCAGCTGGGCCAGGCGGTAACCGAGACCCGGTCGCGCGCCGGTCTCCACTTCCCCGGGATTTTAGTGGCGCGACACGTCGAGCGGTTCCGGGCGGGATAATTCGTAGCGGATGCCCGAACCCGCCAAGCCGATCGTCTCAGCCCTGGTCGTCAGCTACAACGCCAAGGAAAGGCTGCTGCAGTGCCTCCACGCCTTCTTTGCCAGTGCGGACGTCCCCGCGGAGGCCGTGGTCGTGGACAACGACTCGTCCGACGGGTCGGCGGCGGCGGTGACCGACGAGTTCCCGCAGGCGACGGTGCTCGTCCAGCCCAAGAACCTCGGCTACGGCCGAGCCGCCAACATCGGTCTCGAACGCTGCCAGGGCCGCTTCGTCCTCCTGCTCAGCACTGACGTCACGGTCGACGCGCAGAGCGTCGGGAGGATGGCGGACTTCCTGCTCACGCGGCCGGACGCCGGCGCGGTCGGACCGCGCGTGCTGCTTCCGAACGCACGCCTGGACCCGGACGCCCGGCGCTCATTCCCGATTCCGAGGACGCTTTTCTACCGCACGGTTGGACTCGACCGGCTGTTCCCGAAGAGCCCCCGTTTCGGCCGCTACAACATGGGGCACCTCCCCGAGTCGGAAGTCCACGAGATGGACTCCGGTACCGGCGCCTGCCTCATGGTCAGGCGCGCCGCGCTCGAACGCGTCGGATTCTTCGACCCGCGCTATTTCATGTCCGGCGAAGACCTAGATCTGTGCTACCGCCTCAAGCTCGGCGGTTGGAAGGTCTTCTATCTGCCGAGCGCAGGCGCCACGCACCACCTGCCGCAGGCGACTCCCGAGCGCAGGCGACAGCTCCAGTACGAGCGCCATCGCGCGATGTGGACGTACCACTACAAGCACCACTCAGAGGACGTGTCAGCCTTCGGCAACGGCCTCGTGTGGGCGCAGATCTGGGGCCGCTACGCCGCGGAACGCCTGAGAGACACGATCAGAAAGCCCAACCGGATGGCGGGGTAGCGCGTGTACCACCAGATCGCTCGCAACAAGCGCAACAGCGTCATCGTGATCATCGGGTTCCTGGTCGTCTGGGTTATCGCGGGCCTGATCATCGGCGAGCTCGCCTATGGGTCGAGCGGCGCAGTCGCCGGCGCCCTCATCCTCGCGTTGCTCGGCGTCGCCGCGGCGCTGTTCTCCTACTACTTCGGTGCCGCGACGGTCCTGTCGGCCGTGGGCGCCCAGGAGGCCGACCCGCGCCAATTCCAGCAGCTTTTCAACATCGTCCAGACGCTGGCGATCGGTGACGGGCTGCCGATGCCGAAGGTGTACATCATCAACGACCCCAGCCCGAACGCCTTTGCCACCGGCCGCGATCCGAGCCACGCGGCCGTCACGGTCACCACGGGCCTCCTCCAGATGATGAACCGCGAGGAGCTAGAAGGCGTGCTGGCGCATGAGATGAGCCACGTCAAGAATTTCGACGTCCGGCTCCTGCTCGTCGTGTCCACCATGATCGGGCTGGCGGCGCTGATCGCGAGCATGTACTGGAACGGCGCGTGGCGCATTCGCAGCCGTGACGACCGGGCGATCCTCGTCGTCTTCGCGATCGGGATCATCTTCACCGTGATCGCCTTCCTGGTGGGACCCCTGATGCAGCTCGCCCTGTCTCGGCAGCGCGAGTCGCTGGCCGACGTCAGCGGTGTGGAGCTCACGCGCAACCCGGCCGGCCTCATCAGCGCGCTCAAGAAGATCGCGCAGAACGACAAGCCGCCGCAGAAATTCAATCACGCAGTGGCGGCGATGATGATCGACAACCCCACCGAGCATCACGGCCGAGCCTTCAACCACCTTTTCGACACCCACCCGCCGATCGAGGAGCGGATCGCGGCACTGGAGAGGATCGCCAGCGTCCAGCAGACCTAAGAGAGTGGTCGATATCAAGCCGCCGTCATACCTGCGGCACGAGGCGATGTCGCCCCTGCTCGCCAAAGTCCTCCACGTGAGGCGCACGGAGCTGAACCGGACGCTGCAGATCTCGGGGTTCGCGATTGTGCTCGGATGGGCCATGTACACGGCCTTCAACGCCGCCCAATCGATCTTTCTCAACAAGGCGGGCCCACAGGCCTATCCGCTGTTCTTCATCATCCTGGCCGTCGCCGTCTGGCCAATGGTCGTGCTCCAGGGTGTGATCACGCGACGTTTCGGCGTGGGTCGGGCGTTCCGAATCACCCTCATCGCCAACGCGCTCGCCGCCGTCGGCGTCTACATCGCCTACGCGCTGCGCGAGGACGCGACCATCGCCTTCGCCGCCTACATCGTCTACTCGGTCGCCTTCGAGCTCGTGATGCTGCATTTCTGGAGTTTCGTCAGCCAGCACTTCAACCTGCTGGAGGGGAAGCGGGTCTTCCCGGTCATCGCAGCCGGTTCCAGCATCGGGTACATCCTGGCCGGCCTTACGACCACGCTGGTCGCCGTCTACGCGACCGAGCCACTGATCTTCGTGTGGTCCTTCGGATCTGCGGTGTCGGCCATGATGTCGGTCGGCCTGGAACGAACGCTGTTTCGGCCGGCATTCGTCGATGAGGTGGACGAGTTCCTCGCCGACCATGTGGCGGAACGCAACCGGCATGGGGTGATGGCCGCGCTGAGGGGAGCCCTCAGCTACGCGACCCGCAACCGGCTGGTCCTCGCTCTCGTTTTGCTGGCGCTTGTGATGCAGGTGGCCGGCCGCGTCGGCGACTACCTGGTCGCGGTGGTGTTCGTCGGTGCGACGCACAACAACCTGCAGGCGCTGACGATCCTGATCGGCAACGCCTGGCTGGCGAGCTACGTCGTCCAGCTGGTCGTCAGCCTCGTCATCACTCCCTGGGTGCTGGGGAAGCTGGGCGTGAAGAACGCGATCACCCTCCTGCCGGTGTTCACACTGGCCGGATTCACCGCCGTGGCCGTCAACCCGATGCTCGGCACGGCGCTCGTCCTCTTTATCGTGAGAAACGGTCTCCAGACCGGCCTCGACGATCCGGCACAGAGCGTCCTGGGAGCGGCGCTTCCTGCGCAGGTCGGGCCCCGGCTGAAGTTCCTGCTCGAGAATGCGGTGCTCCCCGCCGCCGCGGCGGTCAGCGGCGTCGTCCTGCTGCTGGCCCAGCGCGCGATCATCGCCAGCGTCGAGGTGCTGGCCCTGATCGGGATGGTCACCGCGGTGTTCTTCATCGTCGGCGCCCTACGCGTGCGCGGCCTTTACGTCGACGCCATCTACCAGCGCCTGCGCACCCATGCCTTGAGCCTGGCCGACTTCACACAGGCCCTCGGGCGTCCCAACCCGGTGCAGGTCGCGGAGCTGCAGGGATACATCAGGGGCACGGACGACAAGGCGAGACAGTTCGCGGCGGCTGCCCTCGGCAAGGCGTCGCCGGACGCGTTCACCGCCATGCTGCCGGAGCTGCTCGCGGCGGATGACCCGGTGGTTCGCCGGCTCGCTTACCAGATGGCGCCGCCGGAAGGGATCGCCATCGAACAGCTCGAAGCAGCCAGGCACGATTCCGATGGCTGGGTTCGAGCGGCGGCGGTGGTGGCCGGCCTGACTCGAAAAGAGCGATGGCGGCCGTCCGACGAGGTGCTGAGCGAGCTGTGGCACTCGGCAGACCAGGACGAGCGCGCAGCCGCTGTCTGGGCGGCTGCCCTGATCGGCGGCCCTGACATCGTCCGAGAAGCCTTCACCGATCCTTCGCCGCGCGTTCGCATCGAGGCGGTGCGCAGCTTTGCCAAGATGAAAGGCGAGGTCGCCGAAGTCGCTGAGGCGATGATCGCGCGCCTCCGCGACGTCGACCTCGAGGTGAGGCGCGAAGCCTTGCGGCAGGCGGTGCGCTGGACGCCTCCGCCAGAGCGCGCCCAGGCATACGCCGAGGTGCTCGCCGAGGGCCTTGCGAGCACTGACCGGGACGTCCGCAGGCTCGCTGCGGAGGCGATGGCGGTGCAGTCACCGGACGCCCTGTTGTTGACGCTGCCCCTTCTCGTCGCGCGCGACGAGACATCGGTTGCGACGGTCGAGGCCCTGGTGCGCAGCGGGCGGCCCGAGCTGTTTCAAAGAGCTCGCGCCCACCTCGAGGAGCAGCTCGCCGGCGCGGTTCATCTCGCGCGCCTGTCAGCCCGGGTGGCGGGGGCCGCGACCCGGATGGATGGCGACGAGGCGGCCGGTTACGCGCTGCTGCGCATCGGCCTTGACGACCACGTGACGAATGCTGCAGAGTCGGCCCTCGCCGCGATGCGCGCGCTCCACGGAAAGCGAGGGTTCGCGACCGTGGAGCGTGGCCTCACGTCGGAGGTGTCGAGCACGAGGGTCGAGGCGCTGGAAACATTGTTAAACTTCGGCCCGGGCTGGCTTGCCGGACCGCTGGCGCAGCTGCTCGAGCCCGAGTCGTTCGACCCGGTGGTGGCGCGACCGCTGTCTCGCGCCGAGCTCGAAACGCTGGCGAACCATCCCGACAAATGGGTCCGGGAGACCTCCCATGCGGCGCTGAACGGGCTTGATGAACACATGAAAGAACTCATCGCACTGAAACGGGTGCCCTTATTCAGCACGCTCTCGCTCGAGCAGCTCGCGAGCATCGATCGCCTGATGGTCACTCGGCGGTACGCCAAGGGCGAACCGATCTTTCGCAAGGGCGACGTCGGCGCCGAGCTCTATGTGGTCCTGGACGGCGAGATCCGCATCCACCTCGATCGGGACGGTCACCAGGTGACTCTGGCGAAGATGGGCGTCGGAAAGGTGGTGGGCGAGATGTCGGTTTTCGACGACCAGCCCAGGTCCGCCTCGGCGCAGGCCAACGTGGACACGACGGTGCGGGTGCTGCGCCGCGACCGCATGCAGGCCATCGTGCACGAGCACCCGGAGGTGCTGCTCGAGTTCGTCAAGAACCTGAGCCAGCGCCTGCGCGCCATGGATGAGCAGCTGGAGTCGGCGGCGCCGCACCCGGACACGATGCGCGAGGAAGCGGCGGGCGCCGCGATCGAGTAGCTACTCCGCCGAGTCCGGTTCGGCCCTCACCTCAATCCTCTTCCGCGCCGCCTCGAGCCGCTCGGTGCAGACCTTGAGGTAGACCCGCGCCTCGTCAACGGCTTTGAGGGCGTCCTCGAGCGAAAGTTCCCCGTCTTCCAGGAGCTTCAGCTTGTCGTCCAGCTTCTCGAGCGCCTGCTCGTAGGTCAGATCCTGGCCCTGGCTCACGGCTCGACCTCCTCGACGCGCGCTGCCAGCCGGCCCGAGCCAAGCCTGATGCGCACCTTGCGGCTGACCGCGGTGCCGGCGGCCGACCGCAGCACGGCGCCCGACTCCCCGTCCTGCGTGATGCTGTATCCCCGGGATAGGACGGCGTCGGGGCTCAATGCGAGCAGGCGCTGGCGGCGGTGATCGAGACCGCGGGCGACGGCCGCGAACCGTTCCGCCAGGGCGCGCTCCAGCCTGTCGGGCGCCCGGCGTGAGGCGAGCGCGCCCTGGCCGCGCGCGAGGCGGGCCCGGGCGACGCCCTCGAGGCGCCTGGCGCGCTCGCGCAAAGCCTCCTCGCGGCGCGCGACCTGCGCCACCGGGCTCAGGCGGCCCAGCTCCATCGCGGCCCTGGCGAGGCGTTCGACCCGCTGGCGCACCAGCGCGGGCAGCAGCTGCAACATGCGCTGCCTCTTGACCGCCAGCCGCTCGACCTCCCGGGTCATGCGCTGGGCGATCTCCCGGTCGACCCGGCGCCCGCGCTCGCGCAGCTGGGCCAAGAGGTCTGATTTCTTGGGCACGACACGCGCTCCCGCCTCGGTCGGGGTCCGGCATTCCGCGTCGCCGACCAGGTCCGCCACGGTGCGGTCCGACGTGTGTCCGAGGGCGGTCACCACGGGCAGGCGCGACTCGAGAATCGCGCGGGCAACCACCTCCGTGTTGAAGGCGTACATCTCCTCGAAGCTGCCGCCACCCCGCGCCAGCACGATCACATCGGCCAAGTTCTCCTGGTTGCACTGACGAAGGGCGCGGGCCACGCTCATCGGGGCTGCGGCGCCCTGCACCTGGACCGGGTACACCACTACGCCCATGTTCGGGTATCGCTCCCAGATCGTCTCCTGGAGGTCGTGTATGACGGCGCCGGTCGGCGACGTGAGGAGGGCCACGGCACGAGGCAGGAAGGGAATTCGCCGCTTGCGGCCGGTGGCGAAGGCGCCTTCAGCCTCCAGGCGCCGCTTGAGCTCCTCAAGCCGGGCGCGGAGCTTGCCGACGTCATCGAACTCGACCTGGTCGACGATGAAGCTCAGGCGGCCGACCTTGCCGAAGAAGTCGACCCGCCCGCGGAAGACGAACACCTGGCCGTCCTCGGGCAGGGTGGTGACGCGTCGTGCCTCGTCGGCGAACAGCACCGCGTCGAGGCGGCTGACGCCGTCCTGGATCGAGAAGTTGAAATGGCCGGTGGTGCCGCGCTTCATACCGCTGACCTCGCCCTTGAGCAAAAGCGCGGTCAGGGGACGCAGCTCGCGCCGGATCTCGTTGGCGAGCTCGGTGACCGTGAAGGGCCGTTGAGCCTCCTCAGGTTTCAGCACTGGCTTCCCCGCTAGCGGAGAAGGTGGCCCGCCGCGAGGCGGCCGGCCAGGTGGGGAGGACGAAGAGCCAATCTAGCCTCCGATCTGGGACATCGATTTGCCCGGCTTGACGAAGCCCGGCTGGTTGATAAGGTGGCCCTCCTCCTTGCGCCACACAGCGGTCTCGATCACGCGGCCGAGGTGGTCATCCGAGACGCCCGAGCGCATCAGGTCGCGCAGGGGCGTTTCGTGCAGGGAGAAGAGGCACGTGCGCAGGCCGCCTTCGGCGGTAAGCCGGATGCGGTTGCACGACGTGCAGAAGGCCTGGCTGACCGATGATATGAAGCCAATCCCACCCGGCGCGCCATCGGCGAACTTGAACTTGGTCGCGGGGCCTGGCCTCGGGTCGTTGACGGGGACCAAGGGGAACAGATCCTCGATCTGCTCCTGGATGCGCAGGCTTGGTACGACCTGCTCGTTGGTCCAGATGTTGTCGCCGTCGAGCGGCATGAACTCGATGAACCGCACCTCGTAGCCCTTGTCCCGCGCGAGTCTGGCGAAGTCGACGACTTCGTCGTCGTTGTGGCCCTTCATCACGACCATGTTCAGCTTGATCGGCCATAGGCCGGCCTCGCGCGCGGCGTCGATGCCGTCCATCGTCCGCGCGAACTGGTCGCTGCGCGCCATCTCGTGGAAGCGCTGCATGTTGAGGGTGTCGAGCGAGATGTTGATGCGCTTCAGCCCCGCATCCTTCAGCAGCTGGGCTTTGTCGCGGAGCAGCACACCGTTGGTCGTCATCGTGATGTCGAGGGTTGGGTCGAGGTCGTTGATCATCCCGATGAGCTCCTCGACCTTGATGCGGACGAGGGGTTCGCCACCCGTGATCCGGATCGTCCTCACGCCGTAGCGTTCCACGAACAGCCGAGCCAGGCGGACGATCTCCTCGAACCGGAGGATGTCATCGCGCTTCAGCCACTTGAGGCCCTCCGCGGGCATGCAGTAGATGCACCGGAAGTTGCAGCGGTCCGTGATCGAAATTCGCAGGTCGTCCGCAACCCGCCCATAGGAGTCGCGAAGCGGGCTGGTCCCCATTTGATCGATGATAGCCGCGGTGGCTTACGAGCACATCCTGGTCGAAATCGAGGCCCCGATCGCCACGGTCACGCTGAACCGGCCGAAGGTCCTGAATGCCCTCAGCCCTGACCTCATTCGAGAGGTCAACCTGGCCCTGGGCGAGCTGGACGCCGACGAAAGCGTGCGCGCGGTCGTGCTCACGGGAGGGCCAAAGGTCTTCGCAGCGGGGGCGGACATCGGCGACATGGCCGATCGGAGCGCCGTCGAACAGCTGCGCAGGGACCAGACAGGCCGGTGGGCGGGGATCGCCGCCTTCAGCAAGCCCCTCGTCGCGGCCGTCAATGGATATGCGCTTGGAGGCGGCTGTGAGCTCGCGTTGATGTGCGACCTCATCATCGCCGGCGACACGGCGCGCCTC
>DATITA010000111.1:0-43353 GCA_035468355.1 Candidatus Dormiibacterota bacterium
GATCGGCGCCGCGTCGAGCTCGAGGCGGCGGCCGGCCGGCTGACCAAGGCCCGCGCGACCACGGTGCGCCGGATGCAGAAGGCTGTGGTTGCGGAGCTCGAGGGGCTGAGGCTCGAGGGGGCTCGATTCGAGGTCGAGCTGCGGACGCAGCCCGACCTTGGGCCCGCAGGGGCCGAGATCGCCGAGATGATGTTCTCGGCCAACCCGGGCGAGCCTCTCGCGCCCCTGGCCCGGGTCGCGTCAGGCGGCGAGCTGGCGCGCGTGATGCTGGCGATCAAGACGGTCGGCGCGGACGCGGACCGCCTTCCCACTCTCGTATTCGACGAGGTCGACGCGGGAATCGGAGGCGAAGCGGCGATCCAGGTCGGGTTGCGGCTCAAGGCTCTGGGATCGCGCCACCAGGTTCTGGTGGTCACGCATTTGGCCCAGATCGCGTCCTTCGCGGATCATCACCTGGTGGTCGAAAAGGCGGCCGGCCCCGACGGGCGCAACGTGGTCACGGTGCGAGAGCTGAGCGGCGACGACGAGCGCGCCAGGGAGATCGCACGGATGATGAGTGGCGGCGTGACCGTGAAGGCGGTGGCCCGCGCCCACGAGCTGCTCGAGGAGGCCCGCCGCAAGTAGATGGCGCGTTCGCGACTGTTCAGCGGACCGCAGGACTCCCGGATCAAGCGCGCCCTGTGCATCGTCGCCCACCCCGACGACATCGAGTTCTACTGCGCCGGGACCGTGCTGTTGATGGCCGCTCACGGCGCTACCGTGGATTTCGCCCTGGCGACCTCAGGCGACAAGGGGGCGCGCGACGCGACGAAATCGCGCGAGAAGGTCGCAAGGCTGCGCGAGCGCGAGCAGGAGATCGCGGCCGAGGTTCTCGGCGCGCATCGCGTGAGCTTCCTGCGCCATCCGGACGCCGAGCTGGTCGAAAGCCTCGAGCTGCGCGAGGAGCTCGTGCGCGAGATTCGCATCACCAAACCGGACGTCCTGATGACCTTCGATCCCAACGTTCGCTATCGCTATCACCCCGACCACAGGGTCGTCGGCCGTGTCGCGCTCGACGCAGCCTGGCCGAGCGCGCGCGATCCGCTGACGTTTCCGAAAGCCGGCGCGCCTCACGAGACGGCGGAGGCGTGGTGCTTCGGTGGCGAGGCGGCGGACCTCGAGGTGGACATCGGCGAGGTGATCGGTAAGAAGATCGCGGCCCGCCTCGCGCACGCTAGCCAGACGCCCAACCCCGCCGCCCTGGCCCGGCGATGGAGCGCCATGGCCCGGGTGGAGAAATTCCACCGGGTGAACCTGCGATAGCCTTACCCGTCGTGGACGTCGGCCCGAGACTCGACGTGAAGACCCCGGTGTTCGAAGGGCCTCTCGAGCTTCTTCTCGCTCTCGTCGAGCGTGAGGAGCTTGACATCTTCCAGGTCTCACTGGCCAACGTGACCGACGCCTACCTGGCCGAGATCGCGTCGCGCGAGATCGCCAACCCGCAGGAGATGGCCGAGTTCCTCTGGATGGCCGCGCGCCTTCTGCTGATCAAGTCCATCCGCCTCCTGCCGGGTGAGCCGCCGACCGATGAGGAGACCGACCTTCTGGGCTGGGAGGAGGAGGTCCGGCAGCGCCTGGAGGAGTACCGCGTGTACAAGCAGATGGCGGGCGAGCTCATGGAGCGGGCACAGCAGGAGACCTTTTCCTTTCCGCCCCCCGCACGTCCCGTCGAAGCAGGCGGACAGGAGGAGCCGCTCGAGGTCGGGCTCCTCGTGGTCGCGTTCAACAGCGTGCTCGCGCGCATCCCTCCGCGGCCGCTGGTTGTCACCGGGCGCACGTGGACGCTGGAGGAGAAGCTCGAGCTCATCAGCGCGCGAGTGCGCAAGGGCCCCATCGAGCTGGTGGAGCTGATCCTCGAGTCGGAGGACCGGCTGGAGGCCGTGGTCACGTTCGTCGCGGTGCTCGAGCTCTTGCGCCGGTCGCTGATCAGAGTGCGCCAGAAGGAGCGATTCGGGCCCATCCACGTCGAGCTAAGGGAGCCCGCCGATGACTGAGAGGGGTGCGCTCGCATCGGCGGTCGAGGCGATCCTGTTCAGCTCCAACCGGCCTCTGAAGCTGCGCGAGTTGCAGCAGGCGACCGACACCGACAAGACCGGGTTGGAGCGGGCGCTGGAAGAGCTGCGCCAGAGCCTCGAGGGACGTGGGGTGATGTTGATGCGCCACCACGACGAGATCCATCTCGCCACGCGCCCAGAGTTCGCGAGCGCGGTCAGGCGGGCCCTTCGCCCCGAGGTTTCCGGCCGCCTCTCGGCCGCCGCATATGAGACCCTCGCGATCGTGGCGTACCAGCAGCCCGTCCCGCGCTCCCGCATCGAAGAGGTCCGTGGGGTCAATTGCGAGAGCGTCCTGAACAACCTCGAGCTCCGCGACCTGATCACCGAGGTGGGGCGGGGCAGCGGGCCGGGTCAACCGAAGCTATACGGCACCACGATGCGCTTTCTCCAGGTCCTGGGCCTCGAGTCGCTCGATCACCTGCCCACGCCGAGGGTCGAAGGCATGGTGGCGGAAAATCAGTGACCGTGCCCCGGTCGAAGAGCGTCTGAACCGATTCCTGGCGCGGGCTGGGGTGGCGAGCCGTCGCGCCGCGGACGAGCTGATCGCGTCAGGGGCGGTCCAGGTCAACGGCCAGCGGCCGCCGCCATCCGGGATGATGGTCGACCCCGACCGGGATCGTGTCACCGTCGAAGGACGCGCCGTACGTCCGGTCACCCGCCATCGCTACCTGATGCTGAACAAACCGCTGGGGGTCATCACCACAGCAAGGGACGAGTCGGCGCGCACGACCGTCCTCGACGTGGTGGGGGACGACGGGAGGCTCGGACACCGGCTGTTTCCGGTGGGGCGGCTCGACGCCGACAGCACCGGCCTGCTCCTGCTGACCGACGACGGCGACCTTTCATACCGCCTGACGCACCCGCGCTACAAAGTGGCGAAGGAATACCGGGCCGTGGTCACGGGCACGCCCACTTCAGCGGACCTGGAGGCGCTGCGGCGCGGCGTCAAGCTCGACGATGGCATGACCGCTCCGGTCGAGGTCGAGATCGTGCGCGTCACGCCTGGCAGCCGAGACTCGGGCCATGCGGAGCTGCGCGTCGTGATTCGCGAGGGTCGCCACAGGCAGGTCCGGCGGATGTTGCTGGCCGTTGGCCACGGTGTCGAGTCATTGAGTCGTGTCGCATTCGGTCCGTTGAAGCTCGGCCGCCTCAAGACCGGCGGATGGCGGGTGCTGGGCGACCTCGAGGTGGAAGCGCTGCGTCGATCAGTCGGGTTCGACGCCAAGTGATCTCGGCTCGATGATCATCGCCATCGACGGCGGAGTCGCGTCCGGCAAGTCGGCGGTGGGGCGGAGGGTGGCCGAGAAGCTTGGCCTGCCGTTCGTGGACAGCGGGTTGATGTACCGAGCGGTCACTCGGCTGGCGGCCGAGCGCGGCCTCGACCCGCTTGATGAGAGCGCCATCACCGCGCTCGCGCAATCCTCGGAGATGCGGGTGGATGGTGGGCACATCTGGGCCAACGGCGTCGACCTGACCGAGGGCATCTACGACGCGCAGTACGCGGACGCGCTGCCGCTCATTTCGGCCGCGCCCGGTGTCCGCAGCGCGCTAGTCGCGCAGCAGAGGCGGGTGGGCGACCGCGGCGTGTTGATGGCAGGTCGCGACATCGGCACCGTCGTGTTCCCAGACGCTGACCACAAGTTCTTCCTGGTGGCGAGCCTCGACGAGAAGGTCCGCCGCCGAACCGCGCAGTATGAGCGCAGGGGAGAGCGGGTGGACGCGGAGGCGATGCGCAAAGAGGTGGAGGCGCGAGACCGCGTCGATACGGAGCGAACGGTCGCGCCCCTGCGGCCGGCCCCGGACGCGGTCGTCGTCAACACCGACCACCTCGACCTCGACCAGGTAGTGGACCTCATCGTCGATCGAGTCCGCGCGCGGGCAGGCGCCTGATGTACACCCTCCTGAGGTTCCTCATGCGCGCTGTAGTACGCACATATCTCGTCGGCCTGTTCAGGGTGGCCGGGGCTGAGAACGTGCCGGCGACAGGACCGTTCATCGTGTGCCCCAACCACTCGGGGACGCTCGACCCGCCATTGGTGCCGGCGTTCGTGCCCAGGAGCGACAGCTGGAGCATGGCGAAGTCCGAGTACTTCGAGAAGCCCTTGAACCGCTGGCTGTTCTCGCGATACCACGCGTTTCCAGTGATCAGGCACTCAGCCGACCGAGCGGCGCTGAAGCGCTCGTTCGACCTGCTCAAGGCCGGCCACGTCCTGATCATGTATCCGGAGGGCACTCGCGTCGACACCGGGGTGCTCTCTCAGGCCGAGCCGGGCGCCGGGTTCATTGCGCAAAAGGCGGCATGTCCCGTCCTTCCGGTGGCCCTCACCGGGACGCCCGAGTGCCTGCCCAAGGGCGCCAGCTGGCCGCATCGCGTGCCGGTGACGGTCACCTTTGGCAAGCCCTTCGTGGTCCGGCAGCGCCGCCCGAGCGGCGAGAAGGTGTCACACGAGCAGGCTTCGGAAGCGATCATGCTGGCGATTGCGGAGCTCCTGCCGGCCGACCGGCGCGGCGTCTTCAGCGACCTGCGGTCGCTGCACGAGCGCCTGGATGGAGTGACCGAAGCGATCCAGGCCGGGGCCAGCCCCGGGCCCGTTTAGCCGATCGCGGGTCGGGCCCAGTCGTCCTCGGTGAGGCTGCCGAGCGCGGGGTTGAAGCAGGCGTCGAAGGCCTCCTTCAGCGTCTGCGGCGTAAGCCGCGGCGGCTCCTGGCGATAGTTGGCCAGGTCGACCAGCCGCGCGATCAGCGCGCGGGGGTGCGACCCGCGAAGAGGCTTCTTGCCGTACAGGTTGTTGAGCAGGTAGCCGATCGCCTTCTCGTCGAACTGCACACCCTGGCGGTCGCATTCGTATCGCAGGATTCGACCGAAGGCCTCGGGCGACGGGTTGCCAACCCCGATCTTGTAAGCCATGCGTCGAAGGAACGCCTCATCGACCAGCTCGGTCGGTGAGAGGTTGGTCGAAAACACGACCTGGCAGAGGAACGGAAGCTCGATCTTGCGGCCGGACGCGGAGAGGTCGAGGTAGTCGACCTTCTTTTCCATCGGGACGATGAAACGGTTGAGGAGCCGCATCGGCGGGACCTCCTGTCGCCCGAAGTCGTCGATCACGAACACCCCGGCGTTCGCCTTCCACTGCAGAGGCGCCTCGTAGTAGCGGTTGGAGGGGTCGTAGGTGAGATCCAACTGCTGCAGCTTGAGCTCGCCTCCCGCGACCACCACCGGTCGCTCGACCTTGACCAGGCGGCGGTCGATCGGCTGCTCGCCCTCGGCGATCTTGTGGTAGACGGGGTCGATGACCCGGATGATCTCGTCCCCGACGGCGACGGCGTGAGGGATCTCGATCGGCGCGCCCATCAACAAGGCCATGCGCTCGGTGATCGTGCTCTTCCCGTTGCCTGGCGCACCGAAGATGAACAGCGACGCGCGCGACACCATGGCCCCGCCGATCTGGTCGATCACGTGCTGCTCAAGCTCGAGCGTGCCCAGCGCCTTTTTCAGGAGCGCGTCGTTCACGTTCGCCTTGCCCGTCACCTGGGAGCGGATCAGCCCGAGGTAGTCCTCGAAGTTGATGGGGCAGGGGCCGAGGTAACGGGTCTGCACGGACGACATCTCGGCCGCCCGCTGCCGGCCTGCGCCGGAGATGGCGTAGTTCATCTTCACCGGGTAAGGCCTGCCCTCGAGCCCCGCGTCGCTGGAGACGCCGCGCGTGTCCATGAGCTGGTTCTTCTCGAACTCCTCGATGAGCGGCTCGAAGGTCTCGAAGGGAAGGCCGAGGCGCTGCTCCAGGCCCGCGCCGGTCAGCTGGTCGGCGAAGGCGAGGGTGCGGAGGAGCAGGCTGGCGACCAGGTCGCGCCTGACATGCAGGTCTTCCAGCCGCTTGGGTGCTTCAATCGTCCCGGTTACCATCGGGCGCAAATATTACAGCCGGGGCTCCGATTGGCATCCCACTACTGAGTACATGAGGGTGCCCGGAGGGTCGCCTGGGTGCCTGCATCCGTAGAATCGCGGGAACGGTGCCGGAATACGCTGCTCTGGATCTCGAGACGACCGGTCTCGACGCAGCGCGAGATCGAGTCATCGAGATCGGCGCGGTTGCCTTCACAGCCGATGGTGTCATTTCGAGGCTCGAACACCTGGTCGACCCGGGGCGGGCGGTCCCCGACACCGTGCTGCGCTTGACCGGCATCAAGCAGGAGGAGCTGCGCGGCGCCGCCGACGCCGGGACGGCGCTTCGCGAGCTGGCCTTGTTCCTGCGCGGCCGCCAACCAGTGGGGCACGGCGCGCGCATGGACGTCGACTTCCTGGCCGCCGCAGGGCTGTGGGACGAGTCCCAGGAGATCCTCGACACCCTCGACGTGGCCCGGATCCTACTGCCGGCCGCCGCCAGCCACAGCCTCCCGATGCTCGCCGTCGAGCTGGGATTCAGTCAGCCGCGCCCGCACCGAGCGCTGGATGACGCCGACGCAACGCGCCAGCTCCTGCTCCGGCTGTGGGAGGAGGCCGTGGCCCTGAACGAGGGATTGAAGCAGGCGATGCTGGCCCTGGTCGCGCCCTACACGTGGCCCATCGCGCGGTTCTTCGCGGACGCGCTGACGGCGCCCAACCCCTCCCCGGAGCCCTCGGCGGGGCAACACGTCCAACCGAGCGCGCGGGGAGGATCCGGGGCGACACCCCCCAACGACCCAGTGGCGATGGCCGACCTGCTTGGACCCCAGGGTCCGCTCGCCGGCGCGCTGCCCGGATACGAGCACCGCGAGGCCCAGATGCAGATGCTGCTGGCGGTGGCGCAGATCCAGGCACGCGGAGGTTCGCTGGTCGTCGAGGCCGGCACCGGGACAGGCAAGAGCCTCGCCTACCTCGTGCCCTCCATAGCGCGGGCGGTGCGTCACCACGAGAGGGTCGTCGTGTCCACGAACACTCACACCCTGCAGGAGCAGCTCATGGGCAAGGACCTGCCTGGGTTGCGCGAGTGGCTGCCGTGGGATTTCAAGGCATGCCTTTTGAAGGGCCGGTCCAACTACGTGTCGCTCAGGCGGTGGCGCCGCTTCCTGGCAGAGCCATGCGCCGACGCCGACGACCTCAAGTTCAAGCTCAAGGTGCTCATCTGGCTGCATTCGACCGAGAGCGGCGACCGCTCAGAGCTCCGCCTCCACGGTCGCGAAGAGGTGCTGTGGACGCGCATCGCTAGCGACCCGCTCGACTGCGTCGGCATTCACTGCACCAAGGAGGACTGCTACGTGCACCGGGCACGCGCGGAGGCGGAGGCCGCGGACCTCGTCGTCATCAACCACGCGCTGCTGCTCGCCGACGCGGAGGTGGGCGGGGGGCTGCTGCCCGAGTTCGACCACCTGGTGGTCGATGAAGCCCACCACCTGGAGGAGGCCGCCACGCGCGGGCTGCGCCAGGAGATCGACGGGCCGGGCCTGCTCGCGCTCCTCGAGCGGCTGGCCGGCCCAGACCTTTCACGCCAGGAGGGTCTGCTGGCCGAGCTGCTGAGGCAACCGCGGCTTGGGGCCTCAGACATCGCCTTCCAGGCCGCCGTTCCGGCGAGCGTCGCCGCTGCCACCCGCGTGCGGGAGCTCTTCCAGCTGGCCGCCCCCTGGGTCATGGCCCGCCTCGGCGAATCCGAGCGTCGCGAGGAGTCGGTGCGCATCACTCCGCAGTTGCGGGACGACGGCGGCTGGGCGCACGTCAGGATCGCCGGCGAAAACGCCGCCACGGCGCTCGACGCGCTGGACGCCGCTTTGCGGCGAGCCGTGGCTGGCGTGCGCGACTGGCTTGGTGGGGCCGAGCCCGACCAGGGCGTGCGTGAGCTGGAGATCATCCGCGGCCGGCTGCAAGGCGCGGGCGCTCTGCTCGGCGAAGCTCTCCTCACGCCTGATCCCAACCGCGTCTACTGGTTCACCCTGCTCTCACGAACAGAGAACCTGCTGCTGCGCGCGGCGCCCATCAACGTGGGCCGGCTCCTGCGCGACCGCGTCTACTCTGAGCGGCGCTCGTCAGTGTTCACGTCGGCGACGCTCGCGGTGGGCGGGAGCTTCGAGTATTTCCGCTCTCGCATCGGCCTGGGCTCCGAGGTCGAGGAGCTCGTCCTGCCGTCGCCTTTCGATTTTTTCAACCAGGCGCTGGTCTGCCTGCCGACCGACTTCCCGTTGCCGGAGCACGAAACTTTCGACCGCGAGGTCGAAGAGGTGATCGCCGCCGTGGCGCAACGGGTCGGAGGACGCACCCTCGTGCTGTTCACGTCGCACCGCCAGCTGCGAGACGTCCATACGGCGCTCAAGCATCGGACCGACCTCGACGAGGTCCTCATCCTGGGCCAGGGCATCGACGGCCAGAGGAGGCAGCTCTTGAAGACGTTCGAGGAGTCGGAGCGTCCGCTGCTGCTCGGAACGTCGACCTTCTGGGAGGGCATCGACGTGCCGGGCGAACGGCTCAGCTGCGTGGTCATGGTCCGGCTGCCTTTCCCGGTGCCGACAGATCCCGTCTACGCCGCCAGGGCGGAGCAGGTACGCGATCCCTTCGGTCAGCTCGCCCTCCCGCAGGCGGCGCTGCGCTTGAAGCAGGGCTTCGGACGCCTGATCCGCCGTTCCACCGACCGGGGCGCCGTGGTCATCCTCGACAACCGGATCCTGGGTCGCGATTACGGCAAGGCGTTCCTGGACGTGCTTCCGCCGGCCTCGCGGTTCGTCGGGCCGGCCGCCGAAATAGCAGGACGGGTCGGCGCCTGGCTCGACAGGGCGTGAGCCGCCTGTACGTCGTCGCGACCCCGATCGGGAACCTCGAAGACGTCAGCGCGCGGGCGCTCCGCGTGCTGGGAGAGGTGTCGGCGATCGCCGCCGAGGACACCAGAGTCACGTCACGGCTGCTGGCCAGGCACGGAATCCGAAAACCTTTCATCAGCTATCGCGCCCCGGTGGAGCGACGGGGACTCCCGCGGGTGATCGCCGCGCTCGAGGAGGGCGACGTCGCCCTGGTCAGCGACGCGGGCACCCCGACCGTCTCCGACCCGGGCCAGGCGCTGGTCAAGGCCGCGTGGGCGGCGGGGCACACCGTGGTGCCGGTTCCCGGGCCGAGCTCGGTCACCGCCGCACTGTCGATCGCCGGCTACGGCGGACCCGGTTTCACGTTCCTCGGTTACCTGCCGCGCAAGCCCGGCGAGATGCGGCGGCTGCTCGCCACCCTCGCGGCCGACCCGCGTCCGGCGGCTGCATTCGAGTCGCCTTACCGAATCGCAAAATCGCTGGCGCTGATCGCCGAGGTCCTGCCCGAAAGGAGCATCACGGTCACGCGCGAGCTGACGAAGCTGCACGAGGAGGTGCTGCGAGGCACCGCCGGCGAGGTGCTGGCCGCCCTCGGTGAGCGGGCGCGCGGCGAGTTTACGCTTGTGATCAGTGGCGCCTGAACCGCGAACCATCCTCATCGCGCCCGCCTGGCCTTACGCCAACGGTCCGCGACACATCGGCCACGTGGCCGGTTTCGCCGTGCCCGCGGACGTCCTCGCACGCTTCGAGCGCCTCCGCGGCTCCCGCGTTCTCATGGCGAGCGGCACGGACGAGCACGGCACGCCCATCACTTACGAGGCGGACAAGGAAGGGGTGCCGCCGCGGGAGTTTGCCGATCGCAACAACGCCTTGATCGTGGAGGACCTGCGCCGGCTGGGGATGACCTACGACATCTTCACCCGCACCACGACTCAGAACCACGAGCGCGTCACGCAGGACCTGTTTCTCAAGCTGTACGAAAAGGGCTATCTCGTCAAGCAGACGCAGATGGGCGCCTTTGACCCGTCGAGCGGGCGCACTCTGCCAGATCGCTACATCGAGGGCAAATGTCCGATCTGCGGCTACCCCGACGCCCGCGGCGACCAGTGCGACAACTGCGGCAACCAGCTCGACCCGATCGACCTCATCGATCCGCACCAGCGCGGCACCGACGCGGCGGTCGAGTTTCGTGAGACCGAGCACTTCTTCTTCGACCTTCCCGCCCTCGGCGACCAGCTGAAGGAGTGGATCGAGCAGCACGACGACTGGCGGCCGAACGTCCGCAAGTACTCTCTCGAGTTCGTCCGCAACCTCAAGGCGCGAGCGATCACGCGCGACCTCGACTGGGGCATTCCCGTGCCGCTGCCAGGCTGGGAGGACAATCCCCACAAGAAGATCTACGTTTGGTTCGACGCTGTCATCGGCTACCTGTCCGCGTCGATCGAGTGGGCGGCCCAGAAGGGCGACCCGGGCGCGTGGAAGGACTGGTGGCAGAACCCCAAAGCCCGGCATTACTACGTGATGGGCAAGGACAACATCACGTTCCACACGGTGATGTGGCCGGCCATCCTGCTGGGCGCTGGTGGGCTCGACCTGCCCGACGAGATCGTCGCCAGCGAGCACCTTCACATGGCGGGCAAGAGACTGTCGACGAGCCGCGGGCACGTGATCTACGTGCGCGACGTGCTCGACCGTTACGACCCGGACGCGCTGCGTTACTACCTGATGATCGCCGGGCCCGAAAACCAGGACTCGGACTTCACGTGGGCGGAGTTCGTGAGGCGCAACAACGACGAGCTGGTCGCGACCTGGGGCAACCTGGTCCATCGGACCCTGGTCAACGCGCACCGCAACTTTGGCGGGGTTCCGGAGCCCGAGCAGCTCAATGACGGGGACCAGGCCCTGATCAACGAAGTCGAGGAAGCGCTGGAGCTGGTCGCGCTGCAGCTGAGCCAGGCTCGCTTTCAGCTGGCTCTGAAATACGCGATGACGATGGCCTCCAAGGTCAACGTCTACCTCGGCACCGAGCAGCCGTGGCACACGATCAAGACCGACCGCGGTCGGGCTGGCACCGTCCTCTACGTAGCGTTGCGCTGCGTCGACAACCTCAAGACCATGCTCACTCCGTTCGTGCCGTTCTCGTCTCAGCGGCTGCACCGCATGCTTGGTTACGACGACCTCATCGCGCCCCAGCCGGTGATTCGCGAGCATGCGGAGGACGGCGCGACTCATTCGGTCCTGACGGGCGACTATCCGGTCGCCGACCGCTGGCGCCCGTCGGAGCTTGAGCCGGGCCGCAAGCTGCCTCCACCTGAGCCACTGTTCAAGCGGCTCGACGAAGTGGTCGAGGAAGAGCCATCGATTTCGTAGACACCCATCTCCACCTCGAGGAGCTGGGCGATTCCGGCGCGGCAGTGGATGAGGCGGTCGGCGCCGGGGTGACCCGGATGGTGGCGGTGGGCGTCGACCTGGAGCGCAGCCGACGCGCGGTTGCGCTCGCCCACGGCCACGACGAGGTGTGGGCCGGCGTCGGCCACTACCCACTCGAGCCGGCCGAGCTCGACCTGGACGCGCTGCGTGAGCTGGCGTCCGACCCTCGCGTGGTCGTGATCGGCGAGATCGGCCTCGATTTCGAGCACGTCGGCGGAATCGCCAGGGAAGTTCAGATCGATCGGTTCGACCAGCTCCTGACCATGGCCAAGGAGCTCGACCTGCCGGTCTCGGTTCACAACCGCGGCGCGGACTCCGAGGTGGCGTCGGCGATCCGGCGGCACCACGGCCTGCGCGGCGTGATGCACTACTTCGCCCTGGACTGGGAGCGCGCGCAGCCGTTCCTCGACCTGGGCTTCTATTTGTCCTTCGCCGGCCTGGTCACACGCCCCAGCCGCACCGCGCTGCGCGAGGTCGTCAAACGCTGTCCCAGCGACCGGCTTCTGCTGGAGACGGATTCGCCCTATGGCAACGCGCAGAAGCGGATGGGCGTGTCCAACCGCCCCGCCTACCTGCTCGACACCGCCGAGCTCGTCGCCGAGCTGCGCGGCGTCACCATGGAGCAGCTCGCGGACCTGGAATCCGCCAACGCCTTCGCGCTGTTTCGCGGGATGCGTTGATCGACCCGGCCGACTCGAAGCAGCTCGAATCTCTGCTCCGCCGGCACCGCATCGACCTCAAGCACCGGTTGGGCCAGAACTTCCTGGTCGACCCGTCGGTGCGCGACGCGGTCGCACGCTCGGCGGACATCAGGCCGGAAGACGCCGTGCTCGAAGTCGGGGCCGGCGTCGGCACGCTGACCGTGGCGCTCGCTCCTCTGTGTCGCAAGCTCGTCGCCGTAGAGATCGATGGCCGGCTCGTCCCCGCGCTCCGCGAAGCCACCGCCGGCTTCGGCAACGTGGAGATCGTGCGGTCGGACATCCTGCGCTTCAACTTCCGCTCGGCGTTCCCCCAGGGCGGCGAGCTGGTCGCCGGCAACATCCCTTACAACGTCACCGGCGCGCTGGTCCGCAAGCTGCTCGACGAGGAGCCGCGGCCGCAACGCCTGTCGCTGGTCGTCCAGAAGGAGGTCGCCGAACGCTGGACCGCCTCCACGGGAGCGAGTCTCTCCACGGTGGCGGTGCAGGTGTTCGCCAAGGCCCGCCTGGTGCTCACGATCCCGGCGAGCGCCTTCAATCCGCCGCCGCGAGTGGATTCGGCGCTCGTCTCACTGGAGGTGCGAACCCGGCCCGCGGTCGACGTCGACGACCTGGACGGCTTCTTTCGGTTCGTCGAGTCGATCTTTCAGTTCCGGCGCAAGCAGCTCGGCGGCGCGCTCGGCCGGCTGGCCGGCGCGGGCGGCCCGGCCGTCGTAGCGCGACTTCAGGCCATCGGCATCGATCCAACGCGCCGGGCCCAGACCTTGAGCTTGATGGAATGGGAAGCGCTGTACCGGGGCTTCTCGCCGCGCGCTGGAGGCTAATCTCTAGCCCTCGTGGAAGCCCCCATTCGTTTTCCGGTCGAGGGGACCGGCGGGTTTCGAGCCGTGCTGGGGCACACCGCGTTCAGGAACATCTGGTTCGCGCAGCTGGCCGCGCAGCTGGCGGACAAATTCCTCCTCTTCTCGCTGATCATCCTCGCGTACCACATCTCCGGCGGCAGCACGCCGGTGGCCGTGACGCTTCTCGCCTACACGGTGCCGGCGGTGCTTTTCGCGCCGCCTGCCGGCGTGATCGCGGACCGGGTCGACCGCAAGCAAATCATGATGTGGTGCAACTTCGGCCGCGCTGCCGTGGTCGCGCTAATCCCGATCGTGGCATTCATCCCCGGCATGGCGAACGACTTTGCTCACCTGCTGGTGATCACGCTCATCTTCTCGGCGGTAGGGCAGCTCTTCGGTCCGGCCGAAGCCGCGGTCATCCCCACTATCCTGCCGCGCGCCGCTTTGATCACGGCCAACTCGATGGCCCTTTTGACCATGGTGTTGACGCTCGTGGTCGGGGGCGCCCTCGCGCCGATCCTTTCGAGGATCGACCTGTATGCGCCCTACTGGTTCGCGGTGGTCCTGTTGGTCGTCGCCGGTACGCTGATCTTCGCTTCCGAGATTCCCCGCCTGGAGCCCAGGACCGACTCTCCGGTCGAGGAGGGTCGCAGTCGCTTCCGATCCATGGTCGTCGACCTCAAGGAGGGCGTCGACGCCCTGCGAGCCTCGCGCGGGCTCATGCTCGCGTTCGGCCAGGTGAGCATCGCCGTCCTGGTGCTGTTCATGCTGTTCACGCTTGCCCCCGCATATGTGAGCAAGGTCATCGGCATCGCGGCGCAGGACACTTACGTGATCCTGGGTCCGGCCACGGGCGGCGCCATCCTCAGCGCCGTCTTACTCGGCCAGTTCCTCCGCCACATCGAGCGGACCAAGCTCCTGGCCGGCTCTCTCGTCGCCAACGGCGTCACCATGCTCGCGCTCGCCGCCGTGCCCCAGGCGATGAACCAGTTCCCCGACCTCCAGGTGCACAACCGCATCACGGCGGCAACGTTCAGCTTCCTCCTGGGGGTGGAATTCGGAGCCATCATGATCCCGGCCGTCACGTACCTGATGGAGTCCACGAGCGACGAGATCCGCGGCAGGATCTTCGCCCTGCTCTACATGGTCATCAACGGCGTCACGGCTCTGCCTGTCTTGATCGCCGCCGCTCTGTCGGACACTATCGGCATCGCGCACGTCATCGGCGGCCTTGGGGTGCTGCTACTGGGCGGCGGAATCGCCATCATCGTGACCTCCCGGCGCGACGGTTTACGACGAACAGAGTCAACGCCATGAGTCCGATCAGGACCAGCCCGCCGATCCCGATAGCGCGAACTATGGCCTCCAAAAGTGGAAGGTTGGCGCCGAGCCAGTAGCCGGCCACGCCGATGACAATCGCCCACGCCAACCCGCCGATGGCGCTGAAGATCTGGAACCGCCAAAACGGCATCCGCGCCATGCCGGCCAGCATCGAGCCCCAGGTCCGCAAGCCGAGCACGAAGCGGGCCGCCAGGATGGCGCCGTCGCCGTACCGGGCGAAAAAGAGCTCGGACCTCGCGATGTGGTCGGGCCGGACGTGGAAGAGGGCGCCGAATCGTTCGACGAAAGGCCGTCCGCCGCGATAACCGAGCCAGTAGCCCAGGTCACCGCCAGCCGTCGCGCCGAGAAATCCGAAGAAGATCACCAGCACCAGCGAGTGATGCCTGGCCGCGGCCCACGCGGCGGCGACCAGCAGCAAAGTTTCGCCCGGAAAGGGCACGCCGGAAGACTCGATCAGGATCCCGAGCCCGGCCGACGGGTAACCCAGGGCGTCCACCAGGGCAGACCAGTTCACGGCACCGCCTCCTCGCGAGCGGGGACGATGGCGACCTCCCCATTCATGGAGAGGTAGCCGGCGCCGCCGGGGGGTGGGGAGCACCAAGCTTGCTCAATGGCGTCCATATACTGGACGACCCTGATGGCCGACTACGGCGACCACGAGTCGAGCGACGATCCCCTGCACGTGCTGCGGCACTCCACCGCGCACCTGCTCGCCGCCGCCGTCCTGGAGCTGCACCCGGACGCCAAGTACGGAATCGGGCCGCCGGTGCAGGACGGTTTTTACTACGACTTCCAGTTCAGCGAGCCGCTGTCGGAATCGAATCTCGGGGCGATCGAATCGCGCATGCGGCGCATCGTCAACGAGGACCGGCCGTTCGTCCATGAGACCCTTTCGCGAGACGAGGCGATCGCCGAGTTCGGGAAGCGCGGCCAGGACTACAAGCTCGAGCTGATCGCCGACAAGGTCGAGGGCGACGGCGTCAGCGTCTATCGCACGGGCGAGTTTCTCGACCTCTGCCGTGGGCCACACGTGCGCTCCACCCGCGACCTCAAGGCGTTCAAGCTGCTTCGCGTCGCCGGCGCCTACTGGCGAGGTGATGAGAAGAAGCCACAGCTGACGCGCATCTACGGCACGGCGTGGATGACCCCGAAAGAGCTCGAGGACTACCTCAAGTTCTTGAAGGAGGCCGAGAAGCGCGACCACAAGAAGCTCGGCAAGGAGCTAAAGCTGTTCGCGCTTGACGAACGCGTGGGCGTCGGCCAGGTCATCTGGCTGCCGGACGGAACCACCATCCGCCGCGAGCTCGAGCGCTGGATCGTCGACGAAGAGCTGAAGCGCGGTTACCGCCACGTCATCACGCCCCACGTCGCGAAGCTCGACTTGTATCGCACCAGCGGACATTGGGACCTGTTCCACGACACGATGTTCCCGCCGATGCGGTTCGAGGATGGCGAGGAGCTCGAGCTGCGGCCGATGAACTGCCCCCACCACATCCTCGTCTACGGGCACGACCTGCACAGCTATCGCGATCTGCCGCTGCGTATCGCGGAGCTGGGTCAGAACTACCGGCTCGAGAAGTCAGGCGAGCTGATGGGGATGATCCGGGTCCGCTCGTTCAACCTCAACGACGCTCACATCTTCTGCACCCCCGACCAGGTCATCGAAGAGGTTCGCGGGGCCATCGACCTGGCCAACTACTTCATGTCTGTGCTGGGAGTCGAGGACTACTCCTACCGCCTGTCCGTGCGCGACAACGTGAAGACCAAGTGGGCCGGCACGGACGAGGAGTGGGAAAGCGCGGAGGCGGCCCTCAAGGAGGCGCTCGAGAGCCTCAACCTGCCGTACAAGCTGGGAGTGGGGGAGGCGGCGTTCTATGGGCCGAAGATCGACTTCCAGGTGCGCGACGCGTTGCGCCGCGAGTTCACCAACAACACGGTGCAGGTCGACTACCAGCTGCCCAAGAAGTTCGACCTCGAATACGTGGCCGAGGATGGATCACGCCAGCGGCCGGTCATGATCCACCGCGGCGCCTTTGGCGCGTTCGAGCGGATGACCGCATACCTCATTGAGCAGTACGCCGGAGCCTTCCCGACCTGGCTGCACCCGGTCCAGGTCGTGGTAATCCCGATCACGGACGACCAGCACGCGTACGCCAGGGCTGTGGCCGATCGGCTGAAGTCGCTGCGCCTACGCGTGGAGGTTGACGACCGATCGGAGAAGATGCAGCGAAAAATTCGCGACGCGCACGGGCGCAAGGTCCCCTACATGGCGATCGTAGGTGGGCGCGAGGCTGAGAGCGAGCATGTCAACGTCCGCGACCGCTCCAACAACGAGGTGGACATGTCCCTGGAATCGTTCGCGAGCATGGTCTCGGCCGAGGTCGCGGAGCGCCGCCGGTAACCGCTCAGAGGCCGCCGGGGATGCGGCCTCCGCAGTCGCCCTGGGCGGCGACCGGGACGACCTGGCCGGTCGTGATATTGCCCACGCTCGGTTGGTGCTGCACGTCGCCACCTGACATCAGGTGGGTGTCGTCGATCCAGCCGCAGGCCTCGAGGCTGACCGCGACATTGCTGGGGTAAAGGACGGTCGGCGCCGTGTACGACGCGATCGCCACCAGCTTTCCATCGGGTGACAGGTAGGCCGGGGTGTAACTCTGAAGCGGAAAGGAGCTGGTGGTGGTCGCCGTCCAAGTCAGCACGTTGCCCTGGGTGCTGGAATCACACACCGCGCCGGCCGGGGACGGCGCTCCCGCGACCACGCAGGCGGCGCCCCCGATCGTGAAACGGCGCACGGCGGTCGCCGGGTCGATGACGTGCAGCTCCTGGGGGCCGCAGCAGCCGGGCCCACCGCCCTGCGTGCATGCGGGAACTTTGGCCACCACCAGGTTGTTGACGCCGTGCCAGCCGATCGGCCACAGCGTATAGGCGCCCGACTCGCTGAACAGGTCGACGTGGTTGCCCCCGCCGTTCAACTCCTCGACGTACAGCCGCGTCGCGGCTCCGGTGGAGTTGAAATCGTCGACGACCACGGCGATGCGCCGGTCGTCAGGGCTGACGGTGAACATGCTTCGCCGCGCGGCGCCGATGGGAACGCTCGTCGCGCGGCCTGTGTCCCCGTTGGGCGAAAGGAACCTGACCACGCCCTGACCGTCCATGAAGTAGAGGCGGCTGTTGCTTGTGCTGACCGGTGGAGCCACCACACCCGCCGCCGCGTTCGCGCAGGTCACCGCGGCCGGCGTGCTGGCCTGGGCGCTCGCCACGACCTTGCCGTCGATTCCGATGAGGCTCACCGTGTACGTGGCGCCGTTCTGCTGACCGACCAGCACTCCGTATGCAGCGGTCACGGCCACGGGTGAGGGTGAGGGTGAGGATGAGGGCGAGGAGGTCGTCGCGGTCGGCGAAGCCGAGGCAGGTGCGCCCGCAGCGCTTGTCGGGGTCGACGACGCTGGTGTCTGCGGATGCCCGGCGACCGTGGCCGGTGCACCGCAAGCCACTGCCGAGGCGACCAACAGCAGCGCCGCCAGGCGGCAGGGTGACCGAGGCGCATGCCGCGTTTCCATCTGCAAAGGCAACGTCCCTTTGCGCGTCGGGTTACGTTTCCGGTACGATCCACGATCTAAAGCAGGGGCGCCGTCCCTCACCCCCAGGGCGCAAGCACGAAGGGGTACCAAGGCGGACGGCTGCTGCTGTCCGTTTTGTTTTATCTGAATGGAGGACTAGAGCAACACTGATCTTGGCCGAGGAAGCGTCTCATCTCGTTTAAAGAGCTAAGGATCAACGATCAGCTCCGCAGCCCCGAAGTGCGGCTGATCGACGACCAGAACAATCAGCTTGGCGTCCTGTCTCTGGACGCGGCGCTGCGCATTGCAAGCGAGAAAGGGCTCGACCTCGTCGAGGTGGCGCCGCAAGCGCAGCCGCCGGTCTGCCGGTTGATTGATTACGGACGCTACAAGTTCGAAACCATCAAGCGCGAGAAGGACCAGCGCCGCAAGCAGAACGTCATCAAGCTCAAGGAGATGAAGCTTCGACCCAAGGTGGCGGAGCACGATTTCCAGACCAAGTTCAAGGGTTTGCGACAGTTCCTCGAAGCAGGTGAGAAGGTAAAAGTGACGATCATGTTCAGGGGCCGAGAGATGGTCCACCAGGAGATCGGGCGCAGGATCCTCGACAGGGTCGCGGATGACGCGCGCCAGTTCGCGGTGGTCGAGCGCCAGCCCCTGCTCGAGGGCAAGAACCTCTTCATGATCCTCGCGCCCAGCCGTCAAGCCGCCACGAAGGAGTCACCGACCAGTGCCTAAGATCAAGACCCGCAAGGGAATCGCCAAGCGCATCCGCGTGTCCGGCGGCGGAAAGCTGATGCGCGCCGCTTCCTGGAAGAGCCACCTGCTCGAGCACAAGTCGCAAAAGCGCAAGCGCACCTACGAGAACGAGCAGCCCGTGCACAAGTCGGACCGCAAGGCCGTCCGCCGGGCGCTGGGCATTTAGGCTCAGATGGCAAGGGTCAAGCGAGGCGTCCCGGCTCATCGCCGCCACAAGGCGATCCTCGATCGAGCCAAGGGTTTTCGCCTTTCCAAAAAGCTCCTGTTCCGCCCGGCCAACGAGGCGGTGCTGCACGCGCTCGCATACGCATTCCGCGATCGCAGGCGCCGCAAGCGCGAGATGCGCCAGCTCTGGATCGCGCGCATCAACGCCGCGTCCCGCCAGTCGGGGCTGCCTTACAACAAACTCATGCACGGCCTTCGCCAGGCAGGAGTGGAGATCGACCGCAAGGTGCTGGCTGACCTGGCCGTGCGCGACAGCGGTTCCTTTGCTCAGCTGGTGGAGGTTGCCAAGAAAGCCCTCTGACCAGCCGATAAGCAGCCCGGACAACGAGATCGTCCGTCGCCTGACGCGTCTCGCTCGCCGGCGCGAGCCAGGCCTTGCCCTCCTGGAGGGTCCGCGCGTGCTCGCCGAGGCGCAGGCCGCCCGGCTGGAGATCGAGCTCGTGGTCGTGCGCGAGGGCGACCACTACGAAGGCAGCGCCGCGCAGCTCGTCACCGTGACGCGCGGAGTCTTCCGCGACCTGACCCAGACCGTGACCCCTCAGGGCGTGATAGCCATTGCGCGGGTCCGGGAGTCCAGCCCGGCCGACGCGATCGCGGCCGCTCGCGGGGCACGCTGGCCGTTGGTAGTGCTGGACGGCGTGCAGGACCCAGGCAACGTGGGGGCGATCTGCCGCACGGCGGCCGCCGCCGGCGCGCCCGCGCTGGCGGTCCTGGAGGGATCGGCCGACCCGTTCGGGGCGAAGGCCGTGCGTGCGTCGGCCGGCAACGTGTTCCGCCTCAAGGTGGCCCACGCGACCTGGGCAGACCTCGACGGCCTCGACGGCTACGGGGCCGCGGCCGCCGAAGGCACACCCCTGGCGGAGGCGGCGTTGGAGAATGCGGGCATGATCGTGCTGGGCAGCGAGGCGCACGGGCTCTCACGCGGCGACCTGAAGCTCGTGACGGTCCACCTCAGTGAGGGCGTGGAGTCGCTCAACGTGGCCGCGGCGGCCGCGCTGATCCTGTTCGAGGTACGGAGAAGGCTGGCGGCATGAGCGATCCTTCCGCGCTCACCAGCCAGGCGCTGGCCGCTATCGCGAAGGCGCAGACGGCCGACCAGCTGGAGGCGATCTCGGTTGAGTACCTCGGACGTAAAGGCGGTCACATCAGCCGTCTCTTGTCCGGCATTGGACAGCTCGAACCCGTCGAGCGCGCCGCGCTTGGGCAGGCAGCCAACGACGCCAAGCGCGCCATCGAGACCGCGCTGGCGGCTCGGCGCGAGGAGCTCGAGGCCGCCCGCCTTGCCGACATCGCCGAGACCGAGGCGATCGACATCACGTTTCCAGGCCCGCCCCTGGGCCGAGGCCACATCCACGTGCTCACGCAGATGCGCCGCCAGATCGAAACGGTGCTCGAGAGCCTCGGCTACCAGGTCGAGCAAGGACCAGAAGTCGAGACCGAGTGGTACAACTTCGAGGCCCTCAACATCGCAGCCGGCCACCCGGCCCGCGAGAACTGGGACTCGTTCTACTTCAGCCCGGAGCTGCTGCTGCGCGCCCACACGTCGCCGGTACAGATCCGCGCGATGCAGCGAATCAAAGAGCCGCCCGTGTACATCATCACTCCGGGCCGATGCTACCGCCGCGACGCGCCAGAGGCGACGCGGCTGCCCTATTTCAGCCAGGTCGAAGGCCTGGCGGTCGACAAGGGACTCACGGTCGGCGACATGAAAGGCACGCTTCTGTTCATGATCCAGTCCCTCTACGGGCGCGAGCGAAAGGTCCGCGTGCGCCCGAGCTACTTCCCATTCACGGAGCCGAGCTTCGAGTTCGACGTGTCGTGCGGCATCTGCGCAGGGATGGGCTGCAAGAGCTGTCGCCACAAGGGCTGGCTCGAGGTGGGCGGGTGCGGCATGGTTCACCCCCAGGTGCTGCGGAACGGCGGCATCGATCCGACGCAGTGGAACGGCTATGCCTGGGGCTTCGGGATCGAGCGGATGGCGATGCTCAAACACGACGTCGACGACATCCGGCTGTTCTACGAATCGGACCTGCGCTTCCTGGAGCAGTTTTAGATGGTCACGTCTTCTCCCCACCATGTGGGGAGGCGGCGCGCAGCGCCGGAAGGGAGCCCCATCTAGCCGATGCGAATCAGTTATGAGTGGTTGAGCGATTTCGTCGACCTCGAAGGCCTCTCGCCCAAAGACGCGGCCGAGGTGCTGACGCGGCTGGGCGTGGAGGTCGAGTCGCTGGCGGTCACCGACCTCTCCGCGATCGTGATCGGCAAGGTGCTGGAGCAGGTGCCACACCCGAAATCGCGCAACCCGTTATGGGTGCACCAGGTCGAGCTTGGCGGCCACGTCGAGCAGATCATCGCGGGCGCTCCGAACGCCGTCCCCGGCTCGCTGGTGCCTGTCGCGCTGCCCGGTGTGACAGTGCCCAACGGGAAGCTCGTCAAGGACATGAACATCGCCGGATACAGGGCTGGCGGGATGCTGTGCTCTGCCGACGAGCTTCTGCTCGGCGACGACCACTCCGGGATCATGATCCTCGAGCGCGGAGTGCCGGGAGAGCTGCTCACCTCGGTGATCCCGATCCAGGCGGTCATGGAGGCGGAGATCACATCCAACCGGCCCGACTGCATGGGTCATCTGGGCATCGCGCGTGAGCTCGCCGCCGGCCTTGCCCGGCCCCTGAAGCGCGACTTCATGCCTTCTTTCACCGGCACGGCGGACCCGCCGGGCAAGGACCTGGTCAAGGTCACCATTGACGAGCCGGACCTGTGCAGCCGCTACATCGGCGCGGTGATCAGGGACGTGAAGGTCGGCCCGAGCCCGGAATGGCTGCGGCGCCGGTTGAGCGTGTGCGGCGTGCGGCCGATCAACAACATCGTCGACATCACCAACTACGTCCTGCTCGAGTACGCCCAGCCCCTGCACGCTTTCGACCTGTCGAAGCTTTCCGGAGGAGTGGTCCACGTGCGCCGCGCGGGTGGCGGCGAGAAGCTGCTCTGTTTGGACGGGGTGGAGAGGACGCTGACGGCCGACATGCTGGTGATCGCCGACGCGCAACGGCCGGTCGCCATCGCGGGCGTGATCGGGGGCGAGCAGTCCGCCGTAACCGAAAAGACCACCGACATCCTGCTCGAGGCGGCCACGTTCAGCGGGTCGAGCGTCCGGCAGACGTCGCGCGCCCTGGGCCTGCGCACCGAGGCCTCCGCCCGCTTCGAGCGTGCTCTGCCTCCGGAGCTCGCGCTGGCGGGCGCGCGCCGGGCCGCTTCGCTGATCGCAGAGCTGGCTGGTGGGTCCGTGCATCGGGAATGGGCCGACGTATACCCGCGGCCCCAGGAGCCGGTCCGCGTCAACCTGCGGCCCGGCCTCGTGGACGAGGTGCTCGGGACCCACGTGCCCCTGGAGGAGGCGGAAGCGATCCTCAAACGCCTCAACTTCCACGTCAAGGTGATGAGCGACGGCGACTGGGACGTCCTCCCGCCGGTGTTCAGGCTCGACGTCACGATTCCCGAGGACCTGGTGGAGGAGGTCGGAAGGGTCTACGGCTACGACCGGGTCGTGCCCACCCTTCCAGGGCGCCGCCATGACCGCTGGTCGCCCTCGGCGCCGAGCGTGGACCGGCGGCTGGACGCCGCTCGGCAGGTGCTTTCCGGCGCGGGCTTCGACGAGACCTGGAACCCGGCCCTGGTGTCCGGGCGTGCGCTCGACGCCCTGCGCATCTCGGCTCTCGCGCTGCACGTGTCGAATGCCCTCAGCGACGACATGGACACGCTCCGAACCTCGCTTCTGCCTTCTCTTCTCGACGCGGTGGCGCTGAATCGCGATCGAGGACGCTCGGACGTGCGCGTGTACGAGATCGCCAGCGCGTTCCTGGCCCGGGTCGGGGAGAAGAACCTCCAGCCCGACGAGCCGTTGCGGCTGGCGTCGCTGGCCACCGGGGGAGCGACGGCGGAGTCGGCGCGCCAGGCGTTCTACGCGATGAAGTCGGTGCTCGACGGGTGCGTGGGCAGGCTGGGGGCGCCGGCCTGCACCTACCAGCGTGCCGCCGGCCACCTGTTCCACCCCGGGCGCTGCGCTGCGGTGATCCTCGAAGGCCGCCAGTTGGGCTACATCGGTGAGCTTCATCCGACCGTCACCGCGAACCGCAAGATCGAAGGCCGCCTGGTGGCCTTCGAGATCGACGTCGAACCTGTGCTCGCGCATTCGGCCATCCCCCGCGCCAGGTCGCTGCCCAGGTTTCCCGGCGTCGACCGCGACCTGGCGGTCGTGGTGGAAGAGCACGTGGCGGCCGGGGCGCTCCTGGCGACCGTCAAGGAGGCCGGCGGGGAGCTTCTGGAGCTCGCTCACGCGTTCGACGAGTACCACGGCGCCCAGGTGCCTGACGGTCACAAGAGCATCGCATTCACCTTGACTTTCCGCAGCCCCGAGCGCACCCTGACGGACGCCGAAGTGGACAAACCGATGGCAGAGGTCAAGCTGAGACTGGAGAAAAAGCACGGCGCCAGGTTTCGCGAGTGACCAAAGCGCAAGTTTCGGGCCCTCACATCGTGTATCTGCGGGGAGCTGACGAATGACCTGGATCGACCTGCTGCCTCTGGCCCTGATCGCCGTCTACGGCGTCGGAGGCTACTTCACCGGGGTCCTGCGCCGACTCATCGGCGTGGTGGCCCTGTACGTGGCGTGCTGGGCCGCATCGAACATGGGACTGCAGGCGGGGGGGATCCTCCAGCAGTCATCCAACCTCGAGACCGCGGATGCCCGGATCTACGGCTTTTTCGGGATCATGGTGGCCGTCCTGCTGCTGGTCGAGTTGGCGACGCAGCTTGCGCACGGCCAGATCCAGATTCCAGCCCTCGTCTTGAACCACACCCTCGGCGCCATTGTCGGGGTCATCACAGGGGTGATCCTGTCGGTGATTGTGATCTACGAGCTCGGCGCGGCGGCCAATCCTTTCGGTGGCCCGCAACTCGACCAGCTGGAGCAGCATCTTCGCGACAGCTACAACAGGTCTGCCTTCGCGGTCACGATCGTGAGCAAGGTGAGCCCGCCCATCATCGGTCTGTTTCAGCCCGTGCTTCCCAGCGACCCTCAGATCTACTTCGGACCCGGCCCGGTCAACCCCTGATGCGGTGAGCGACCAATTCTTCGACCGCCTTCGTGCCAGGGCGGTGGAGATCCACGTCGAAGACCATCTGCGCTCGCGTCTGGCCCGCGGCGAGAAGCTCCGCGTCAAGCTCGGCCTCGATCCCACTGCCCCCGACCTGCACGTCGGCCACCTCGTCCTGTTGGACGTGCTGCGCGACTTCGTTGAGAACGGGCACACGGTGGTGGTGATCATCGGCGACTACACAGCCCTGATCGGTGATCCCAGCGGCCGCTCGGAGACACGGCCGATGCTCACGCCCGAGCAGGTGGCCACCAATGCGGAGACGTATTTCGAGCAGGTGAACGTCGTGCTCGACCGGAGCAAGATCGAGGTGCGCCACAACTCGGAGTGGCTCGCCTCGATGACCGCGGCCGACGTCCTCCGCCTCACGGCCAAATCGACTCTTCAGCAGGTCCTTCAGCGGGAAGACTTCGCCGATCGCATGAAATCCGGAACCTCGATCGGGGCGCACGAGATCCTCTACCCGTTCAGCCAGGCTTACGACTCGGTCGCGGTCGAGGCCGACCTCGAGGTCGGAGGGACCGATCAGCTCTTCAACCTGCTGTTCGGCCGCGAGATCCAGAAGGCGTACGGGCAGCGGCCGCAGGACGTCGCCGTCTTCCCATTGCTCGAGGGCACGGATGGCGAGCAGAAGATGTCGAAATCGCTGGGCAACTACATCGGCATCAGCGAGCGGCCGGAGCAGATCTACGGCAAGACGATGTCGATCCCGGACCGCCTGACCGAGAAATACGTCCGGCTGGTCTCGGGCCTCGACGAGAAACGGCAGGGCGAGGTGCTCGCCATGAAGCCGCGGGACGCCAAGGCCGCGCTCGCGCATCAGCTCGTGGCGCGGCTTCACGGTTCAGGGGCCGCGGGGCGGGCCGAGGAGGATTTCGCAGTCAAGTTCCGCAAGCGCGACATCCCCGACGACGTGCCGGAGCACGTGACCGCAACCCCGGGGGACCTAATGGGCGTGCTGGTGGAGTCCGGGCTGGCCAAAAGCCGCGGAGATGCGCGTCGATTGGTCGACCAGGGCGGGGTGCGCATCAACAACGAGCGCGCGGGGGGCGACGCTTCGCTCCAGGACGGCGACGTGCTCCAGGCGGGAAAGAGAAACTTCGTTCGAATTCGGGTGCGATAGAATCACCGAAAGCATGTTCCCATCCCAGGAAATCTGCGATTTCCCGGGGACCCCGGGTTTCGAATCGGAACGATTCGCGGGGATCCCCATCTGATGTCGGGACACTCGAAATGGGCCGGCATCAAGCACAAGAAGGCCATCGTCGACGCCAAGCGTGGCCAGGCGTTCACGCGCGCCAGCCGTGAGATCACCATCGCAGCGCGCGAAGGCGGCGGCAACCCTGAGGGAAACTTCCGGCTCCGCCTGGCGATGCAGAAGGCGCGCGAGATCAACATGCCGACCGACCGGATCCAGAACGCCATCAAGCGCGGGACTGGGGAGCTCGCGGGCGAGAAGCTGGAGGAGATCCGCTACGAGGGATACGGTCCCGCGGGTGTGGCGGTGATGGTCGATGCGTTCACCGACAATCGCAACCGCACCAGCGCATCCATCCGTCACCGCTTCGCGAAGCTGGGAGGCAACCTCGGGGAATCCAACTCAGTCGGCTGGATGTTCGAGCGCAAAGGGGTCATCGCCGCCAACGCCGGCAAGATGGATCCCGAAGAGGTCGGCCTCGCGGCCATCGAGGCTGGCGCGGACGACGTGCAGGTCGACGGAAGGGCGGTGGAGATCTCGACTCCCCCACCCGTCTTCGAGAAGGTCAAGGCGGCAATGGAGGCACTCGGCGTGACCGTCGAAAACGCCGAGATCACGATGCAGCCTAAGCAGACCGTGCCTGTGGGCGAGGACAAGGCCGCTGCGGTGCTCAGGCTGATGGAATCACTGGAGGAGGACGACGACGTCCAGCAGGTCTACGCCAACTTCGACATTCCCACCAACGTCCTGGAACGCGTCTCAGCACAGGTATGAATGAAGAAAGCTGATGGGTCGCAAGTAGGCCGGATTCACTCCGGCCGTCTCCAACCGGCACTACTCCAGACGCCTGCCAAACGTGGTGAGGAGTTGCCTGGGAGGGGGTACCGCGGGGGAGGACCTCAGCCCTCACCCGCGAATGCTGATGGGTCGCAAGTAGGCCGGATTCACTCCGGCCGTCTCCTACACGCCGCATTTCCAGGCGCCTCCCAATCGTTGCCAGGAGATTCCCGCGGTCAGGATGTAGTCCTAGCCGCGTCTTTGGAACGCGTCTCAGCACAGGTGTAGAACCTGATGGATACATGCCGGGCCGCGACAACGGGCTGATCCTCGGTATCGATCCCGGCCTTGCCGGAACCGGTTTCGCCCTGCTCTCCGAGCCCAACCTCGTCCTGGCATGCAGCACTGTGGTGACCATTCCGGGACGAGACGGAGCGCGCCTGTTGACGATCGCCAATCACCTCCGCGTGCTGCTGGCGGAGCACCCGCCCGCGGAGGCGTCGATCGAGGAGCTGTTCATGGGCCGCAACGCCACGAGCGCGGTGGGCGTCGCGCAGGCCCGCGGCGCGATCCTCACGGTGCTCGAGGAGTGCGGGATCCCCGTCTTCGAGTACAAGCCGAGCCAGGTCAAGGTGATCCTCACCGGCTACGGCAACGCAGACAAGGCCCAGATCGCGCGAATGCTCGCGGCACAGGTCAAGGTCCCCGAAGGCCGCATCGACGACCACGCCCGAGACGCCATCGCGATCGCGCTGTGCCACGCCCGCAGCCGGCGGTTCTCGAGGGCGGCCGTCCGTTGATCGCACACCTGCGGGGGAAGGTGCTCAGGGCGGGTGGGGATTTCGTGGTCCTCGACGTCGGAGGCGTGGGTTACCTCGTCAGCGTCGCAGCCGCAACGCGGCAGGTCGTACCGGCGCCCGGTGGTGAGATGGACCTTCACATCCACACCCAGGTTCGAGAAGACCAGCTGGCGCTCTACGGCTTCGCGTCGGTCGAGGAGCTGGAGCTCTTCGAGATGCTGATCCAGGTCGACGGCGTCGGCCCGAAGGTCGGCCTCAACATCCTCAGCGCGGCGAGCCTGGAGATGTTGAAGCGCGCCATCGTGAGCGAGGACCCCGGGCCGATCAGGCGCGCGAGCGGCGTCGGACCCCGCACCGCCGCCAAGGTGATCATCGAGCTCAAGCCTCGGCTCGACGCCGTCGCGGTCCTCGAGGCGGTGCCGCGCGCGGCGGCCATCAGCGGAGATGGAGCCGTGCCCAAGGCGGTCGAAGCCGCGTTGCGAAACCTCGGCTTTTCACCGCAGGAAGCTCGCACCGGCATCGATTCGGTCGACTGGAAGACGACGCCTTCCACGCAGGATGCGCTGGCCGTGGCGTTGAAGGCCCTGGGGCGCAAGTGAGCGGGGAACCGATCCTGGACGCGCGCGTCGACGACGAGCAGTTCGACCTGACTCTGCGGCCGCGAATGCTCGACGAGTACGTCGGCCAGCACCAGGTCAGGGAGAACCTGAGCATCCTGCTCGAAGCGGCGCGGCGGCGCGGCGAACCGGTCGAGCACGTCCTTTTGTGCGGTCCGCCAGGCCTGGGCAAGACCACGCTCGCGCACATCATCGCCAACGAGCTCGGGGTAGCGATCAAGGTCAGCTCGGGGCCTGCCATCGACCATCAGGGCGCGCTGGGGTCGATCCTCCTCAACCTCAGCACGCGTGACGTGTTCTTCATCGACGAGATTCACCGCCTGAACAGCATCGTCGAGGAGTCGCTGTACCCCGCCCTCGAGGATTTCCGTTTCGACGCGGTGCTGGGGAAGGGGGTGGGGGCCAGCGCTGCGACCCTGCCGCTTCCGCACTTCACCTGTGTGGGCGCGACCACGAGGCAGGGCCTGTTGAGCGGCCCCCTGCGCGATCGCTTCGGAGCCGTCTACCGGCTCGATTTCTACACCAAGCCAGAGCTCGAGTCGATCGTCACGCGCTCGGCCCGCATCCTGGACATCGAGATCCACGACGATTCCGTCTCGGAGATCGCGCGCCGCGCCAGGGGCACGCCTCGAATCGCCAACCGCCTGCTGCGCCGCGTGCGAGATTTCGCGCAGGTGCGCGGCGACGGCCGGGCGACCGTGGACACCACCAAACAGGCCCTGAACATGCTCGAGATCGACGAAATCGGCCTGGAGCCGCTCGACCGGCAGCTCCTGCAGACACTCATCCTCAAGTTCAAGGGCGGGCCCGTCGGCCTTGACACGATCGCGACGTCGCTCTCGGAGGAGCCGGAGACTATCGAGGACGTGCACGAGCCTTACCTCATCCAGGTCGGGTTCATCGCCCGAACGGCGCGCGGCAGGGTGGCCACCGAGCTTGCGTACCGGCACTTGGGCATCGCGCCCCCAGACCCTGGGCCTCAGCAGACCCGCCTGCTGTGAGCGCGTATGGCTGACATCGGCCGCACGTTGCTTGTTTTCGGAGTGCTCCTCGTGATCGTCGGCGGGGCTCTGATGTTGTTCGGCCGGTTGCATCTGCCGGGAGACCTGGCCTTCAGGCGCGGCGGCGCGACCATCTACGTGCCGATCGCGACCAGCATCATCCTGTCGGTCATCCTGACCGTGGCGCTCAACCTTTGGTTCCGGCAGCGATAGGCTGTCGGACCGTAGACTGATCGGCCGTGCAGTTTGTCCTCAGCTGGCCCGTCCGCCTGTTCGTCGTGGCGGTTTTGGCGTTCTCGCTTTTCGTCGACGGGGCGGGCTACATCTACCGGATTGCCAACCACTATTCGTTGAGCGGCAACGTGCCCGGTCTTCCGCCCAACTTCGGCGGATGGCAGCTCTACATCCACAAAGGGCTCGACCTCGCCGGCGGGACGCACATCGACTACCAGCTCACCAACTTCCCACCCGGGCAATCTCGGGCCGACGTCCAGCAGCGGACGATCCAGGTCATCAACAAGCGTGTCAACGCCCTGAACGTGAGCGAGCCCGAGATCCGAGGCGCCGGTGCCAACAACGACCGCATCACGGTCGACCTCGCGGGCGTCACGGCCGACCAGGCGCAGAAGGCGATCGGTGCGGTTTCCAAGCTCGTCTATACGAAGTGGGTCCCGGACGCCAGCGTCACCAACGGGCCTGAGCCGGGATACAAGCCGGCGTTCATCGGGCTCACCGGCGATGACATCACGAGCGCCACGGCCTCGATCGACCAGAGCGGGGTGAGCTGGGTCGTCAACGTCAACTTCACCTCGGCCGGCGGAACGAAGTTCGCCAACCTGACGCGGGACAACGTCGCCGCCTGCCCGGGGGACCCCAACACGGTGTCGACCGCGAACTGTCCCCAGCGCCACCTGGCGATCTGGCTCGACCTGACCCAGAAGGACATCGACAACTGGGAGAAGGCCGCCTACGTCTCCCAGGTCTCGTCGAAGTACGACCCGGGCTGCCTAGCCGCGCAGACGGCTGACACTGTGTGTGGCAAGTTCCTCACCGACCCAATCACCTTGCAGGAGATCGACGGCGGGCAGGCGACTATCAGCGGCAGCTTCACTCAAGCGAGCTCCGCGGACCTCGCCACCGGCATCAACTCGGGGTCGCTGCCCGTGGACCTCCAGGTGCTCGACGTGACCCAGGTCAGCTCGACGCTGGGCGCGGATTCGGTGAAGCTCAGCCTCGCCGCCGGCCTCCTCGGGCTCTCGATCGTGGTCCTGTTCATGGTGATCTACTACCGCGTGCCGGGACTTCTCGCGAGCATCGCGCTCCTGTTCTACGCGGGCGCGGTCCTGGCCGTGTTCAAGGTCGTTCCCGTGACCCTGACGCTCGCGGGCATCACCGGGTTCATCCTGTCGGTGGGCATGGCCGTGGACGCCAACGTCCTTATCTTCGAGCGCTTCAAAGAAGAGGTGAGGGCCGGGCGCACCATCGCCGCCGCGGTCGACGCTGCGGTCAGGCGCGCCTGGCCGGCCATCCGCGACTCCAACACCTCGACGTTCATTACGTGCGTGATCCTCGGCTTCGTGGGCCCGTCGCAAGTCAAGGGCTTCGCGATCACCCTCGGCATCGGCGTCGTGGCCAGCCTCATCTCATCGATCGTCGTGACCCACAACCTGCTGGCGATCGTCATGACGGCGGCCAGCCTACGGCGACCCTCGCTGCTGGGGGTGGACCGCACGCGCAGTGTCTGACATAGCGCCCGAGCAGCAGGCGGCCGACGTGGCCACAGACCGAGCGCCCGCGGAGAGCGCCCCGGTTGAACAGGTCCGCGAGCCGCGCGTCCGAAAGCTCAACATCATCGGCCAACGAAACATCTTCTTTGCGATCTCGCTGCTGATCATCATCCCGGGCATCCTCTCGATGGCGACCAAGGGCTTTTTGCTCGGCATCGACTTCGCGGGCGGCACCGAGTTCACGGTCAACTTCGTTCAGAACCCCTCGCTGACGCAGGTCGAGAACGCCGTGGCGGCGGAGAATGACAACGGCTCCGTGATCCAGACGGGCGGTGGAGGGTACATCCTCCGCTATCCGCCTCTCACCCCGGCACTCCAGAAGCAGGTCGAAGACGACCTGCAGACGCGGCTCGGCACGGCGCACTTCAGCCAGGTGCTGGAGGTGGGGGGCACCATCGCAGGCGAGACGATCGAGTTCGCGCTGCTCGCGCTCGTGCTGGCTGCGGCGGCCATCCTCTTCCTGCTGGCGGTCCGGTTCCGAAACGTGCCCGGAGGCTGGCGCGCAGGCTTTCAGTTCGGAGGGTCCGCGCTTTTTGCTCTGCTGCACGACGTCTTCCTGCTGACTGGCATCTTCTCGATCATCGGCAAGGTTCTGAACCTGAGGATCGGCGAGATCGACAGCCTTTTCGTGACCGCGGTGCTGACCGTCGTGGGCTTCTCGGTCCACGACACCATCGTCGTCTTCGACCGGATTCGCGAGAACCTTCGTGTCAGCCAGAGGCTGTCATTCGAGCAGGTCGTGAACCTGAGCATCATGCAGACGGCGGCGCGGTCCATCATCACGAGCTTCACCGTGGTCCTGGTCCTTGCGGCGATCCTCATCGCGGGCGGCACCACGCTCAAGGGCTTCGCGCTCGCGCTGATGATCGGCATCGTCTCGGGCACCTACAGCTCGATCTTCAACGCCTCGCCGCTGCTGGTCGTCTGGCGCCGGCTGCAGCCCCTCCGCTGAGCCGGCTGCAGGCTGGTAAGGTGTCGGCAGACACCGGACATGCCGACCTGGCCAATAACGTCACTGAAGGAGTTGCTCGAGCCGACGCTCAACCACATGGGTTACGAGCTTTACTCGCTCGACCAGTCGGGCTCGGCCGGCCGCACCCTGCGTGTGTCGATCGACCACGCCGAGCCGATCACCATCGAGGACTGCGAGCGCGTGAGCCGCGTGGCCGGACCTCTCATCGACCATTCCGAGCTCATCAACGGACCATACGACCTCGAAGTCTCGTCCCCGGGCGCCGAGCGTCCCCTGCGAAACCACCAGGAGTACGAGAGGTTCAACGGCAGGCGAGTCAACATCAGGTACCGGACGGGCGAATCGGAAACCGTGGTTGAAGGCCAGCTGGTCGCCGTCGACACGGCGGGCATCGCCGTCCAGGCCCTCGGCACGCGCGGGCGCGCGCCGGTGATCGTCCACCTTGCATGGAGTGACGTTGTCGCGGGCAGGCTCGCGGTCGCCATCTGAACCCGCCACCGAAAGCTTCGGCGAGGCGCTGACCGCGCTTTGCGCCGAGGTGGGCATCCCCTTCGAGGAGATGCTCCACACGGTCGAAGGCGCGCTCGCCGCCGCGTACAGGCGCGCATTCAACCCGCCGGGTGACATCACGGTCAAGCTCGACGTCACGACCGGGGCGCTCGACGTGCGCAGCCGGGTCGTGAACCCCGACGGGACAGTGGCGTTTGGGCAGCTGCCTTCGGAAGATTTCAAGCGGATGGCGGCTCAAACCGCGAAGCATGCCGTGCTCCGTCACATTCACGACCTCGAGCGCGACAAGGTGCTGCGCGACGTGGCGGAGCACAAAGGCGAGCTCTCCTCGGGGGTGGTCGATCGGATCGAGGCCGGCACCGTTTACGTGGACCTGGGCCGCGCCGAAGGCGTCATGCCGCCGGAAGAGCAGATTCCCGGCGAGCTGCTGCACGTGGGTCGCCCCGTGCTGGTGGTCATCCTGGACACAGAGCGCAACACGCGCCAGGCGTCGGTCCGCGTGTCGCGCGCCGCGCGCTCCTTCGTCAACCGGCTGATGGAGGCCGAGGTGCCGGAGATCAAGGCCGGTACGGTGGAGATCAGGGCGATCGCGAGGGAACCCGGGCTGCGCAGCAAGATCGCAGTGTCGGCGACGCAGCCCGGATTGGACCCGGTCGGGGCATGCGTTGGACCCAAAGGTGTCCGGCACCGCGCAATCCTGAGCGAGCTCTCCAACGAGCACATCGACATCGTGCCCTGGTCCGACGACCCTGAAGCTTTCGTCGCGGCATCGCTTGGTCCGGCCAAGGCGGACTCGGTTTCCATCGACCGCGCAACACGCACGGCGACCGTTCTGGTCCCGAGGTCTCAGTTGTCGCTGGCGATAGGCCGCGACGGTCAGAACGCGAGGCTGGCAGCCAAGCTCACGGGCCTTCGGATCGACATCAAGCCGAGCGACTCGGACAGCTCGAGCCCCGACGATGGGAGCTCATAAGCCGGCCCGGACCTGCGTCGGATGCCGCATGGAAGGTGAGAAGCGGGCGCTGATCCGTGTGGTACGTCGCGCGCAGGGCGGCGCTGCGGTCGACGCCGCGGGTGGCGCGAGCGGTCGCGGCGCGTACGTGCATCCTGTACCTGCCTGCATCGAATCGGCGCGGAGGAAGCGCGCGCTCGAGCGCGCTCTGCGGACCCCGATCCAGGCCGAGCTGTGGTCTGAGCTGACGGCCGTCCGCTGAGCCAGGCGGCTGGTGGAAGGCCGGGCCGGAGCACTGCTGGCCGCGCGCTCAACGAGGCGCCCAAGTTTCGAATTCGCCCGGAACGGCATAATCAGTACTCCCCATGAAGGCACACGAACTCGCGCGCGAACTCGGAATCAGCCAGAAAGAGCTGGTGAACTTCCTCCAGCAGCGAAGGCTGACCCGCAACGCCGCCGCCCCGTTGGCGCCTGCGGCGATCGAAGCCGCGCGGTCCGCGTTCAAGCCCATGTCGGCCTCGCCGAAGATCGAATCGAACGGCGAGCGCAAGGTCGCGCTGCCACCGACCCTGTCCGTGAAAGACCTCGCGGAAAAGCTCGGCGTCAGCCCCGTCGAGGTCATCAAGAAGCTGATGGCCTCGAAGATTTTCGCCACCATCAACCAGGTGATCGACTTCGCGACGGCCGAGATCGTGGCCGACGAGTTCGGCTTCACCGTAGAGCCGGTCTTGAGCGAGGACGTTGTTGCGGTGGAGTCGGGTGAGGGTGAGGGCAACGTGGTCACCACCTCGCGCGAGCAGCTGTTCTCGGTCGAGCACGAGGACCCCGCCAAGCTGAAAGAGCGCCCGCCCATCGTCACGGTGCTCGGCCACGTCGACCACGGCAAGACCTCCATCCTGGATGCGATCCGCAAGACGCGTGTCGCAGCGGGCGAGGCCGGCGGCATCACCCAGCGGATCGGCGCCTACAAGATCGACACCGCCGATGGCCACCCCGTCGTGTTCATCGACACTCCCGGTCACGAGGCGTTCACCGCGATGCGCGCACGCGGGGCGCAGGTCACCGATGTCGTGGTGCTCGTGGTCGCTGCCGACGACGGCGTCATGCCGCAGACGGTCGAGGCGATCCAGCACGCGCGGGCGGCCAAGGTGCCGATCATCGTCGCCATCAACAAGATCGACAAGGACGGCGCCAACCCCGACCGCGTGCACCAGGAGCTCGCGACACAGGGCATCGTTACCCGCCATTACGGCGGCGAGCACGAATGCGTGCACCTGAGCGCGAAAACCGGCAAGGGCATCGACGACCTGCTCACGACCATCGTGTTGTCAACCGACATCCTCGAGCTCAAGGCCAACCCCGACCGCAACGCGATCGGCACTATCGTGGACGCCCACCTCGAGCGTGGACGAGGCCCGGTGGCGACGGTGCTGGTCCAGGCCGGGACCTTGAAAGTGGGCGACGACTTCGTGTGCGGCCACATCTACGGACGCGTCCGCGCGCTCGCCGACGACCGTGGCGCGAGCGTCATGGAGGCTCCTCCCGCCACGCCCGTCGTGGTGTCGGGCATGAGCGAGGTGCCCCAGGCGGGCGACATCTTCCAGGTCGTCGGCTCGGAAAAGGCCGCGCGGCAGATCGCGCTGACCAAGTTGACCGAGAAGCGAACCATCGAAGCGGCCAAGGACTTCGCCCCGCGCATCACCCTCGAGGAGCTGGCGCGCCGCGCCAAGGAGGGCGAGGTCAAGGAGCTCAGCCTGATGGTCAAGGCCGACGCCCAGGGCACGCTCGAGGCAGTCCTCAGCGCGCTGCAGAAGATCGAAGATCCGGTCGTGGCGATCAAGATCGTCGGCCAGGGCATCGGCGCCGTGAGCGACTCGGACCTGCTGCTCGCCAGCGTGTCCAACGCGATCATCGTCTCCTTCAACCTCAAGGCGACGCCTTCGTCGACCGCGGCGGCCGAGCGCGCCAAGGTCGAGGTCCGCTACTACGACGTGATCTACAAGCTGACCGAGGACGTCGAGCGCGCGGCCAAGGGCATGCGCGAGCCTACGTTCCGGCAGGTCCGCGAGGGCAGCGTCGAGGTCGTCACCCCGATCAAGATCCCGCGGCTTGGCATCGTCGCGGGAAGCCGGGTGCTGGATGGGAAGGTCAGCCGTGGAGGCTGGGTCAAGCTTTTTCGAGGCAAGGAGCAGGTCTTCGAGGGTCGCATCACCTCGCTCAAGCACTTCAAGGAAGACGTGCGGGAGATGCCGGCGGGCCAGGAATGCGGCATCGGGCTCGAGGGTTACGAGACCTTCTCGGCGGGCGACACCATGGAGACGTATCGACTCGAGCGGGAAGAAATTTAGGCAAAGCGTGTCTTTGCCGACAGCGGAGGTCGTCATGACCAGCTACCGCGCCGACCAGGTTGGAGAGCAGGTGCGCGAGGAGATCATGTCCATCATCACGCGCAATCTCAAAGACCCACGCATTGGTTTCGTGAGCATCACCGCCGTCCGCATGTCGCCGGACCTGCGCCAGGCCAGGGTGCGCGTCAGCGTGCTCGGCAACCCCGAACAGAAAAAGGAGTCGCTGGCGGGCCTTGTCTCTGCGCGCGGCCTGATCAGGCACGAGCTCGGCCGCCGTCTTCAGAACCTCAAGTTCTCTCCGGACCTGCGCTTTGAGCTCGATCCATCGATCGAGTACAGCGTCCACATCGCAGAGCTGCTCAAAGAGGTGCTGCCGCAGGGCGAGACACCTGCGGAGGAGGAGTCATAGCCAAGGCAAAGAGCACCACGCGGCACCTTTACGACGAGATCAAGCAGCTCATCGACGCGAACCAGGAGATCCTCGTCTTCGGTCACAAGGATGCCGACGGCGACACTCTCGGCTGCAGTCTCGCCTTCGCTGAAGCGCTTCGCGCGGCGGGAAAGGACGTGTGGGTGCTCATCCCGCCGCCGCTGCCGCAGATGTACACGTTCCTGCCCGGCTACGACAACATCCTGTCCGAGCCGCCGCACGGGGTCGATCCGCACCTGGTTTTCTTCTTCGACTCTGGCAACCTGGAGCGCTCGGGCAGCAGCGTCAAGCGGATCGCCGAGCACGCGGTGATCGTCAACGTCGATCACCACCCATCCAACTCGCGGTTCGGCGACGTCAACGTCATCGACCCCGCGGCGTCGGCCGTGGGACAGATGGTGATCGAGATGCTGGACCATTTCGGATTCCCGATCACACCCACCATGGCGGCCAACCTCTACATCGCCCTGCTCACTGACACGGGCGGCTTCCGGCACGAGAACACTACCCCGCGCGCGCTCGACGACGCCGCCCGGCTCGCGCGCCTCGGCGCTGATCCGGGGCACATCGCAACGCAGGTCTACAAGATGCGGCCCGAGACCACGCTCAAACTAAGCGGCCTCGCTCTCGCGACCATGCGCGTCGAGCTCGAGGGCCGGCTTGCGTGGGCCAAGGTGACGCGCCGAATGCTGCGCGAGGCGGGCGCCGTGATGGCCGAGTCCGAGGGCATCATCGACACCCTCAACAGCATCGCCGGCCTGGAGGTGGCGATCCTGTTCAAGGAAGTCCAGGGCGAGCTCACCAAGATCAGCGTGCGCAGCCGAGGTGGCGTCGACGCCGCGGCCTTGTGCGCCTCGTTCGGCGGGGGCGGCCATGTCCGAGCGGCGGGGGCCGAGATCGAGAAGTCGATGGACGAGGCTGTGAGACACGTCCTGGCGGCCGCCAAGGAGGCCATCCTTGCCCCGCCGGCCGAAAGCTGATTCGCCGGTCTTCCCGACCGGGGTCCTCAACGTCGACAAGGCGGCCGGGGAAACCTCCTTTGCCGTCGTCAACCGGCTCCGACGCCTGACCGGCGCCCACCGCGTCGGTCACGCCGGCACGCTGGACCCGCTGGCGACTGGCGTGCTGCCCATCCTTTTCGAGTCGGCGACCAGGCTCGCCGAGTTCGCGCTGCGGCTCTCGAAGACATACGTTGCGGACATCCACCTGGGCTTTGTGACGGCTACCGACGATGCCGAGGCAGAGCGCGAGCCAGGCGCCGACCCGAGCGGGCTCACCCGCGAGCAGATCGAGACGGGCCTGGCCGCCTACACGGGCCGCATCCTCCAGGAGCCGCCGGCGTTCTCCGCCGTCAAGGTGGAGGGCCGGCGCGCCTACAAGCTGGCGCGCAGCGGCGTCGCGACCCGGCCCGTGGCCCGCGAGGTCGTCGTCTACGAGGCCATCCTGCTCGACTTCCAGCCGGGCGCGCAGGCCGTGGCCACGGTAGAGATTCGATGCGGCAGCGGGACTTACCTGCGCTCGATCGCGCGAGACCTCGGTGCGCGGTTGGGCGTGGGCGGCTACCTGGGTCGGCTGGTGCGTACCGCCTACGGGCCGCTGGCGATCGCGTCCGCGGTGCCATCGGACCAGGTCACCAGCGCCGAAATCGTGCGTGATCAGCTCCTCCCGGCCGAAGTCATACTGCCGGACATGGAGCAGGTGAGGCTCACCGTCGAACAGACCGCGATGGTCCGGCAGGGGCGCGCCGTGCGTGTCCTACCGGAGCCAGGGCCCGGCCAGGTTCGCGCCCACGACGCCGGCGGGCGTCTGATCGCGCTCGGCCACACCGATCCGCTGCGGCGGACCTTCGTGCCCGAGAAGGTCTTCAACTGATTTGAAGATCCACCTCGGGCTACCGTCGAGCCCGATCGGCGCGGTGGCCCTCACCGTCGGCAGCTTCGACGGAGTCCACCTCGGTCATCTCGACGTTATCGGGCACACCGTCCACTCAGCCCGGGCGGCCGGCGCAGAGCCGGCACTCATCACGTTCGAGCCGCACCCACGCTGCGTGCTCGACCCGGCCAACTGCCCACAATCGATCACCACCCTGCACGAGAAGCTCGAGCTGCTCGAGGCCGCCGGGATCGCGCACGCCATCGTCCTTCGGTTTGACCGCGAGCTCGCCTCATGGTCGCCCCACGAGTTCGTCGAGCGCCTTTCCACAACCATGGACATCCGACGCTGGGTGATCGGCTTCGACTTCGCCTTCGGCCGTGGGCGCACGGGGAGCGCCGAGTGGCTCCGCGCCAACGGGCACGACGTCGAGGTCGTCCCGCCGCTCCTGGTCGCGGGCCACGAGCTGCACAGCTCCGAGATCCGGCGGCTGGTCACGACCGGCGATGTCGCGGCAGCCACCCGCCTGCTCGGCCGCGAATACGCCATGACCGGGCCGGTGGAGGCCGGCGAGCGCGTCGGACGGCAGCTGGGCTTTCCCACCGCGAACATCGGGATCGAGCCCAACAAGCTCGTGCCGGCGCTGGGGGCATACGCAGGGCGGGCAACCGCGCCCGACGGCGAGTTCACCGCTGCGCTGTCCGTCGGGTACCGTCCGACCTTCGGCGGCACGCAGCTCCGCGTCGAGGCGTTCCTGCTCGACTTCGAAGGCGACCTCTACCAGCACCGCCTGGTGCTTCGTTTCGTCCGCTACCTACACCCGGACATCAAGTTCCCGAGCCCCGCTGAGCTCGTCGTGCAGTTGAAGAAGGACGTCGAGGACACCCGGAGGATCGCGGCGCCGTGAAGGTCGTGGTCGTCGGTGGCGGAATCGCCGGCTACTGCGCAGCGCTTGCGGCGCGGCGCGACGGGGCGGAGGTCACGCTGATCGCCCGGGCTCCCGGCGCGACCGCGCTCTATGCCGGCGGGATGGAGATCGTCGACGATCTCGATTCGATCCTCGGGTCGCAGCCACACCACCCGATCACCCGCCTCGGCCTGGACGCCGTCCGCCTCGCGACTGAGCTCGACGGGGCGATCCAGGCGCTGCGGCTGGCGCTTGAGAAAGAAGGTCTGAAGTTCGAGGGCGGCTGGCGCGCACGCGGGCTTTATGCGGACATCCACGGGCTCGCGCGCCCCGCCAATCTGGTTCCGGCCACGGTCGCGCCCGGCGAGCTTCGCGCGCTGAGCGGGCACCGGGTGGCGGTCATCGGGGTCTCCCAGGTGGGCGACTACGACGCCGCCTCAACGGCCCAGGCGTTGAAGGAGTTGCACGGGATCGACGCCTTCGCCGAGGAGTTGAGCATCGCCGATCTACCCGTCGGCGCATCGCTCACCGATCTCTACGGGCGCCGAGCCCCTTCGTCGGCGAAACCGAAGGCGGCCTCGATCGCATACCCGCCGGGATTCACCAACCTTCCCGACAACGGTTTCGAGCTGCTCGCTTCCCCGCCGTCGCCTCACGGATGGCGCCTCCAGCAGGCGATCGCGCTCGGTACGGTGAAGGCCGAGGTTAACGGCTTCGAGACGGCCGGGGACCGCATCGTGGCGGCGCGAGCAGGCGATCGCTCGTTCCGTGCCGACTCCTTTGTCCTCGCCACCGGTGGGCGCATCGGAGGCGGCCTTGAAGGCGGCCGTCAGACCAGCGAGCCCTTGCTCGGCCTCGGGGTCTTCCACGACGGCCGGCCGGTCCGCACCCTGGGCACCCGTTTCCAGCACCTGCAGTACCTGGACCCTGGAGAAGAGCTGCGATCGGGCGTGGCCACCGACAAGGGGCTTCATCCGCTCGACGACGAGGGAGTCGCACCCTACTCGAATCTCTTCGCGGCGGGCGCGGTGCTCGGTGGATACGACTACAGCGGCCCCTGCGGATTCGGCGTGCCGATCCTCACGGGCTGGCTGGCCGGCCGGTTCGCGGCCAGGAAACCTTGAGGGCCGCGCTCGAGGCGATCGTGGGGCGGGCCGCCGTCGACGAGCGCGAGGTGCGCGACCTGTGGCCGCTGGCGATCATGGATCGGCGCGCGGGCAGCGCCCCGCCTCGCGCGATCGTGGTGCGCCCTTCCGGGCGTGAACAGGTGACGGCGGTGCTGCGCTGGGCGGCCGCCAACGACGTCAGGGTCACGCCTTTGGGCGGTGGAAGCGGAGTCTGCGGCGCCCTGTCGCCCGACCCGGCTGAGATCGTGCTCGACATGGGCGCGTTCGACAGGATCCTCGAGGTCGACGAGGTCAACCTGACCTGCCGGTGCGAGGCGGGGGTGAACGGGCTGGTGCTCGAGCAGCACCTCAACCGGCTCGGACTGACGTTGGGCCACTACCCGAGCTCTCTCCCCGGGACCACGGTCGGGGGCCTGGTCTCCACGCGGTCGTCGGGGCAGGAGTCGAGCCGCTACGGGAGCATCGAGGACATGGTGCTCAGCCTGGCCGCCGTCCTCCCCGACGGGACGTTTGCGGCGCCGCGCCCGGGCCCGCGCTCGGCAGTCGGTCCAGCCCTGCACGAGCTGTGGATCGGGGCCGAGGGCGGGCTGGGGGTCGTGATCGGCGCCGTGCTTCGCGTCCATCGCCTGCCGCCTGCGACCGTCGGCGCGGGATACGCGTTTGCAGACCTCGCGGCCGGCCTCACCTGCATGCGCGAGGTGATGCAATCGGGAATCCGGCCGCTGGTCATGCGCCTGTACGACGCCGAGGACAGCGCCTTCAACGGTTTCGACCTGGCGGAGGGTGGTTGCGCGCTGGTCGTCGCCACCGCGGGCCTGGCGGAAACAGCGCAGTCGGAGGCTGCGGCGGTCAAGCGATTGGCCGGCTCGGCCACCGAGCTCGGACCCGGCCCTTGGGAACGCTGGCAGCGCCACCGGTTCGACCTGTCGGCCGAGCGGCTCAAGACGTTCCTGGAGCCTGCCGGCTCCTACCTGGACACGATTGAGTTGGCGGCGCTGTGGACAACGCTTCCCGAGCTCCACGCGAGGGTCAAATCCGCAATAGCGGTCGGCGGGCTGGCGTTATGCCATTTCAGTCATGCCTACGAGCAGGGTTGCTGCGCCTATTTCACCTTCGGCGGATCTGCGGACAGCGAACAAGATGCCCGCGCCGCCTACGGGCGGGCCTGGGAAGGCGCGATGAGCGCGGCCCTCGAACTTGGTGCGACCATCAGTCACCACCATGGCGTGGGCCAGGTGCGGGCGCGCTGGGTCGCCGATGAGATGGGAGGCTGGATGAAAGTGTGGCGAGCGGTCAAAGACGGACTCGACCCCAAGGGGATCATGAACCCCAGGGCCATGGGAGGCTCGAGATAGGCGGTCAGACCGGCGCCCCGGTCCTCTTCATCGTCAACCCGGCGTCCGGGGCCGGGAAGGCCGCGCGCGAATGGGCCGGGATCGAGGGGTGGCTGCCTTCGACCGGCATCCCTTTCGAGTCCGCGTTTACCACTCGACCGCACGAGGCCACCGAGATCGCCGAGAGGGCGGTGCGGCAGTCCAGGCCGGTCGTGGTCGCGGTCGGCGGTGATGGCACGCTGAACGAGGTCGTCAACGGCTTCTTCCACAACGGCGCCCCGATCCCGACGACGAGCAAGTTGGCGATGGTCCCCCTGGGCACCGGAGGGGATTTCCGGCGCACGCTTCGAATCCCCCTAGACGTCAAGGCCGCCGTGCAGGTGATCAGCGGTGGGCTCGTCCGGCGACTGGATGCGGGGTGCGTGACCTACCAGGCCGAAGACGGCACGACGCAGGTGCGGCATTTCATCAACATCGCGGATGCGGGATACGGGGGCGAGGTCGTCCACCGCGTCAACAGCGGCAAGAAGCGGCTGGGCAGCGTGACCTTCACCTTGACGGCGCTGATGGCCCTCCTCGCCTACAAGAACAAGCCGATGACGGTGGTCATCGACGGCAACACCCGTGAGCTGGCCAAGGCGCAGCAGGTCGTGATCGCCAACTGTCAGTACTTCGGCGGGGGCATGAAGATGGCGCCAACCGCCTCGCCGACCGACGGTGTGTTCGACGTGATCCTGGTCGCCAACGCAGGCAAGGTCGAGACGATTCGAGGCATGAGCGACATCCGCAGCGGCAAGCACCTCGATCAGCGCAACCCGAACATCGAGCTGCTTTACGGCAAGCGGGTCTCAGTCACCTCGCCCGAGAAGGTCCGCATCGACATGGACGGGGAGCAGCCAGGCTTCCTGCCTGCGCTTTTCGAGATCCAGCCTGGAGCGATCGAGTTCATAACGCCTCGATAATCAAGCGATGACCAAAGGCGTCATCGCGACTCCTCATCACCTCGCGAGCGAGGTCGGGGCGAGCGTGCTGCGCGACGGCGGCAATGCCATCGACGCCGTGATCGCCGCCGACGCGGTGCTGTGCGTCGTCTACCCGAGCATGACGTCGGTAGCGGGCGACCTGATGGCGATGGTGTGGCCGGCCGGCGCCGCGGGCCCCGTCGGCCTGATCGGCGCTGGACGCTCGGGCGAGCTTGCGACCATCGAGGCCGTCCGCTCCCGAGGTCACGCGGAGATGCCGGCGCGCGGAGTGCTCACCGTCACGGTGCCTGGAACGGTCGAGGCGTGGGGAAGACTTTTGGAGCGGTACGGGACGTTCGGTTTCGGCGCGGTCCTCGAGCCCGCGGCCGCGCTGGCGCGCGACGGCTACGTGATCACGCCGCAGCTGTCTCACTTCCTGATGGACGCGGCCGCGCTCCTGGGACGCGAGCCGGCAGCCCAGGCGCTTTATCCGCCGATGGAGGCGGGGATGCTCCTGCGCAACCCCGACCTCGCATCGGTGCTGCAGTCCATCGGCCGGGGCGGAGTGGGCGACTTCTACCGAGGCGAGGTCGCGGCGGCGATCGCCGGGGCCATCAAGCGGCGCGACGGGCTGGTCACCGGCCAGGATCTTGCATCCCACCGCTCCCAATGGGTGGACCCTGTCGAGGTGGCGTATCGGGACGTGGTGGTTTACGAGCTCCCGCCGCCGACCCAGGGGCTGGCCGCTGCGGCCATGCTGGCGCGTTTGAACACTGTGCCGCCGGGGGGTCTGCGCCCGGGCGTCGACTTCATAGAGCCGTTCAAGCGTGCCCGCGACCCGGCTTACGCGCTGCGGGATCGATACATCACCGACCCCGATTTCTCAAGCGCGCCGTTCGCGCCCTTTCTCGACCCCGACCACGCTGCCTCTGAGAGAGCACGTTCGCTGGACGGTGGCGACACCGTGTACATGTGCGCCGCCGACGAGCACGGCAACATCATTTCCCTGATCCAGAGCGTCGCGTTCGATTTCGGCTCCGGGATCGTCGCGGAGGGCACCGGCATGCTCCTGCAGAACCGCGGCAGCTACTTCAGCCTCGACCCCAAACACGTCAATCGGCTCGAGCCCAGGAAACGCACCATGCACACGTTGATCCCGGCCATGGCTTCGAAAGACGGCCGGCCTTGGGCTGCCTTCGGCTCGATGGGCGGCGACGGCCAGCCACAGCTGCAGGCCCAGGTCCTGGTCAACCTCGTGGACCATGGGCTGGAGCCCGCCGAGGCGGTGGCGCGGCCCAGGATCCGCATCCTTGCCGACGGGGTGACGGTGTCGGTGGAGGCGGACTATCCGGGCGCTGGCGAGCTGTCGCATTCGAAGTGGAAGGTGGAGCTGATGCCGCCAAGGCATCACCTCTTCGGACACGCGCACTCGATCGTGATCGACGGACCCGGGCGGTGGCGCGCAGGCGCCGACCCGCGCTCCGACGGGAGCGTGGAGTTCGCGCCCTGACGGCCGATGCCGCGCCGCACGTATACTTCAAAGTCGAGTTTTGGCAGTAGAGACTGAAGTCAAAGGCAAGCTCATCGCGGAGCACAAACGCGCTGATAAGGACACGGGTTCACCCGAGGTCCAGATCGCGCTTTTCACCGCGCGCATCAGGGAGCTCACGGAGCACTTGAAGACGCATGCCAAGGACCATCACTCACGCCGCGGCCTGCTGCTCCTGGTGGGCAAACAGCGGCGACTGCTGAACTACCTGAGGGACACCGACATCGAGCGATATCGAGCGCTTGTCGCCAAGCTCGGGATCAGGAGATAGTCCGACCAAGCGCCGGGCGCCCGCCGGGCGCCCTCACGTGAACCCGGGAGGACCCCACGCTGGTAGCGCGGG
>DATITA010000112.1:0-21819 GCA_035468355.1 Candidatus Dormiibacterota bacterium
TACCGGTGGCGTCGCGTCGAGCCTTGGCAAGGGCCTCACCGCGTCCAGCCTCGGCCGCCTGCTTAAGATGCGCGGCCTGCGGGTCAAGATGCAGAAGCTCGACCCCTACCTCAACGTCGACCCCGGCACGATGAGCCCCTACCAGCATGGCGAGGTGTTCGTCACCGACGACGGCGCCGAGACCGATCTCGACCTCGGGCATTACGAGCGCTTCGTCGACGAGAACCTGACGGTCGCCTCTAACGTGACGACCGGGAAGATCTACCAGGAGGTCATCGCTCGCGAGCGGCGGGGCGACTATCTCGGCGCCACGGTGCAGGTCATCCCGCACGTCACGAACGTGATCAAGGAGAAGATCCTCCGCGCGTCGCGTGACCCGCAGGCCGACGTGGTGGTGGTCGAGGTGGGCGGCACGGTGGGCGACATCGAGAGCCTTCCGTTCCTGGAGGCCATTCGCCAGCTCAAGAACGATCTCGGTCGCCAGAACGTTTTCTACGTCCACTGCTCGCTGGTCCCGATGGTCCGCGGCCAGGAAATGAAGACCAAGCCGACGCAGCACTCGGTCCAGGCCCTGCGCGCCATCGGCATTCAGCCCGACGCCATCATCTGCCGTTCCGAGATCGCGATCGACGCGGACCTCAAGGAAAAGATCGCGCTGTTCACCGACGTGCCCCGAGAGGCGGTCGTCTCGGTCCCCGACGTCGAGTCGATCTACGAGGTGCCCTTGATGCTCGAGGCTTCGGGCCTTGGCAAGGTCATGGCGAGGCACTTCGAGCTCGACGAGGCCACGCACGTGCCCGAGCTGAGGCCGTGGATCCAGCTCGTCGATCGCATCAAGCACCCGCGCGCCACCGTGCCCATAGCGATCGTCGGCAAGTACATCGCGCTGCCTGACGCGTACCTCAGTGTCATCGAGTCGCTGCGCCACGCAGGAGTGCACCACGACCTCGCCATCGACATCCGCTGGGTGTCCTCAGAAAAGCTCGACGCGGGCGACTCGTCCCCGCTCATGGGGGTGGCCGGCATCGTCGTGCCCGGAGGGTTCGGTTACCGCGGCATCGAGGGCAAGGTGATCGCATCTCGCTACGCGCGGCACAATCGCATCCCGTATCTCGGCCTGTGCCTGGGTTTGCAGTGTGCGGTGATCGATTTCGCGCGCGAGATGCTGGATGCGCCGGACGCCAACTCCACCGAGTTCGCAGCCTTCACCTCGACGCCGGTGATCGACCTGATGCCGGAGCAGCGCAACGTCGACCAGATGGGCGGTTCGATGCGGCTCGGCCTGTATCCGTGCAAGCTGGTGCCCGGAACCCTCGCGCACAAAGCGTATGGGGAAGAGGTCGTCTACGAGCGCCACCGTCATCGCTTCGAGTTCAACAACGAGTACCGCGAGGTCATGAACGAGAAGGGCATGACCTTTAGCGGCGTCTCACCCAACGGGCGCCTGGTCGAGATCATCGAGCTCGCCGATCATCCGTGGTTCGTGGCCAGCCAGTTCCATCCCGAGTTTCGGTCCCGTCCCAACCGGGCGCACCCGCTGTTCCGCGACTTCGTGCGGGCTGCGTTCCTCCAGAGCGGGATCGACCAGATGGAACTCCGTCCAGTGGAGCTGCTCGAAGAGACCGAGCCCTCCTAGGACCCGAAGATGGAGCAGCAGAGGAGCGGGATTCCTTCCTTCGGCACTTCCGGGCCTCCGGCCCGCCTCTCCACGGATGGGGAGGGCGGCGAGCTTTCCTTCGAGCTCGTGCACGCGACCGAGGCCGCCGCGATGGCGTGCGCGCGGCTGCTCGGCAAGGGCGACGCCGATCGGGTCAGCGAGCTGGCCGCCGAGTCGATGCGATTCGCGCTCGAGCGCTCTGGGTTGACCGGCACCGTCGTCTTGAGCCCGCGCCACCAGACGCATCTGCCGCCGGGCACGGTGATCGGCGGAGGAGGGCGCGCGGTCGATCTGGGCTTCTACCCGGTCGAGGGGGCGAGCCAGGTGGCCCGCGGACACATCAACTCGGTGTCGCTGCTCGTCGCGGTGGAACCTGGGGGCTTCGCATCGCTGCCCGACGTCACCCAGGTCGACAAGATCGTCGCTGGTCCGGCGGCGCGAGGCGCCATCGCCCTCGACGATACGATCACGGACAACCTGCGCCGGATCGCCTTCGCGCACGACGTCAGGGTCCAGGACCTCACGGTCGCCATCCTCGAACGGCCGCGGCACAAAGACCTCATCAAGGAGGTCGCCGCTGCCGGCGCGCGGATCAGGACGTTGGAAGAAGGCGATTTCGCGAGTGCGGTGATGGCCGCGCTCCCGGGCTCTGGCATCGATGCCGCCATCGGGACGGGCGACCTGCAGGCAGCTCTGATCGCCGCCTGCGCGGTTCGCTGCCTCGGCGGCGAGTTCCTGGCGCGCCTCCTCGCCCGCAACGACGAGGAGCTTCAGCTGCTCGGGGACGAGCCGTCGCGCGTTTACGGGATCGCAGACCTCGCACCCGCGGCCGAGATCGCCGTCGCGATCACGGGCGTCACGGGCGGTCCGCTTCTCCCCGCTGTGACGTTCGGCAGCGGATACACAGAGACGACCTCCCTGCTCATGTCGAGCCGGCACGCGACCGTGCGCCGCGTGGTCACCAGGCACCACGTCGTCGGGGATCCGAGCTAAGGCGTTCGCTGCGGGCGTGGCCACCGCGAGCCTGTCGGCCTCCTGCGCCGGTTCCGGTGGCGCCGCCATCCTGCCCACGCCTTCGCCCGCGCCACGCTCGCCCGCGCCATCACCGAGCCCGCCGCCCTGCGTCCAGCCCGCCGCCCGACCGGTGGCGCCTGGCATCAGCTCGGCCGACCACCGATCCGCTGACTGGTTCCCAGGGCGAGGTGGTACCGGCCAGGTGCACTCTTGCCGTCTGCACGGTGAGCCTGGCCCTCCGGGGCCCCGCCGGTCTCGAATGTGCCCAGTTCAGCTACCGGGATTAGCGCCCTTGGGTAGGGGGTATCAATAAATGGACAGATGAGCGATAGGGATCCGTTGCCGCCGCCGCCGTCAGGCGACTTTCTGCCGCCTCCGCCCAGCTACCAGGGCGCGGCCGACATTCCGCCCCAGTCGCCGTACCACTACGCCCAGGCCCCCGCCAACCGCGGCAACCGCGGCGTCATGGGCGGAATCGTCGCGGCGCTGGCCGCGGCCTTCGCCTACGGGAAGTACGCCCTCCTGCTCGTCTTCAAGATCCCGGCCGCCGCGACGCTGCTCTCGTTGGTGGTCAGCTTCGGTGGTTACGCGCTGTTCTATGGCCCCTGGTTCGCGGTGGCCCTGGTCACGATGATCCTGGTCCACGAGATGGGCCACGTGCTCGAGATCCGCCGGCAGGGCATGCAGGCCACGGCGCCGATCTTCATCCCGTTCATGGGCGCCGCCATCTTCCAGCGCTCGCACCCGACCGACGCCCTCAAGCAGGCTCAGATCGGCATCGCCGGCCCGATCGCCGGCACCATCGGCGCGACCGCAGCCCTCGCCATCTTCGGCTCGACCCACAACGAGATCTTCTTGCTCGCGGCCTGGATCGGCTTTTACATCAACCTGTTCAACCTGATCCCCATCTGGCAGCTGGACGGCGCCTGGATCCTTGGTCCGGTCTCGCCCTGGTTCCAGGTCGGCGCGCTGGCCGTGGTGGGCCTGGGCGCGCTGTTCTTCCACTTCTTCCTCAGCCCGCTGTTGATCATCTTCGCCCTGCTTGGCATCCCGAGCCTGATCGCGCGCTTCCGCAACGCCGGCAACCCGTACTACACGTCCATTCCCATGAGCGGAAGGTGGACGATGGGAATCGCGTGGCTGGCCCTCGTGTTGTACCTCGGCGTGGCCAGCGTGCAGGCCAACAGCTTGCTCGGCACGTTCGCCCGGTAAACTAACCCGTCTGGAGACGAAAGATTGAAAGCACAGATCCATCCCACCTACTACGAAGACGCACTGGTCACCTGCGTGTGCGGGAACACGTTCACGACCGGTTCCACTCGCAAGGAGCTCAAGACCGAGATCTGCTCCGTCTGCCACCCGTTCTTCACCGGCACGCAGCGGATCGTGGACACGGGCGGTCAGGTCGAGCGGTTCCGCAAGCGGGCTGCGAAGACCAGGAGCTAGGTGCCGATTCCGGACCCCTCAGGGGTGGCATCGGTGGGCCCCAGCCCCCGCCCGGTCCAAGTCGGACCCGACCAGTTCTTCTACGGCGGCCAGGCCGTCATCGAGGGCGTGATGATGCGCGGCAAGACCCATTATGCGGTCGCCGTGCGCCTGCCTAACAGCAAGGAGATCCTGGTCGACCGGGGCGAGCTCAAGGCCTCGATCTACGTGAACCCCATCTGGAAGCTGCCTTTCGTGCGGGGCCTGGCCCTGATTGCTGAGCAGATGCACCTGGGCATGAAATCCCTCATCTGGTCCGCCAACCAGAATGCCGGCGCCAACGACATCGAGATCGGCAAGAAGGAGATCACCGGCTCCGTCGCGGTCGCCGGGGTCTTTGCGCTGGCCGTTTTCCTCGGCCTACCGCTCCTGCTGGCCGGCGTGGCGGTCCACCGCAGCGGCGGATTCCTGTTCGTCCTGGTCGAAGGCCTGATCCGGGTGGGCCTGGTCCTCGGCTACCTCGCGGCGATCGCGATGCTCCCCGACGTCCGGCGCGTTTTCCAGTACCACGGCGCCGAGCACAAGACGATCAACGCGTTCGAGTCGGGTTGGACGCTCGACGTGCCTTCGGTGCGCCGCGCCAGCACGCTTCATCCGCGATGTGGAACGGGTTTCTTGCTCGTCGTCCTGGTGGTCAGCGTCGTCGTGTTCAGCGTGGTCGCCCTCTTCCACCCCAACTGGTTCTGGTTGGTGGCGAGCCGCGTGCTCGCGATCCCGCTGATCGCCGGTTCGGGCTTCGAGCTCATCCGCTTCATGGCGCGTCACCGTTACAACGCCGTTGTCAAGATCGCTCTATTGCCGGTGCTCGGGACCCAGAAGTTCACCACCCGCGAGCCATCCGACGACATGCTCGAGGTCGCGATCACCGCCTTCAACAGCGCCCGCCAGGAGGAGGAGACAACCGCCGGAGCCGCCGCATGAATGCGTACGCGTGGCCTGGCTTGGCCAGGCCACCGAAGTGCTACAACTGGGAGCACCGGTTCGAGCCTAATGGGGGGTTCCCCACAAGGGGGGCCTGACCCCCTTGTGCTTTTAGCGTGATCGATAGGCTCGAGGGGATGGCGCGGCGCTACCGCGAGATCGAGGCCGAGATGGGCCGCCCGGAGGTGGCCTCCGACCACGAGCAGCTGACCAGGCTCGCGCGCGAGCAGCACGCCCTGCGCGAGACCGTCCAGACCTATGAGGCCTACCGCAAGGCGCGCCATGAGGTGGAGTCGGCGCGGGAGCTGATCAAGCACGAGAAGGACCCCGAGATGCAGGAGTACTTGCGGGCCGAGGAGCACCGCGCCGCCGCCCAAGCAGACGAGCTCGACGAGAAGCTCAAGGTGCTGCTGCTGCCCAAAGACCCCAACGACGAGCGCGACGTCGTGGTCGAAATCCAGGGAGCGGAGGGTGGGGAGGAGGCGGCGCTTTTCGCGGGCGACCTGTTCCGCATGTACAGCAAATGGGCCGAGCGCAAGGGTTGGAAGATCGAGGTCGCCGACTCCTCGCCCACGGAAAAGGGGGGGTTCGACAAGATCGAGTTCGAGGTCCATGGCCACGGCGCGTATTCGCAGCTGAAGTTCGAAGGCGGCGTCCACCGCGTGCAGCGGGTGCCCAAGACCGAGGCGCAGGGGCGCATCCACACGTCGGCCGCAACCGTGGCCGTGATGCCCGAAGCAGACCCGGTCGAGGTCGAGCTGAGGCCTGAGGACATCGAGATCAAGACCTCGACCTCGCAGGGCCCTGGGGGCCAGAGCGTGAACACGACCTACTCGGCGATCCGAATCACGCACAAGCCGACCGGCATGCAGGTCAGCATCCAGGACGAGAAGTCGCAGCTGCAGAACAAAGAAAAGGCGCTGCGGGTCCTGCGCGCCCGTCTGTACGAGATCAAGCTTGCCGAACAGCAGGCCGCGATCGGCGCCCAGAGGCGTGGCATGGTGGGGAGCGGGAACCGGTCCGAGAAGATCCGCACCTACAACTTCAAGGAGAACCGCGTCACTGATCACCGGATCAAGTTGACCCTGCACAAGCTGGACCAGGTGATGGGCGGCGACCTGGACGAGCTGGTGGCCGCGCTCGTCAATGCCGAGCGTGCAGCGCTTCTCGACGGCGGGAACGCGGCCTGAGCGAGTTGGTCCTCATCGAGGTCCTGAAGCTCGCCAGCGACCATCTCTCCAGGCACGGTTCGGACTCGCCTCGCCTGGACTCGGAGGTCATGCTCGCCCACGCGCTCGGGCTGCGCCGCCTTGATCTCTACCTGAAGTTCGACCGGATGTTGTCGGAGAGCGAGCTGAGCGCCTACCGCGCCATGGTGGCGCGGCGCGCCAAGGGCGAGCCGGTGGCATACCTGGTCGGACACAAGGAGTTCATGAGCCTTGACTTCGAAGTCACGCCGGCGGTCCTCGTGCCCAACCCCGACACCGAGGTCCTGGTGCAGAGGGCGGTGGCGATCGCGCGGGAGGAGAGCAGGAACCTGCGCGTGGCCGACGTCGGAACGGGCAGCGGGTGCATCGCCATCGCGGTGGCCCATTACGCGCCCAACACGGAAGTCTGGGCATCGGACATCAGCCCTGAAGCGCTGGCTGTGGCCGCCCGCAACGTGGACGCCCACGGCCTGGGCCCCAGGGTCCACCTCGTCCTCGGAGACCTGCTCGAGCCGCTCCCGGGAACCTTTGACCTGGTCTGCGCCAATCTCCCTTACCTCGCAGAGGACGCGCGGTTGCCGCGCGAGGTCGTGGCCCAGCCGGCGGCGGCCCTGTACGCGGACGGCAAGGGCGCGGACCTGGTCGTAAGACTGCTCGCAGAGGCGCCGGGCAGGCTGAACCCCGGCGGGCGCGTACTGGCCGAGCTCGACCCATCCATCCTGAGCGGCGCTGTTGGCGCGGCCGGTCGTGCCTCCGCCGAGTATCGCGTGCACCAAGACCTGGGTCGGCACGAGCGGGTCATCGAGGCATGGTTCCCCACCCCCTCGAGCTCCGAGCCTCGGGCGTGAGCGCACGACCCCTCTTGTTGAAACCCACGCGGGCCGGATTGACGCGCGCCGCGCAGCTGGTTCGAGGCGGGGCTGTCGTCGCCTTCCCGACCGACACTGTCTATGGGCTGGGCGCCGCGGCTGACGACGAGTTGGCGCGCCAGCGGGTCTATCACATCAAGGGAAGGCCAGTCGGCATGCCGCTGATCCTCATGGTCGCCGCCGAATCGCAGCTCGAGGGATGGGTTCACGTCGACTCACAGGCGGAAGCGCTGATGCGGCGCTGGTGGCCGGGGCCGCTCACCCTCGTTCTCCATGCGATGGGCGGAGGCACGCTGGGCGTGCGCATCCCCAAGCACAAAGTGGCGCTCGAGCTGCTGCGGTCGACCGGCCCCCTGATGACTACGAGTGCGAACCTGCACGGCCGGGAGCCGGCGATGACCGCCGCCGAAGCTTCCGCCCTCGATGGCGTCGTCGCCGTGCTCGACGGAGGGACTGCGCCGGGAGGCACGGCATCGACCGTGGTCGACCTCACGGGCCCGGAGCCGCACGTCCTGCGGGAGGGGGCTATCCCCGCCTCCGAGGTGCTCGGGCCTCCAGAGCCCCATTCCGGCTGAGGCCCCTCCCCACCGGCGCTGCGCGCCACCTCCCCGCCAGCTGGGAGGCGGGATAGCATCTCTGTGTGACAGCAGAGATCACCACCATGTCGTTTCGCGCCCTCGACCGGGTCGACCCCGAGATCGCCGACCTCATCCGCAAGGAGTTCAAGCGCCAGTCGGAGACCCTCGAGCTGATCGCCTCGGAGAACCTCACCAGTCCGGCCATCCTGGAAGCGCTTGGGACGCTGCTCACCAACAAGTACGCGGAGGGCTACCCGGGCCGGCGGTATTACGGCGGCACCGGCGAGGTCATCGACAAGATCGAGACCCTGGCGATCGAGCGTGCCAAGCAGCTCTTTGGGGCCGAATACGTCAACGTCCAGCCGCATGCCGGCTCGCAGGCCAACGCGGCCGTCTACATGGCGGTGTGCCAGCCGGGCGACCGGGTGATGGGCATGGACCTGTCGGCCGGCGGGCACCTCACGCATGGCAGTCCAGCCAACTTCAGCGGGAAGCTGTACGAGATCCACTCCTACGGGGTCGACCGCGAGACCGAGATGATCGACTACGAGGCCATGCAGAAGCTTGCCGAGCAGGTGCGTCCGAAAATGATCATCGGCGGGTTCTCGGCCTACTCTCGCATCGTGGACTGGGCGCGCATGAGGGAGGTCGCCGATTCGGTCGGCGCGACGTTCTTCGTCGACATGGCGCACGTCGCGGGCCTGGTGGCGGGCGGCGTGTACCCCTCTCCAATCCCATATGCCGACATCACCACAACCACCACCCAGAAGACCCTGCGCGGGGCCTGGGGCGCGATCATCCTCTGCCGCAACGACTGGCAGAAGGCGATCGACTCGGCGGTGTTCCCCGGCACGCAGGGCGGCCCGCTCATGCACGCCATCGCCGCCAAGGCCGTCTGCTTCGGCGAAGCGCTGAAGCCCGACTTCAAGCTTTACGCGAAGCAGATAGTGGTCAACGCCAAGGCCCTCTCCAACCGCTTGATGGAGCGCGGACTGCGCCTGGTCAGTGGCGGCACCGACAACCACCTGATGCTGATCGACCTTCGCCCCCAGAAGCGGACCGGCAAGCAGGTCCAGGACGTGGCGGACACCGTGGGAATCACGCTCAACCGGAACTCGATCCCTTACGACGAGGCTTCCAAGTTCAACCCGAGCGGCGTGCGGGTGGGCACCCCACTGGTGACGACCCGCGGCATGCGAGAGCCCGAGATGGTCGAGATCGCCGACTGCATCGCCGACCTCGTCGAGCGCATTGACGACCGCGCGACGCTGGACTCCGTCCACGAGCGGGCCCTCGACCTGTGCCGCCGCTTCCCGGTCCCTTACGCGTTTGACTGACTTCTTCGAGACCAGCGGCCTCCACAGCCTGCGCGATCACCTGCTGCCGGGCCTGTGGCCAATGCTCGCCGCGCTGGCCATCTGTGCGCTCGCCGTGCCGCTCGCCATCGCCCTGTCGCGGCGTACCGGCCTGATCGCCGAGCCCGGCGGCCGCCACGCGCACAGCACGCCGACGCCGATCCTCGGCGGTCTGGCCATGTACGCCGGTTTCGCCTTGGCCGTCCTGGTCTTTCTGCCCGGTTACAGCCAGATGCCGGTCGTGCTGGTCGTCTCGGGACTTGCCGTCGCGTTGCTGATCATCGACGACCGCCGTCCGGTCAGCCCTCTGATCAAACTCGGCCTCCAGGTGGTCCTGGCTGTCATCGCCGTGTTCGTCTTCGGGGTCAAGATCAGCTTCATCCACCTCCCCGGCTCGCACGTGGTCCAGCTCGGGCTGCTGATCGCGCCGATCAGCATCTTCTGGCTGGTCGGGATGCAGAACACGGTCAACTTACTGGACGGCGTGGACGGACTCGCCGCCGGTGTCGTGTGCATCGTGGCGGTCGTCCTCATGCTGGCCGCGGGCGAGCTGAAGCAGCTCGACATCGTCAAGCTCAGCGGCGCCCTGGCCGGGGCCTGCGCCGGATTCCTGCTGTTCAACTTCCACCCGGCGCGGATCTTCATGGGGGACTCCGGCGCCCATTTCCTGGGCATCGCCCTGGGAATGATCTCCATCCTCGGCATCGCCAAGGTCGCTGTCGCCTTCGCTTTAGCCGCGCCGGTGCTGGCGCTCGCCCTGCCCATCGCCGACACCGCCTGGGCCATCCTGCGGCGCCGGCTGAAGCGGACGTCCATTGCGCAGCCGGACCGCCAGCACTTGCACCACCGCTTGCAGTCGTTCGGCCTCGACCCGCGCCAGACCTGCTACGTCTTCTACGCCGCGACCGCCCTGCTGGGCGCCCTCGGCCTGACGCTGTTCGGCCACGGACGCGTGCTGGCCGTGGTCCTGGTGGCCACGACCGCCCTTACGTCGACCGTGGCGGCGGACCTTTTGCAGCACACCGGCCTTCGGCTCCCGGCGCCGTTCATGCGACGCCTCCTTGGAGAAACTGGTTCCCGATAGAATTCGCAGGGGCATGAAGCCCACTTCGAGTACAGGCCCCACGGGGACTGACATGGCCGGAATCGGGATCTACCTGGCGGTCGCGGTGCTCCTGCCGCTGCTCGGGGGTGTGGCGCTCGACAAGGCGCTGCACACGGCGCCTGTTTTTGTCCTGGTGGGACTGTTCGTGGGTCTGGCGGCCGGCGCGACCGGAATCTGGTTGAAGGTTAGGGAGCTCTCGAAATGATGTCCGGCAGCCTGCTCAAAGTGACGGTGACGGTCTGCGCCGTCCTGGCGGCAGCGGTCGCGGTGGCCGCGGCCCTGCTCGGCCACGCATCGGCCGGGATGGGCGTCGCTGCGGGCCTGCTCCTGGGCTCTCTCAACGGCTACCTCATCCAGTCCTTGCTCGGGCGTGGCACGCCTTTTGTGGCGGGCAGCCTGCTCCGGCTGGTGATGTTCAGCGCGGTGGCGCTGCTGGCGGCGCTCCTGCTGCGAGGGGAGGGATGGTCCGTACCGCTGGGGATCGGAGTCGCGCAGCTGGTGATGGTCGGCGCCGGGGTGCGTCAGGGCCTACGGGCATGATGCACGCCAGCGGGGCCGTCGGCACGCACCCCACCATCGACTTCGGCTGCGGTCCGCTCTGCGTGTTCAACTACGACAGTCTCATCTCGAGCGCGATCGCCGTGGTGGCGACGCTGGCCATCGCCTTCTGGCTCCGCTCCAAGCTGAAGGAGGGCGAGCCGAGCAAGGTCCAGGCCGTCTTCGAGTGGGGCTACGACCAACTCCGTGGGCTGGTCAAGACCAACGTGTCAGACGACGCGCTGTTCATGATCCCGCTGGCCATGACGCTATTCCTCTACATCCTGATCGCCAACTGGATCGAGATCTTCCCGCTGGGCATCGTGCCCATCCTGCACGGCGCCAACGCAGATCTCAACCAGACCCTGGCGTTGGGCCTCATCGTGATCATCGTGGTCCAGTGGTACAGCGTTCGCGTCCTCGGCGCGCGAGGATTCTTCAAGCGGTTCACCAAGCCCTTCGAGCTCCCGCTGGCGGCTCGCATCGTCTTCATCCCGCTGAACATCCTCGAGGAGCTCGTCAAGCCGGTCACGTTGTCTCTTCGACTGTTCGGCAACATCTTCGCGGGCGCGGTCATGATCGGGCTCATCGCATCGCTCGGAACCCTGGCCCTGCCGGCGGTAGGCACCATCCCGGGAACGGTCATAGCGGCCGTGTTGCTGGCGGTCTGGAAGGCGTTCGACGTCATCTTCATAGGGTTCATCCAGGCGTTCATCTTCATGTTGTTGACGGTCATCTACTTCGGCGCGGCCCGCGAGGGTCTCGAACACGAACACCATTAGGAGGAAGACATGACAGATCACGGACTTGTTCTCGCGGGGGCGCTGATCGCGTTCGGCCTTGCCATAGGCCTGGGCGCCATCGGAGCCGCGTTCGGCGACGGCCTGGCGGGCAACGCCTTCATCAGCGGAGTCGCGCGCCAGCCGGAAGCCCAGGGCAGGATGATCCCCTGGCTCTTCACCATCGTCGGTCTCGTCGAGGCGATGTACTTCATCAACCTCGCGTTCGGGTTCGTGTTCCTTTCGAACGTTCCTGCCAAGTAGATGCTCTTTCTCGCCGGCGTAGCGGGCGTCATTCAGATCGACGGCACGGTGATCGTCGAGCTGATCACGTTCCTGGTGATGCTCGCCATCCTCGCGCGCTACGTATATCCGGAGATCGTCAGGCTGGCGGAGGCTCGTCAACGCATGGTCGCCGAGCAGCTGAGGGAGGCGGAGCAGTCGCGAGCCGACGCGGAGGCAAGGCTCAAAGAGGCGGAGGCGAAGCTGACCGACGCTCGCAAGACGGCGCAGAACGTCATCGATGCCGCCACCAAATCCGGAGAGCAACTGCGCCAGGAGCTGCGTCAGAAGGCCGAGGAGGAGTCGCGCCGGACCGTCGAAGCGGCGCGCAAGGAGATCGAAGCTGAGCGCGACGAGGCCATCCGGTCGGTTCGCAAAGAGGTCTCCGAGCTGGTGGTCGCCGCCACTGAGAAGGTAATCGGCGAGACGCTCGACGATGACAAGCACCGCAAGCTCATCGACAAGGCGATAGCGGAGGTTGCGGGTGGCGACGGCAGCCGGTAGGCGTTATGCGAAGGCCGTGTTCGAGCTGGCGCAGCAGGATGGCCAGGTCGCGCAGTGGGGGCGCCGCGTGGCGGAGGTGCGCGACCTCTTGTCCAACGGGGAGGTCGCGGCGGTGGTGACCAACCCGACCATTGCCGTGGCCGACCGCATGGCGCTCATCTCGGCCGCGCCGCACGAGCTCGACCCCGAGGCGACGAACCTCGCGAAGCTGCTCATCGAGTCGAACCGCGTGGCGGACGTGGGCGCGGTGGCCGAGGAGTTCGAGCGGCTTGCCGACGAAGCCGCCGGTCGCGTACGGGCCACCGTCACCACCGCGGTAGAGCTCACCTCGGCCGACCGCGATCGAGTCGCCGGCGAGCTGTCTAAGCGCCTCGGCAAAGAGGTCAGGATGGATGTCGTAGTCGACCCGCGCATCCTCGGGGGGATGAAGCTCCAGTACGGTGACCGGCTCGTCGACGCCACCGTCTCGACCAAGTTGCAGCAGCTGCGCCGCCGGTTGGCGGCCACCTAGGGAGTACGCGAAGTGGGAATCAGCACCAAGGAAATCTCGGACGTGATCAAGGAGCGCCTCAAGGACTTCGACGCCCAGCTGGTGTCGACCGACGTGGGGAGGATCGTCGCGACCAGCGACGGCATCGCCCAGATCTTCGGGCTGCAGAACGCGATGGCGGGAGAGCTTCTCGAGTTCCCTCACGACACGTACGGCCTGGCCCTGAACCTCGAGGAGGACCAGGTGCGCGCCGTCATCCTCGGCGACTACGGCCACCTCCACGAGGGCGACGAGGTCCGCACCACCGGGCGCCTGCTGGAGGTTCCGGTGGGCGAGGAGCTGATCGGCCGCGTGGTCAACCCGCTCGGCGTCCCGATCGACGGCAAGGGACCGATCAAGACCACCAAAACGATGCCTATCGAGAAGATCGCCCCCGGGGTCATCACCCGCAAGCGTGTGGACAGCCCAGTTCAGACGGGCATCAAGGCGATCGACGCCATGATCCCAATCGGCCGCGGCCAGCGCGAGCTAATCATCGGCGACCGGTTCACCGGCAAGACGACGGTGCTGCTCGACACGATCATCAACCAGAAAGGGAAGGACCTGATCTGCATCTACGTGGCGATCGGGCAGAACGCGGCGTCGATCGCCCGCGTCGCATCCGAGCTCGAGGAGCGCGGGGCGATGGACTACACGATCATCGTCGCGGCTTCCGCCTCGGACACCGCATCGCTCAACTTCATCGCCCCATACGCGGGCTGCGCGATGGGTGAGTACTTCATGGAGAAGGGCATGGAAGCCCTGTGCTGCTACGACGACCTGACCAAGCAGGCGTGGGCATACCGCGAGCTCTCGCTCAACCTGCGCCGCCCGCCCGGCCGTGAGGCATATCCGGGTGACGTGTTCTACCTGCACTCCCGGCTCTTGGAGCGCGCGGCCAAGATGAGCCCCGCTCATGGCGGCGGTTCGCTGACGGCGCTGCCGGTCATCGAGACCCAGGCCAACGACGTGTCCGCCTTCATCCCCACCAACGTCATCTCGATCACCGACGGCCAGATCTACCTGCAGTCCGACCTATTCAACTCGGGGCAGAGGCCGGCGCTGAACGTAGGCATCAGCGTGTCGCGAGTCGGTGGGGACGCCCAGACCAAGGCCATGAGGCAGGTCTCCGGCCAGCTTCGCCTCGACCTGGCTCAGTACCGCGAGCTCGCGGCCTTCGCCCAGTTCGCGTCCGACCTCGACAGCGCGACCCGCAACCAGCTCGAGCGCGGCGCGCGCCTGACCGAGCTGCTGAAGCAGGACAAATACCAGCCCGTCCCCCTGGCCGAGCAGGTGGCTGCCCTGTATGCCGGCACGCAGGGCCACCTCGACAAGGTCCCCACGGCCCGGGTCCGAGAGTGGGAGGCGGGCTTCACTCGCTTCCTCAAGAGCGAGCGACCGGGCGTGCTGGAGGAGATCGAGCAGAAGAAGGCCCTGGACGACCCGCTGTTCGAGCGCCTGAAGGCGGCAATCTCGACCTTCAACCACCAGTTTGGGGTGGAGGGATACCAGGACGTCCCCGACCCCGGCCCTTCCTCTGCGCCCGCGCCCAACGAGGCGGCCAAGGAAACGGCCAAGCCGGCCGCCAAAGCCCCCGCCAAGACACCCGCCAAGAAGAAAGGAACTTAGTTGCCTGCATTCAGGGACATCGTCCGGCGCATCGACTCGATCAAGAACACGCAGAAGATCACCAAGGCGATGCAGGTGGTGGCGGCCACGCGGCTGCGGCGCGCGCAGGCGGCAGTGCAGGCCACCCGCCCATACGCGGACAAGATGGTCGAGGTGCTGCAGACGGTCAGCGAGCGGGCCACGGAGTACCGGCATCCGTTCCTGGTCCGGCGCGAGGGAAAGCGCGCAGTGATGGTGCTCGTCACGACCGACAAGGGGCTTTGCGGGGCGATCAACGTCAACAACATCCGCGCCGCGACGCGATACATGAACGAGCACTATCCCGACGAACAGCGCTACGTCACTCTCGGCCGCAAGGGTCGCGACTTCCTGCAGCGATACCACCGCGACGTGATTGCCGAAGTCAGCGGAATCGCCGACCGGCCCACGGAAGCTGACGTGCTTCCGGCGGTCACAGTCGCGCTCGAGGAGTACAGCAAGGGCAACACCGACGCGGTGCTGCTCTGTTACTCGAAGTGGATCTCGACCATGAAGCAGGAAGCGACCGTTCGCGTGCTGATCCCCGCTGAGATCCCGAAGCGGGAGAGCGAGGGATCAGGCCCGCGGGCCGATTACATCTACGAGCCCGACCCGGAATCCGTCCTCGACGGCCTGCTGCCACGGTATGTCGAGACGCAGGTGTTCCAGGCGGTGCTGGAGAACAAGGCGAGCGAATACTCGGCCAAGATGATCGCGATGCAGAACGCGACCACCGCGGCCGGCGACCTGATCAACGCACTGACGCTCTTTGCGAACAAGGTGCGCCAGGCCGGGATCACGACCGAGCTGATGGAGATCGTCAGCGGCGCCGAAGCCATGCGGGCGTCGAGCTGAGGAGGGAGAACAGTGGCCAAGACAAAGCAGAAGGCGGAGCGGAAGACGACCACAGAGGGTCGCGTCAGCCAGGTCATCGGGGCCGTGGTGGACGTGGAGTTCCCGCCTGGAGAGCAGCCTGAGCTGTTCGAGGCGCTCGAAGTCACGGTGGGTGACGGGCGCACGGTGATCCTCGAGGTCGAGGGCGCGATCGGCGACAACGTGGTGCGCTGCATCGCGATGGACGCCACCGACGGGTTTCGCAGAGGGGACAGCGTGCACGCGACGGGCGAGTCGATCTCGGTCCCGGTGGGGGTGGAGACGCTGGGTCGCATGTTCAACGTGGTCGGCAGGCCCATCGACGACGAGCCCGCGCCGGAAGGCATCACGCGGTGGCCGATCCACCGCGCCGCGCCGCCGGTCTCGGAGCAGCAGGCCAAGGTGGAGATCCTGGAGACCGGGATCAAGGTCATCGATCTGATGTGCACTTTTGCCAAGGGCTCGAAGATCGGGCTCTTCGGCGGCGCGGGCACCGGCAAGACCGTCATCGTGCAGGAGCTCATCCGCAACATCGCCTACCAGCACAAGGGCCGCTCGGTCTTTGCCGGCGTGGGCGAGCGGACTCGCGAAGGCAACGACATGTACCACGAGATGCGCGACGCAGGGGTGCTGCCGCAGACCGCGCTCGTGTTCGGCCAGATGAACGAGCCGCCCGGCGCCCGCGCGCGGGTGGGCCTGACCGGCCTCACGATGGCCGAGTACTTCCGCGACACAGAGGGGGCGGACGTGCTCCTCTTCGTGGACAACATCTTCCGCTACCTGCTCGCGGGCTCGGAGGTCTCGGCTCTGCTCGGCCGCATGCCTTCGGCCGTCGGGTATCAACCCACGCTCGCCACCGAGATGGGCGAGCTCCAGGAGCGCATCACGTCGACGCGCAAGGGTTCGATCACCTCGGTGCAGGCCGTTTACGTGCCTGCTGACGACTACACCGACCCTGCCATCCAGACCGTGTTCGCCCACCTCGGAGCGACAGTGAGGCTCGAGCGTGCCCTGGTCGAGATCGGCATCTACCCCGCGGTCGACCCGCTCGGCTCGTCGAGCCGCTACGTGGAGCCGTCGATCGTCGGGCAGGACCACTACGACGCGGCGCAGGGTGTCAAAAAGACGATGCAGCGCTACAAGGACCTGCAGGACATCATTGCCATCCTCGGCATGGAGGAACTGTCCGAGGACGACAAGCAGGCGGTGTCGCGAGCTCGCAAGATCCAGCGCTTCCTGTCGCAGCCGTTCAACGTGGCGCAGCGGTTCACCGGCCGCGAAGGCAAATACGTGCCGATAGCGGAGACCGTTCGGGGGTTCAAGGAGATCATCGAGGGCAAGCACGACGACCTTCCCGAGCAGGCTTTCTACATGGTCGGCACCATCGACGAGGCGCGCGCGCAGGGCGAGGACATGAAGAAGAAGCAGGCCTCTCGGTGAACGGCCGCTCATGAAGTACCCGCTGCGCGTGGTGAGCGTCGAGCGGAGCCTGTTCGAAGGTGAAGTCGAGTTCATCATCGCCAACGGCGCCGACGGCGAGCTTGGCGTGCTGGCCCGCCACGCGCCCCTGATGACGATCCTCAAGCCGGGTCCACTGCGGATCCAGGAGACGATCGGTGGCCCGGAGCAGGTGCTTTTCGTGGGCGGCGGATTCCTCGAGGTACTGCCCGATCGTGTCACGGTGCTCGCCGACGTGGCGGAGCACGCCGACGAAATCTCCGTCGAGCGCGCCGAAGAGGCCCGTCGGAGGGCGCAGGAGAAGCTCGCCGGGACCGTCACCGCGGGTGAAGAGGTTGAGTTCCAGAGCGCGCTCGCGATGGCCGAGGCAAGGTTGCGCCTGGCGCGGATGCGGCGCGGCTAGCAGCGGCCCGCCGGGTTACCTTTAGCCTTCGATGAGCTCCAGCTTCCCGGGACGCGAGCACGCGCTGAGGATCACCGGCGGCAAGCGGCTGGCCGGAAGCATCTGCGTCAGCGGCTCAAAGAACGCCGCGCTTCCTGAAATGGTCGCGGCGCTGCTGACCAAAGAGGCCGTCACCCTCCATAACCTGCCGCAGGTAACCGACACGTCCCTCATGGCCCAGATCCTGGCCGGCCTCGGGGGCCGCACCGAGGGGGAGGGGACGATGGACCTCAACATGGGCGGGGCCAGCAAGTCGGACGTCTCCGACGAGCTCGGACGCCGGATGCGCGCGACGATCGTCCTGCTGGGCGCGCTGCTCGGACGCTTTGGCCACGCTCGCGTGCCGAGGCCCGGCGGCGACGACATCGGCGCCCGGCGCATCGAGCAGCACCTGCGCGGTCTGCGGCAGATGGGCGCGCACATCACCGAGACGCAGACCGAGATCGTCGGCGAGGTCGAGCGACTGCGCGGGGACAGGATCGTGTTCGACCTGCCCACCGTCACGGGCACCGAGAACATCCTGCTCGCGGGGGTGCTCGCAGAAGGCAGGACTGAAATTTTCAACGCAGCTCGTGAGCCGCACGTGCAAGACCTGTGCCGGCTGCTGGCGAAGATGGGCGCGCGGATCGAGGGCATCGGCACGGAGCGCCTCGTCGTGGACGGAGTCCGAGAGCTCGGCGGCGCCGAGCACACGGTCATCGCCGACTACCTCGAGGCGGGCACCTACGCGATTGCGGCGGCGGCCGTCGGCGGCGATCTGCGCATCGAATGCAGCCGGCCGGAAGACCTGCACGTGGTCCTGCTCAAGCTGGAGCAAGCAGGGGCACACGTGGAGGTGGGCGAAGGATCGTTTCGCGTCGGCCGAGACGCTCGGACGCGCCTGAATCCGATCGACATGTCGACGTGGACGTTCCCGGGATTCCCGACCGACCTGCAGGCGCAGTACATGGCCCTGATGACCCAGGCGGACGGTGAGAGCGTCATCTCCGAGTACGTGCACGAGAACCGCTTCCAGCACGTCCGCGAGCTCGCCAAGATGGGGGCCGGGATCACGGTGGAGGGCCGGATCCACGCGATCGTGCACGGGCCGTGTCGCCTTCGCGGCACCGACGTCTCGATCCCCGACATCCGTTCCGGCGCCGCGTTGGTGATCGCCGCCATGTGCGCTGAGGGGGAGAGCCTGCTCAGGAACTCGTGGCACGTCGAGCGGGGCTACGAGGACATGGCGGGAAAGCTCGCGTCGGCGGGGGCGAAGATCGAAAGCGTAAAGGTGGATTCGGACGCTACCGCAGGTCGCAGCTACGAGTAAACGGGGCCGCCGTGCTCTCTAAGAAGATCGGCATCGACCTGGGCACGTCGACAGTTCTCATCTACGTCAAGGGCGAGGGGATCGTGGTCAACGAGCCGTCGCTCGTCGCCGTCAATCGCGATGGCACGCGCATCCTGGCCGTAGGAAGGCAGGCGCTGGAGATGGTGGGCCGCACACCCGAGGCCATCCAGGTCGTGCGGCCGATGAGGGACGGGGTGATCGCCGACTTCGTGGTGACCGAGGGCATGCTGCACCACTTCATCGGTCGGGTGCAGGGCAGGCAGCGGATCTTCAAGCCGGAGATCATGATCTGCGTTCCCTCCGGCGTGACCTCGGTCGAGCGGCGGGCGGTCACTGAAGCCGCCATCTCGGCCGGCGCCCGGCAGGCATGGCTGATCGACGAGCCGCTGGCCGCCGCGATCGGGGCGGGGCTACCCATCGCCGAGCCCCGTGGCAATGCCATCTGCGATGTGGGCGGCGGCACGACGGAGATCGCAGTGATCTCGCTCTCCGGGATGGTGGTGGCGCATTCGATCCGGGTCGGCGGCAACCGGATCGACGACGCGATCGCCTCCTACGTGAAGCGAAAGCACAGCCTGCTGATCGGTGAGCGCACCGCCGAGGAGCTGAAAATCGCCGTCGGTTCCGCGGTCCCCATGAAGGAGCCGCTGACCACCGATGTGCGCGGTCGCGACCTGGTCTCGGGGCTCCCCAAGAACCTAGTCCTGACGTCGAACGACGTGACCGAGGCGATCCAGGAACCCCTGCGACTCATCGTCGGCGCCGTCCGAGACGTGCTCGAAGAGACGCCGCCGGAGCTTGCCGCGGACATCTTCGATCGCGGCATCGTACTGTCGGGAGGAGGCGCGCAGCTTCGGGGCCTCGACCGCTACCTCTCCATTCATACCGGGATTCCCGTCGTGGTCGCGGACGATCCGCAGACCTCCGTGGTGCGCGGCACCGGGCTGGCGTTGGAACAGTTCGAGGTCTTGAAGCGGAACCAGAGCTACCTGAGGTAATCGTCTGGTGGTTGGCATGCGGCTGGTGGTCGACGGGTCAGGACTCGGGCGCCCCCAGGCCGGGGTTGGCGTCTACACGACCCAGATCCTGCACGCGATGGCAGTCGATCGTCCTGACTCGCGGATGACGGTGTTCGGTCCTCCGGGAGGGTTCGCCCACGTCCCCGACGCGACCTACCGGCTCATGCCTCAGACCCGGTTGCTGGGCCGCCACGTGCAGTGGCCTGCCGCGATCCGCCGCCTCAAGCCCGATGCGTACTTCGGGCCTGCGGGCGCGCTGCCCTTGCGGAGCGTCGGGGCGCCGTCGGTGATCACCGTGCACGACCTCGCCATCTATCGCAATCCCAGGTGGTTCCCCGCGCGACAGCCGCTCAGCACACGGCTGGTGGTGCCTCGGTCCATCCTTCGTGCGGGGGTTGTGATCGCCGTCTCGGAGCGCACCGCCCAGGACATCGTGGATATCTTCGGGATCGACCGCTCGCGGATCTCGGTCGTTCCGCACGGAGTGGCGAGCGCCTTCCGGCCCCTCGACGCCGAGGCGCTGGCCGAGGCGCGCGCCCGCCTCAAGCTGCCCGAGAGGTTCATCCTCTTCGTGGGCACGATCGAGCCGCGCAAGAACCTTCAGACCTTGATGGATGCCTGGGCGATGATGAGAGACCGGCCCGACCTCGTCGTCGTCGGCTCTTGGGGATGGCTGTACGAGAGAATCCGCGAGCGCATGGCCCGCCTCGGTCCCGGCCTGCATCACATCGACTCGCTCGACCCGGCGGACCTTCCGGCGGTCTACAACATGGCGCGCCTGCTCGCCCACCCGGCGTGGTACGAGGGGTTCGGCCTGCCGCCCCTCGAGGCCATGGCCTGCGGCACCCCGGTCGTGGTCTCAGACGGCGCCAGCCTTCCCGAGCTCGTCGAGGACGCGGGGCTGGTGGTGCCGGCAGGCGAGCCGGAGGCGTGGCGCAAAGCCCTGGAGCGAGTGATCGGCGACACGGAGCTTGCCGCCGGCATGCGGCGTCGCGGGATCCTGCGCGCAGCGCAGTTCAGCTGGCCTCGCGCCGCAGGCCTGACGTGGCGCGCGATCGACGATGCGATCGCTCGGCGCGCGTCGTAGCGGGCCTAGAGCAAAAGCTCCTTGATCACCGCGGCCACGCCGGCCGCGGTGCTCTCCCAGGTGTAGCGTGCGGCCCTGGCGCGGGCGGCGCGGGTCAGCTTCGAGCGCAGCGCCTTGTCCTCGAGCGCAGCTTTGAGCACCCCGGCGATCTGCTCGGCATCCGCCGACTCGTGGAAGTAGAGCGCAGCATTGCCGCCGACCTCGGGGAGCGAAGAGGCTTTGGCCGCGACGACGACCTTGCCGCGCGCCATCGCTTCGAGCACCGGCAGCCCGAATCCTTCGTAGAGGCTCGGCACGATGACCGCACCCGCATGCTTATAGAGAAGCTCCAACGTGGGCTCGTCCACTCGGCCCAGGACGCGGCAGCGCGAAGACTCGCGCAGCCGCGCGGCGATGGCGGGATCGCGCTCGGGTCCGGCGACCGCGAGCGTCACCCCGTCGAGCTTCTCGACAGCGGCCAGCGCCGCAGTCTGGTTCTTGCGCGCCTCGACCCGACCCACCTGGAGCACGAAGGTGCCGTTCAGTCCAAGCTCGGCGAGACGCGCCGCCGGCGCCGGCAAGGCGTTCGGCGCGCTCACGCCCAGCGGCACCACGCGGACCCTGTCCGGTTTGACGCCATAGAGGTTCACCAGGTCCGCCTTGGTGGATTCGGAAACTGCGATCAAGAGCCGGCAGCGGGCCGCGGCCCAGCGGGTGCTGAGGCGAAGGTAGGCGCGCTCACCCGACGTGTAAGCGCGTGGATGGCGTTCGAAGGCGAGATCGTGCACCACCGTCAGCATCCTGCCCGGCCAGGCGAACGGGATGGCATGCGCGGGCACGAACAGCAGGTCCGGCCGGGCTCGAGCCATGGCCAGCGGCAGGCGTACCTGGGACCACAGGCGGGGCAGACGGAGGATCATCACGTCCACGCCGAGGCCACCCCGAGGCCGTGAGGCGTAGAAGCGCCAGCGCAGGTCCGGGGCCGCCGCGACCAGGCGCGCGCACACCTCGTGCGTGTACACCTCGGTGCCGGTGCGGACGGCCCGCGTCGCGGGGTTGATGTCGACGGCCACGGTCCGGGCCTTCGGGTTGGATGTCATCCGGTGAACGACCTTAAGCTATCGACCGTGCGGATTGCGATCGGCCGGGCCACGGCCGCTT
>DATITA010000113.1:0-2866 GCA_035468355.1 Candidatus Dormiibacterota bacterium
CCAGAGGATCCCGAACGTGACCAGCCCTGACCAGAGGAGTGTCACCGTCACCGCGATCACTTGTTCGCCGAGCAGGCGCACGCCGCCCCCGTTCAGCAGGCCCTCGTGAGAGACCGCAGCATTGACAGCTCGGTCAGCGAAAACCCCGACCAGCAATGAGCCGACGATGCCACCGACAAGGTGCACGCCCACGACGTCAAGCGCGTCGTCGAAACGAAAGCGGAGCTTGACATTGATGGCTACCGCACACACCCCACCCGCGATGAGCCCGATGTAGATCGCCGACATGCCACCTACGAAACCGGCTGCCGGCGTGATGGCTACCAGCCCGGCGACGAGTCCCGACGCAGCACCGAGTGTTGTCGCGTGCCCGGTACGCACACGCTCGATGACAAGCCAGCTGAGCATCGCGGCTGCTGCCGCCATGTGCGTATTCACAACGGCTTGGGCCGCGACACCGTTCGCGCCCAGCGCTGATCCGGCGTTGAACCCGAACCAGCCAAACCAGAGAATTCCTGCTCCGAGCAGCGTTAGTGGAAGCGAATGCGGAAGCATCGGATGTTCGGGCCACCGGCGCCGCCGACCGAGGATCCAAACCGCTGCCAGGGCCGCGATTCCGGCGTTGATGTGCACCACCGTTCCGCCGGCGAAGTCGAGCGCCCCTAGGCGGAACAGCCACCCCGCGGGAGAGAAGACCCAGTGAGCGATGGGCGCGTAGACGAGCACGATCCAGAGCCCGAGGAACCACACCCACGCGGCCCATCGCATCCGGTCGGCAATCGCCCCCGTGATCAACGCAGGGGTGATCACTGCGAACATCAGCTGAAAAGCCAGGAACACCAATGGTGGGATGTGCACCCCGGCGAACCCCGTCGCGGGCGTGGACGCTGCGTGTTGGAGCCAGCCGAGCTTCAGATCGCCGATCCACCGACTCGTGCCGTGAAACACGAGCGAGTAGACACCAACTGCCCACAGAATGCTCACCAGGCCTAAACAGAAGAAGTTCTGCATGAGCATCCCGAGGACGTGCTTGGCCCGCACCATCCCGCCGTAGAAGAGGGCGAGCCCGGGTGTCATGAACATGACGAGGGCTGTCGACCCGAGAACCCACGCCGTGTCACCGGAATCGATCTTCATTCGGTTTCCTCCACGTCATGCGCCCACAACCCGGCGCGGTTCGAAGGAGCAGCTAACGGGCCCGGAGGCTACAGATTCGTGACGACTCCGTGTCGGGACGACGTCGGCGCCCCAAGCAGCCGCCGTTCATGCGCGCCGACATGGCGCGGTCGAGGTCGAAAGTCGACGGCTGGGGCTTCGGGCCTGTAAGAAAACCGGATGGACTCGGAACTGACTCGCGAACCGCCAAACCGCGAGTGGAACCACGATGTCTCCTCGGATCGGACAGCCCCTCGCGGGCGACGTGGGTGCCCGGCTGCCGGGCGCGGCTACGGGGCCCCGGACCATTCGTGGGACTAGTCGGCGGTTGTGGCTATTCCAAGTTGTTCAACCGAATTGTTCATCTCGCTGCGTAATCCAGGGCGCCGGACCTTGATGAGAAGATGCTTTCGCCAGAACGTTGCTGGATTCAGGTCGACGGTCACCGAAACCATCGATCCCGTTCCGTCTGGCTCAACATGCCACGTCCAATCTGCGTACGAAGGATTGCCGTCGTCTGATTGGGAGCGATACGAAAAGCGACGGTCGGCTGAATCGAGTTCAGATAGCTCCGACCTGCTGACCCACGATCGTCCAAGAGCGTGAACGCGCACCCGCCAAAGCGCACCCGGCACGAGCTGGGCGGGCGAGTCGATGACTTCACTAATCGCCCGATTCCACTGGGGCAACCTTGAGACGTCAGTCAGATACCCGAACACGGAGTCAGGTGCTGCGTCAACGCGTCCGCTCACGGACTCTCGAACACCCAAGACTTCCCTCCAAGATTTGATCGGGACCCTACCCGGCTCGTACCGGCCGGGCCCATGGTGAACTGACTGCGCACTGTCTGGCCACAGTTGGAACTCGACCGGCCCGAGAGGACTCACCGTTCCTCAAGTCGGACTCGGGGTTCCGTCGTGGGTGTTCACGTGGCCGGTTCGGTTGTCGGCTATTCAGCCTCCGGCCAACGGGGGGAAGGGCAGGTACCCTGCCTGCCATGTGGTGCCCGGTTTGCGGAAGCGAATTCCAGCTAGGCATCACGCGCTGCCCCGATGACGACGTGGCCCTCGTCCTCGAGGCCCCAACCGGTCCGCTTGCGGGGTTGCCCGATCGGACGTTCTCGTCGAGTTGGCCTGTCGTCGAGATCTGGGAGTTTCCGCAAGACGCTGCCGAAGTGTTTGACCAGGTAGTCGCGGACATGACCGGGCTGCAATGGACCGTGACCGCTGCCGACTCAAAGGACCGAGTTGTAGGGGGATCCATCGAGAGCTCGATCAAGCATGTCGAGCCCGTGGATGTCGAGGTCGACGTGCTGGTCCAACCGAAGGGCGGAAGCGCGGTCAGAGTAAGAGCGCAGCCGAAGGTGGGTCACGACATGGGCAAGTGCCGCGCCGATGCGAAGCGTCTCATCTCAGAACTCGAGCGCACTTTGGGAACCGCGCAGCCAGGTAAGGAGCCCGGGGCTTGACGTCCGGTCCATGCGTTTCTTCGTCTTCCGATCGAGCGGCTACCGGTCGCTTCGCGGGGCGCTTTGACCAGATCGGAACGGGTTAGCGCTTCAATGGCGGACCGGGCCTCCGGTTCCCAGATGAGCGTGATGCTGCGTTCCGGCGCTCCCGCCGACGCGAACAGCCCCGGCGGGACTTGTTGCTTCTGCTGCCAAACTGCTGACTCGCGGTCTGCCGAACCGCGCGTCGGTACCTGACTCGCG
>DATITA010000114.1:0-3273 GCA_035468355.1 Candidatus Dormiibacterota bacterium
AACATCTCCATCGACTGTGGCGCGATCCTGCACGGCTGGCACAGTGACTCCGCCGTCACCGTCACCGTCGGGAAGCCGTCGCCGGAGGACGCCGCCCTGCTCGACGTCACCGAACGATCGATGTGGGCGGGGCTGGCCAAGGCGATCGCCGGTGGCCGGTTGACCGACATCAGCGCGGCCGTCGAAGCGACCATCACCGCGGAGTCGCACGGGTACGGCATCGTCGACCACTACGGCGGCCACGGCATCGGCACCGAGATGCACCAGGACCCGCACGTGCTCAACTACGGGCGGCCGGGCCGTGGGCCCAGGCTCGTGCCCGGTCTCTGCCTTGCGATCGAGCCGATGGTGACCATCGGCGACCCCGCCACCGCCGAGCTGGACGACGGCTGGACCGTCGTCACTAAGGACGGTTCGCGGGCCGCGCACTTCGAGCACAGCGTCGCCATCACGCCGGAGGGCCCGTGGGTCCTCACGGCCGAGGACGGCGGCGTCGCGGGTCTTGCTCCGTTCGGGATCACCCCCCGCCATTGACCGTGTGGTCACCCTCACGAGGGCGGGTTGGAGACTGCGCAGGCCCCGGGGTAGAGTGGCCGATGGCGTTCGCGCCGTCCTGGTGTCGTGCTGTGGCCGCATGACCTGGGACGCCCTCGCGAGAATGCTTGCACCAGCTGTTCCACAACCACCGAGCGTGTCCTGTCGGGTTCTCCCGTGGGCACGCGGCACCACGCATCGGTGACAACGAGCACCACCGAGTCAAGGAGCGCGTGTAAGGCATGGCGAAGAAAGACGGGGCCATCGAGGTCGAAGGTCGCGTCGTCGAGCCGCTGCCGAACGCAATGTTCCGGGTGGAGCTGCAGAACGGGCACCGGGTGCTCGCCCACATCAGCGGCAAGATGCGTCAGCACTACATCCGCATCCTGCCCGAAGACCGCGTCGTCGTGGAGCTCTCGCCCTACGACCTGACCCGCGGACGCATCGTCTACCGCTACAAGTAACCGCTCGCCCGCGCACGCCGGTTCGGCTGCGCGGTCGGCACACGATCGACAGGAATGAGGGGCGGCACCGGTGAAGGTCCAGCCGTCGGTGAAGAAGATCTGTGACAAGTGCAAGGTGATCCGCCGGCACGGCCGGGTCATGGTCATCTGCGACAACGCCCGGCACAAGCAGCGCCAGGGCTGAGGGAGTACCTGAACATGGCACGACTGGCCGGCGTCGACCTCCCCCGCGAGAAGCGGATGGAGGTGGCGCTCACCTACATCTATGGCATCGGCAAGCACCACGCCAAGGAGACTTTGGCCGCGACGGGCGTCAGCCCGGATCTGCGCGTCAAGGATCTCGGCGACGAGGACCTGCTGAAGCTCCGTGACTACATCGACGAGCACTTCCGCGTCGAAGGTGACCTGCGCCGTGAGGTTGCCGGTGACATCCGCCGCAAGGTGGAGATCGGCTGCTACCAGGGCATCCGGCACCGTCGAGGGCTCCCCGTCCACGGGCAGCGCACCAAGACGAACGCGCGCTCGAGCAAGGGCCCGCGCAAGACCATCGCGGGCAAGAAGAAGGCCCGCTGATCTGAGTACGCCGGCGCGCCTCTCGCTGAGTCCGTAGGGCCGGACCGACGGCGCGCCCGAGCACCACCAGTACGACCAGGCCACGAACAAAGACACAGACCGGAGAGACATGCCTCCCAGGGCTCGCACCGCGGCTGGTGCCAAGAAGGTCCGCCGCAAGGAGAAGAAGAACGTCGCCCACGGCGCCGCGCACATCAAGAGCACGTTCAACAACACCATCGTGTCGATCACCGACCCGATGGGGAACGTGATCAGCTGGGCCTCGGCCGGCCACGTCGGCTTCAAGGGCTCGCGCAAGTCCACGCCCTTCGCCGCGCAGATGGCTGCCGAGAGCGCGGCCCGCAAGGCGCAGGAGCACGGCATGCGCAAGGTCGACGTCTTCGTCAAGGGCCCGGGTTCGGGCCGGGAGACGGCGATCCGGTCGCTGCAGGCCACCGGCCTCGAGGTCGGCCAGATCCAGGACGTGACGCCGCAGCCGCACAACGGCTGCCGCCCCAAGAAGCGCCGCCGGGTCTGACCGGTACTGACGAGACGATCTAGGAGTATTTGACGTGGCCCGTTATACCGGAGCCGACTGCCGCCTGTGCCGGCGCGAGAAGATGAAGCTGTTCCTCAAGGGCAGCAAGTGCGAGTCCCCGAAGTGCCCGATCGAGATCCGGCCCTACCCGCCGGGCGAGCACGGTCGTGGCCGCACCAAGGACAGCGAGTACCTGCTCCAGCTTCGTGAGAAGCAGAAGGCCCGCCGCATCTACGGCGTGCTGGAGAAGCAGTTCCGCGGTTACTACGAAGAGGCCAACCGCAAGAGCGGCAAGACCGGTGAGGTTCTGCTGCAGATCCTCGAGTCGCGGCTGGACAACGTGGTCTACCGGGCCGGCCTTGCCGAGTCCCGCGACATGGCGCGCCAGCTGGTGCGTCACGGCCACATCCGGGTGAACGGCCGCAAGGTCGACATCCCGTCCTACCGCGTGAGCGCGAACGACATCGTCGAGGTGGCCGAGAAGTCGCGCACGATGCTGCCGTTCGAGCTCGCTCAGGCGCGGGCCGGCGATCGCCCCGTGCCCGCATGGCTCGAGGTCATCACCAGCCAGCTTCGCGTGCTCGTGCACACGATCCCGGCGCGGCAGATCATCGACACCCCTGTTCAGGAACAGCTGATCGTCGAGCTCTACTCGAAGTAAGCGGTTCCGCACGACAGCACGACGGCGGGGTGGGCGGACCGATGTCCACCCCGCCTGCACCACCCTCACGGCGTCATATGGCGGGTGCCGGAGGACCTGAAGGAGAACAACCATGCTCATCGCTCAGCGCCCCACCCTCACTGAGGAGACGATCACCGAGTCGCGGTCGCGATTCGTCATCGAGCCCCTCGAGCCGGGCTTCGGTTACACGCTCGGCAACTCGCTCCGCCGCACGCTCCTCTCCTCGATCCCCGGAGCGGCTGTCACCAGCATCCGGATCGAGGGAACCCTGCACGAGTTCACCACCGTGCCGGGCGTCAAGGAGGACGTCACCGAGATCATCCTGAACCTCAAGGGCCTCGTCGTCAGCTCCGACTCCGACGAGCCGGTGACGATGTACCTGCGCAAGCAGGGCCCCGGCGAGGTCACCGCGGCCGACATCGCGCCGCCGGCCGGCGTCGAGGTGCACAACCCCGAGCTGCACATCGCGACCCTCAACGGCAAGGGCCGGCTCGAGATCGAGC
>DATITA010000115.1:0-14526 GCA_035468355.1 Candidatus Dormiibacterota bacterium
GACGACGATTTCGAGATCGATCCGGTCCTCGCCGAGTCGACCTACTGCCAGAACGTCAACGAGAAGGTCGTGGAGCTGACGCCGTGGCATCAGCTGGTGAGCGTGGGTTGGTCTTCGCCGACCCCGTGGTCGACTCCGCGCGAGCTGCCGGAGGAGGAGTTCCTCGACCGGTTGTCGACGCTCGTGTCAGGCGTTCGAGACACGCGCCAGCTCGTGATGATGACGCACGTCCCTCCTTACGATTCGGGGCTGGACACCGCGCCGCTGCTGTCCCCGTCGCTGCGGCCGACGGTCTCGGCCGGCGACGTGCTGCGAGGCCCGGTCGGGTCGACGGGCGTGCGCAAGGCGATCGAGAAGTTCAAGCCGGTGCTCGGGGTGCACGGCCACATCCACGAGTCGGGCGGCGAGCGGCGCATCGGCGAGACCTTGTGCGTCAACGCGGGCTCGGAGGCGAACCACGGTTTGCTGCGCGGATACCTCATCGATCTGAGCTCGAACGGCGTCGAGCGGGCGCTGCGCGTCGAGGGCTGAGCAGGCCCTCATAATCGTGGTGCCGTGAGGCGCATTCTTGGCTGGGGGTTCGCCGTTCTCCTGCCTCTGGTCTTCCTCGCCGTTTGCGGGCCCGCTCCGCAGGCGGTCACGTACACCGCCTACTACCTGGTTTGCTGCACCCAGGCGGAACTCGACCAGCCCTGGCGGCCCGGTACGACGGTCGAGCTGAGCTGGATAGTCGAGTCGGTCCGCCGAACCACGGTCAACCCGACTCACAAAGCGGTCGCCACAGGGGTCTTGACGGGTCCATACAGCGACGCGCCCGCACCGCAATCCGCGAGCGGCGCCACCCACACCGTCCATGGAACCACCGTCGCCATGGATGACCGCATGGCGCCGTCCGCGACGCCTGTTGCGACTTTTGTGCTGCCGGCGAACGTTCCGCCCGGCTACTACAACCTGAACATGAGATGGGATTTCGGGGACGGCAGCCTGGCGGAGAGCGACAGCACTGTGCGCGTCGGGGCGCAATAGGCCGAAGCGGCCGAGGCGTTTGTCTTTAGTGCCGGTGGGTGAGAACTGGACGGTCGACGCGCTGGCCTGGGTGCGCATCGAGGAGCGGCGCCTGCTCGCGGTGCGCTCGGTGGGCAAGTCGGCGTTTTACCTGCCAGGGGGCAAGCGGGAGGCGGGGGAGAGCGACCTCGATGCGCTGCTGCGCGAGGTGAAGGAGGAGCTCACCGTCAGCCTGCTGCCGGATACGGTGGTGGGGGTCGGCACCTACCGCGCGCCCGCGCACGACTACCCGGCCGGAACGTCGGTCGACCTGGTGTGCTACTCGGGCGATTTCGAAGGCGAGATCAAGGCTGCGGCGGAGATCGAAGAGGTGGCCTGGCTCGGGATCGAAGACCTGGAGCGGTGCGCGCCGGCGGTCAGGCTGGTGATGGAGGAGCTGCAGGAGCGGGGGGAGCTGTAAAGGCACAGTCGTAATCGGCGGCGATCCCGTTTACAATCCGCTCGGCCGGGGTTTGATCCGGCGCAGTTGAGTGGGAGGGAAGCCGAGATGAGCAAGCTACGCCCGCAGCTGGGTGTGATCGAAGCCATGGCCCTTTCGGTGGGCATCATGGCCCCGACCGCCGCAATGGCCCTCAACGGGTCGCTTGCGGCCTCGATCACCGGCACCGCCGTCGCGCTCGCGTTCCTGGGCGCCGTGATCACCATCATGCTGACGTCCTTCTCGTTCATCGAGTTCAGCCGCCAGTTCGCCCACGCGGGCTCCGTGTACGTGTTCAACGGCATCTCGTTCGGAGCACGGCTGGGCTTCCTGTCGGCATGGGCGCTGCTGCTCACGTACACGGCGTTCACAGTGGCCTCCACCGCCGAGGTGGGCCTTTTCTTCCAGACGTTCCTCGGCCTGCTCAACGTGAATGTGCACTGGCTCATCCCCGCGCTGGCGGCAGCCGCGCTGATCTGGTTTTTGGCCCACCGCGAGGTCAAGCTCTCGACCCGGACGACGCTGGTGGTCGAAGGCGTCTCCGTGCTGCTGATCCTGGTCCTGGCGGTCGTGATCCTCGGGCGGGGCGGCGCGCACGGACTTTCCACGACTCCGTTCCAGATCCCCAAGGCGGGCTTCTCGGCCGTCGCCCTCGCCAGCGTGTTCGGCTTCCTCTCATTCGCCGGTTTCGAGGGCGCCGCGACGCTGGGTGAGGAGACGGGCAACCCGAAGCGCTCCATCCCGCGGGCGATCCTCGCTGCGGTGCTGTTCACTGGCACGTTCTATCTCGTGATCAGCTATACGCAGGCGGTCGGGTTCGGGCTCGACGACAAGGGCGTGTCCGCGTTCGCCGGGTCCACGTCGCCCCTGGTCGACCTCGCCAAGACCTACCTCGGCTCGACGATGGCGGTCGTGATCAGCCTTGGCGCGACGGTGTCCGCGTTCGCTTCAGCGCTGGGCACGGGGCTGGCGGCGGCACGCCTTTTGTTCGCACTGGGACGCGACGGCTTTGGCCCTGCCTCGCTCGGCAAGGTGCACCCGGTGCACGCGTCGCCCTACGTGGCGGTCGGCACGGTGATGGCGGTCGCCATCATCCTGGACATCATCCTGGTCGAGCAGACCGGCGCCGCGGTCTTCGCCTACGCGGGAACCATCGGCGTGCTGGCCCTGCTGCTGGTGTATCTCACGACGCAGGTCGGCGCGATCAAGCTGTTCTGGAGCATTGGGCGCTGGCGCGGCGCGCAGCCGGTGATCCCGTTGATCGCGATCGCGCTCCTCGCTTACGCCTTGTGGTCGAACGTCTACCCGATCCCCGCCGCCCCGTACAACTACTTCCCCTATGGCGTGCTGGCGTGGGTGATCGCCGGAATCATCATCGTGCTGGTGAGCCCGTCGATGGTAACGAGGATCGGTAAAGCGCTGACCGAGATCGACCGTCCTCAGGTGGACCGGGCGTCGGCGCTGGAGGGCGGCGAACTCTGACGGCACACAGGGACGTCCATCCTCATGCGCGGCACACCGGAGACGGAGGTCAGCGCGCGGTTTAAACCCGGTCGACCAGCTGGTAGCTGCCGTTGATGAAAGACCGCTTCGCACCTTTGCTCAGCAAGCTCAGCTCCCTCATGGTCGGGGAGGGGCGCGCAGGTACCGAAGTGGCTGCAGCAAATGTTCCGAAGGTCTGTAGCGCGGCTACTGAAGGCGCTTTGTCGCCTGGCAGCCGAACTTGCACAGAAAGATGGCTCCCGAGGCAGGGCTCGAACCTGCGACATTCTGATTAACAGTCAGACGCTCTACCAACTGAGCTACTCGGGAAAGACCGGTCTATCCACCCTGTCGCGGAAGATCGATTTTACACCGCCCCGGACGCCCTCCCGGGCCTCATCCGTCTCCGAAGAAGACGAACGGGCTGGCGTAGGTCAGGCTGACCACCGCGAGCACGACGCCCGCGACCAGGCTGCCGACCACGAGCGAGCGCCGCGTCAGAGCGCTCGCGAACGGCGAAGACGAGAATTCCCCCGCCGCGACCCGCCCGGTCCGGTTGAGGTGCGCGAGCACGTGGACCCCGGTGATCGGGAGCCATGCGAAGAAGGTCAACTTGTGCGCCTCGATCCAGATGCTGCCGAACCGAAGGCCGAAGAACCACAGTTCGAGTCCCGTCGCGAACACCGCAATGGTCGACAGGACCACGAATGGCGCCAGGATTCGGAGCAGGGGAACGGGCGGGCCCGCCTGGCGGTAGCGGGCATCGCCGGAGTAGTAGCGCATGAACCTGTAACCCGTTGAGGCCAGCTTCAGGCCAAGTGGCGGGATGACCAGGAAGCCAATCAGGAAGTGCTGTGGAAGCAGCTCACCGATGCTGAGAATGGTGAGTCCAAGGCCGGCCAGCAGCACCAACAGCAGCGCGCCGGTGAGCGCCGTGAGCCGCCCGTTGTTGTCGACACCGGTGAGCGATTCTCCCCGCCCCTGCTCTATCGGCCGGCTGGACATCCGCGCATCCTTCCTCGATGTTAGACGCCGGCGCAGGCGCCGCTCTCCCGAAGCCATCGATCTCATAACGCGCCGAGGCCCGCGGGGCCTCGCGGACGACGCGAATTCCAGCTTCATCGAACTCGGAAGAAACGGGCGACAAGTCCCGTAATCTAGGTGGCCCGTGTCGATAGTTACCCGTTTTTCCCTCAAGCTGGGCGGAGTCGTATTCCTGGCGGCGGCCGTCCTGTTCGGAGGTGGCCTGTGGGCAGCGACGCAGCTCCAGCAGGACCTCCTTCCCGACATCTCCTTCCCGGCCTATATCGTCATCACCCCGTACCCGGGCGCGTCCCCCGCCGTCGTCGACGAACAGGTCACAGTGCCGGTGGTCAACGCCCTTTCAGGCATCGCAGGGGCGGACACCGTGCAGTCGACCTCCAGCCAGGGGGCGTCGCTCGTGATCGTCCTGTTCAAAGACGGCACCGACATCAAGTCGGTCGGCCAGGACATCACCGCGGCCCTCGGCAAGGTGAAGGCACTGCTGCCCCCGCAGGCTCTGTCGCCCACAGTCCAGACCTTCTCGACCAATGACATCCCCATCCTCGGCTACGCGGTCTCGGCCGACGAGCCGCTAGGCACCCTGGGCGGTCAGCTGCGCGCGCAGGCGCTGCCCAAGCTCAAGGGACTCGCAGGGGTTTCCTCGGTGGTGATCAGCGGCGCACCGACCGACGAGGTCGACGTGATCCTCGACCCCGCCAAGCTCGCCGCCCACGGCGTCACGCCGGGCCAGGTCACGGCGGCGCTCCAGGCGGCCTCCGCGGTCCAGTCCATCGGCTCGCTCAAGCAGGGCGACACCACGATTCCGCTCCAGGTCGCGGGCTCGCTGACCAGCCTCGACCAGATCAGCAAGATCACCGTCACCCCGACCTCGACGCCAGGTGGCCGACCGGCTGTCCCGGTGGCCATCGATCAGCTGGGGACTGTGCAGCAGGTCTCCGTGCCCGCTGACACGATCACGCGGACCAACGGCCTGGCGAGCATCGGACTTCGAATCTTGAAGTCGCCCGACGGCAACACCGTGACCGTGGCCAAGGAAGTCAACAAGGCGCTACCCGACATCGAGTCGCGGATCGGAAACGGCGTGAAGTTCCAGAGCATCTCCGACCAGGCGACTCCCATCACCGATGCGATCTCCACCATCCTGCGCGAGGGTTTGCTCGGCGCGGTCTTTGCCGTGCTGGTGATCTACCTTTTCTTGCGCAGCGCACGCGCGACCCTAGTCGCCGCAGTGTCGATCCCGCTGTCTTTGATGGTGGCACTGCTCGTGCTCTGGTGGCAGGGCATCACGCTCAACATCCTCACCCTCGGAGGGATGATGGTCGCCATCGGGCGCGTTGTCGACGACGCGATCGTCGTGCTCGAAAACATCAGCCGCCACGTCAGCGAAGGCGAACGGCCCCTCGTGGCCGCCTACACGGGCGCGCGCGAGATCGTGACCGCCGTCTCGTCTTCGACCCTCACCACAATTGCCGTCTTCCTCCCGATCGCATTCCTGACCGGGATCGCGGGCAGCTTCTTCCGGCCGTTCGCGCTGACCGTGGTCGTGGCGCTGGCTGCTTCACTGGTCGTCGCTGTCACCGTGGTGCCGCTGCTGGCCTCGCGCCTGCTCCCCCCGGTGCAGGCCGAAGGCGCAGAGCGCCGGCTGCAGTACAACTTCATCCAGCGCATCTACGTCCCTGTGATCACCTGGGCGACGAGCCATCGCCTCCTTGCGCTGCTCGCGACGGGCATCTTCTTCATCGCCTCCATGGCCCTCCTGCCGCTCCTGCGAATCAACCTGCTCGACCAGTCGTCGAGCCCCAACTTCCCAGTGAACATCACCATGCCCGCCAACTCCACGCTCGTCCAGACCGACGCCGAGACGCAAAAGGTCGAGGACCTCATGAAGGGCTTGCCCAACGTCTCCAAGTACCAGGCCGTGGTCGGCGGCCAGGCCGACCCGTTTGCGCCGGCCGGCACCGTCCCGGCCGACCCGACGCTTGCCTCGGTCCTCGTCCTGGTCGACCAGGGCGCCTACAACCAGGCGCTGTCCGGCGTCGAGCGTGCCCTCAAGGCGTACAGCGGGCCGGCCACGATCGTCGTCGGACAGGCGCAGAGCAGCGCCAACTCGAGCAGCACCGGCATGCAGGTCGACGTCACCGCGGCGAACCCAGCCGACCTGGAGACCGCCACCAACTCGGTCCTGTCCGCGCTGTCCAAAGTTTCAGGCCTGGCGGACATCAAGTCGAACCTCGCGGCGTCCAAGCCCGCCTACCAGCTGACGGCGACCCCCAAACTCGGCGCCTCGGGTTACACGTTGCTGCAGCTCGCCGGGTTGATCGCGCAGGAGGTGAACGGGCAGATCGCCGCCCAGGCCAACCTGGCCGAGGGCACCATGAACGTCCGCGTCGAGCTTCCGCCCGGCTCCGCAGACAATGCGACCGCCTTGGCCGCGTCGCCGGTGCCCACGGCCGCGGGCATCGTCCCGCTGGGTTCGCTGGTCACCTTCCAGCTTGTCAACGGCCCTCAGGCCGTCAACCGCGTCAACGGCGACCGCGACGCGACCATCACAGGGACCATCACCGGCAACAACACGAGGGCCGTGCAAACCGACGTCACCAACGCGCTCGCGGGCGTTTCGCTGCCGCCGGGCGCTGCCGTGTCGACCGGCGGCGTCTTCCAGCAGCTGTCGAATGTTTTGACCCAGTTCGCGCTGGCGCTCGCCGCGGCGGTGGCGCTCGTCTACGTGATCATGGTCGCGACGTTCCGCTCGCTGTTGAAGCCTCTCGTGCTGCTGGTCGCAATCCCCTTCGCTGCTTCGGGCGCGATCATCGCTCTGGTCGCGACGGGGACATCCTTGTCGCTCCCCGGGCTGATCGGGATTCTCATGCTCACCGGGGTCGTGGTCACGAACGCCATCGTGCTGCTCGACCTGGTCGAGCAATATCGCGACCGGGGCCTGAACGTGCAGGACGCGCTCATCGAGGGCGGCCGGCACCGCCTGCGTCCCATCCTCATGACCGCGTTCGCCACCATGCTTGCCCTGGTTCCCCTAGCTGTGAGTGGCAACAGCGGCGGCGCGTTCATCAGCGCGCCGCTCGCCATCGTGGTCATCGGCGGGCTGTTCACGAGCACCTTCCTGACCCTGGTCCTGGTGCCCGTCCTCTACTCGCTGACGGCGCGTTTCAGCGGCATGCGGTCGACCCGTGACATGGATCTCCTGTTCGACACCGCCGAGGACAGGCGTTTCAAGCCTCTCGGGGTCCGCGGGACCACCGCGGGCCTCAGGACGCCGGCGCCTGCCGAGGCTGCCGCCGCCACCAGCACAGCGCCATCCGCCATTGCGGCCCTAGCCCCATTCACCGTCGCGGTCCTCCTCGAGCCCGAACCTGGCACCACCGGTGATCCCGCGGTCCTGGAGGCCCTGGCCAAGGCCGGCCTGAAGGTCGAGCCCGTGGCGGGCGCGGCCAAGATGAGGATCGTCGTACCGCGCGTAGATGCCGGCTCACTCACGCAGGCACAGGAGGCCGCGATGATGCGGGTTCGCGCGCTCGTTCCGACGATCGGCTACCGCATCTCGGACCCCTCGGCGATGGCCCTGCAGAACGGATCGCCCGAAGATCCCGTGGCGGCAGCCACACGTCAGGAATGAAGATGCGATCGGCCCTCACGCGCTGGGGCGATCGGCCTGCTTTTCGGGCTGGCTGCAGGCGGGTCAGGCGATAGGCTGATCCTGTGCTGATCCACCTCATGCGGACCTACCTACGCCCGTACTCCCGCGAAGTGGTAGTCGTTGTCGTCCTGGTGCTGATCCAGTCGATCGCAAACCTCTACTTGCCGAACCTCAACGCCGACATCATCAACAACGGCGTCGTCAAGGGAGACATCCCCTACATCTGGCGGACGGGCGGATTGATGCTGGCCATCACAGTTGTCCTGGGGATCATCGCCGTGGGCTCCATCTACTGGGCCTCCATCGCCTCCATGGGCGTCGGCAGAGACCTCCGGTCGGCGGTGTTCCGACGCGTGCAGACCTTCTCCGCGCGCGAGGTCAACCACCTCGGCACGCCCTCTCTCATCACCCGCAACACCAACGACGTCCAGCAGATCCAGATCTTCCTGCAGGTGGCCCTGACCATGATGGTCGGCGCGCCGATCATCATGGTCGGCGGGGTGATCATGGCCCTGCGAGAGGACGTGAACCTGTCGGCGCTGCTGATCGTCGTGGTCCCGATCCTCGCAGCGATCGTCGGCTTCATGCTGGTGAGGGCGGTCCCGCTGTTCCGGTCCATGCAGGTCAAGATCGACAAGATCAACCTCGTGCTGCGCGAGCAGATCATGGGCGTGCGCGTCATCCGCGCTTTCATCCGCAACGGCTACGAACGCCAGCGCTTCGAGACCGCCAACGCAGACCTGACCACGACAGCTCTTCGCGTGAACCGGCTCTTCGTGCTCGCGTTCCCCGCCCTGATGGGCGTGATGAACCTGACCACGGTCGCCGTCCTGTGGTTCGGCGCCCAGCTCATCAACAACGGGTCGATGCCCATCGGCAACCTCACCGCGTTCCTGATGTACATACTCCAGATCCTGATGTCGGTGATGATGGCCGTCGCCCTCTTCATCCTTGTGCCCCGCGCCGAGGCGAGCGCAACCCGCATCAACGAGGTCCTTTCGACCATGCCTTCAATCGGCGATCCGGTCGACCCAGTCGAGCCCAAGCAAGTCACGGGCCGCGTCGAGTTCGACCACGTCACGTTCGGGTACCCGGGCGGCGAGCACCCGGTGCTGGAGGACGTCACCTTCCAGCTCCGGCCGGGTCAGACCACCGCCGTGATCGGCGGCACCGGATCAGGCAAGACGACGCTGCTCAACCTGATCACGCGGTTGTACGACGTCAGCTCGGGGCGAGTGCTGGTCGACGGCGTCGACGTTCGCGAGATGTCCCTGGAGCGATTGTGGGGCCTGATCGGTCTCGTGCCGCAGCGCGCCTACCTATTCAGCGGCACGGTGGCGGGCAACTTGAGATTCGGCCACGAGCACGCCACCGATGAGGAGATACAGCATGCGCTCGAGGTTGCCCAGGCCTGGGATTTCGTGGCGGAGATGCCCGGCGGCCTGGACGCGCCCATCGACCAGGGCGGTACGAACGTATCGGGTGGACAGCGCCAGCGTCTTGCGATCGCCCGCGCGATCGTCAAGCGCCCCACCATCTACCTTTTCGACGATTGCTTCTCGGCGCTCGACGCCGGCACAGATGCGCGGCTTCGCGCGGCGCTGCGCTCCGAGACCAGGGACGCCAGCGTGCTCATCGTCGCGCAGCGGGTGAGCACGATCATGCACGCGGACCGGATCATCGTCCTCGACGACGGACGCATCGTCGGCATCGGCGCGCACGCAGAGCTCATGGCGTCGTGCGAGCCGTACCGCGAGATCGTCGAATCGCAGCTCGGCCAGGTGGCGGTCGCATGATCAACCGCGGACCGATGGGCGGCGGGAGGCCGGCGGGCCGGCCGATGGGCGGCGGGGGCTTCATGGGCATGGGCGGTCCCCCGGCCGGCAAGACCAGGGACCTGGGCAAAACCCTCAAGCAGCTCCTGGGCCGCCTGAGGCCGGAGCTCCCCATGATCATCGCGGCCACGTTGCTCGGCGCCGGGAGCGTCGCCCTCGCGGTGATCGGACCGAAGATCATCGGCAACGCCACCAACGTCATCTTCAACGGCATCGTCGGCAAGATGCTGCCCGCCGGCATCACCAAGGCGCAGGCGGTCGCGGCTCTGAACGCGCAGGGCAAGGGTCAGCTCGCGCAGATGCTGTCGGGCATGGACGTGACGCCGGGCAAGGGGATCGACTTCAACCTGCTCGGAACGATCCTGCTGCTGGCGGTCGGCGTTTACGTCGTCTCCTCCGTCTTCACGTGGGCCCAGGGCTACATCATGGCCGGCGTCGCGCAGCGCACCGTCTACGGCATGCGGCGCGATGTGGAGGAGAAGCTGTCGCGACTGCCGCTGAAGTACTTCGACAGCCATCCGCACGGCGACATCCTGAGCCGCGTCACCAACGACATCGACAACGTGGCCACCACCCTGCAGCAGGGTATGAGCCAGATCCTCACCTCGGTGCTGACGGTGCTGGGCGTGCTCGGAATGATGTTCTGGATCAGCCCGCTGCTGGCGACCATCTCGCTTGTCACCGTCCCATTGACCGTCGTGGTCACGCTGATCATCGCGAAGCGGTCGCAGGTGCAGTTCGCAGCCCAGTGGAAGTGGACCGGCACGCTGAACGGGCACGTCGAGGAGATGCACACCGGGCACGTCCTGGTGCAGGTCTTCGGCCGGACCGCCAAGGCGCAGGAGCAGTTCGATGGGCAGAACCGGGAGTTGTACGAAGCGAGCTTCAAAGCCCAGTTCCTCTCGGGCATCATCCAGCCGGCGACGCAGTTCCTCGCCAACCTGAACTACGTCGCGATCGCGGTCATCGGAGGCTACCGGGTCACGTCGGGAACCATGTCGCTGGGCGACGTTCAGGCGTTCATCCAGTACTCGCGCCAGTTCACGATGCCGCTCATGCAGATCGCCGGTCAGATGAACCTCTTGCAGTCCGGCCTCGCCTCGGCCGAGCGCGTGTTCGAGCTGCTCTCCTCCGAGGAAGAAAGCCCGGACAGCGACCGGGTCCAGATCGGTGAGGTCACCGGCCAGGTCTCGATGGACAAGGTGAGCTTCAGGTACGAGGCCGACAAGCCGCTCATCGAGGACTTCAACCTGCAGGTCCAGCCGGGCCAGACGATCGCGATCGTCGGACCGACCGGCGCCGGCAAGACCACGATCGTGAACCTGCTGATGCGGTTCTACGAGATCGACTCCGGTCGTATCAGCCTCGACGGCGAGGACACCAAGCAGCTGCCGCGGGATGAGGTGCGCCACGTGTTTGGGATGGTCCTTCAGGACACCTGGCTCTTTGCCGGGACGATCCACGACAACATCGCCTACGGTAAGGAAGGGGCTACCAACGAGGAGATCGTGGCCGCTGCCCAGGCGGCGCACGTTGACGCCTTCGTGCGCACGCTGCCCCACGGCTATGACACCGTCCTCGACCAGGAGGCGTCCGACCTGTCGTCCGGTCAGAGGCAGCTGCTGACGATCGCGCGTGCGTTCCTGGCGGACCCGACCATCCTCATCCTGGACGAGGCGACGAGCAACGTCGACACCAGGACCGAGGTGCTCATCCAGGCCGCGATGGCACGGCTGCGGCACGGCCGCACCAGCTTTGTGATCGCCCACCGCCTCTCCACGATTCGCAACGCCGACGCCATCGTCGTCATGGATGGCGGTCGCATCGTCGAGCAGGGCAGCCACGCCGACCTGCTCAAGCGGGAAGGCTTCTACTACCGGCTCTACAACAGCCAGTTCACGGATGCATGGGCCGAGCCCGAGAACGGGCACGCCGCCGGCTTGTCGGCTTCCCCGGCTTCCCCCCTTGCGGGGAAGTACCCGGCGCAGGCTTCCCCAAGGAGTGGTGAAGGTGGCGCGTAGCGGCTTCCCCGCCTGCGGGGAAGGTGGCGCGAAGCGCCGGATGGGGAGGTCCGTTCTAGGTAGCTGCGCCCATCAGCTGTGCGCCCTCGGCCCCTCGACCGCCCAGACCGAGCCGTCCAACTCCACCTCGTCGATGTAGCACCAGCCCCAGTCCTGCCCAGGCTCGAAGGCTTTCATCACGGCGTGTCCGGTCGCGCGGAAGTGCGCCGTGGCATGGCGGTTCTTAGAGCTGTCGCAGCATCCGACGTGGCCGCAAATCATGCACAGTCGCAGGTGGACCCACCGGTCCCCCCTCTGCGCGCACTCCCCACAGCCGTCGGCTGACGGCGTGACCTTGGCGACGGTCGACGCGTGCGTACAGGCGGACATTCCTACTCCTTGGCTTCGACGAGCTTCCCTGTGATGTGGATATTGAACTCCCCTTATGCCAAACAAACAGAACCGCACTCCTGAACGGGCTATTCGCAGGCACCCGCGAGAGTTCTCTAACGTGGTTGTCTTGCCGAGAAAGCGATTCGGTGTTCCCGCCTTCTTGCTGACAGCCCTGTTGCTTGCTGCGTGTTCGGGCCAGGGCGCGGGGCCCCCAGCGATCAGCCCATCGGCGCGGGCGCTCGCCAGCCCTTCTGCCAGCCCCTCGTCGCAGCTCGGACCGGGTGGATTGACTCTCGACCAGGAGGTCGGAGCCGTGGTGATGGTTGGCTTTCAGGGCCCGCTGGACGGTTCGATCCTGGCGGACTGGAAGCAGCGCCAGTTCGGTGGGCTGCTCATCGTCAATCTCAACCAAAACGCGAGCACGGCGGCCACGATGACCGCGTTGATCGGGGCCGTCCGCGCCGCGTCGCCACACCGGTTATTCGCGGCGACGGACCAGGAAGGCGGAGGGGTCTGCATCGCGGTGAGCACTGTCCCCTGCGGCGCCATGCCGGTCGGGCAGGCCGCCACGACGCAGATGGCGTCAGCGCTGAAACAGCTCGGCTTCGACCTCGACCTCGGACCGGTCTCGGACGTGTGCAGCGGGCCCGGCTCGATCATCTGGGGCCGCTGCTACGGCACCGACCCCGCAGTGGTCGCAGGCGCCGTAGGCCCTGTCGTCGACGGGATCCACGCCGCAGGCATGCTCTCGGCTGCCAAGCACTTCCCGGGCCACGGCGACACGACCGTCAGCTCTGAGACCGCGCTGCCGCGAATTGATGAAACCCTGGCGACATTGCGAGCGCGGAATCTTCCGCCTTTCCAGGCGGCCATCGCGCACGGCGTGGACTTCGTGCTGCTGGGGCACCTGTACTACCCGGCCCTGGACCCCGTGCGATCCGCGGACCTGTCGCCGGCGACCATGCAGATCCTGAGGTCCGACCTCGGATTCCGCGGCGCCATCATTTCGGATGACATGGAGATGGGCGCAATCACCAACAGCACCCCGACACCCGAAGCGGCGGTGCAGTTCCTGGTGGCGGGCGGAGACATGGTCATGGTGGCCCATCACCTCGCGGTGGCCGACGCGACCTATGACGCGATCAAGGCCGCCGTCGTCAGCGGCCGCCTGCCGCGGGCGAGGTTGGACGAGGCGGTCGCAGCGCTCGAGACTCTTCCCAGCTAGTCTTCCCCGCGAGACTTTGCGTCTAAAGCTTCCATCACCGGTACCGGCGGTGCAGAAGGCACTCGAGCTGCTTCCGCATCAGGCGGGTGTCTACATCCTCCGGGATGGTGCGGGCAGGGTCATCTACGTGGGCCGAAGTCGCGATCTCTCGAGCCGGGTTCGCACTTACTGGAGCAATCTTGGGGACCGGCCGCACCTGGTCCGGATGGTCGAGCGGGTCGCATGGCTGGAGCCGGTGCTGTGCGCTTCCGAGCACGAGGCGGCCTTCCTCGAGAGCGATCTCATCGAGCGCCACCGCAGCCGCTACAACCGCACCTTGGGGATGGAGAGCTGCGTGTGGTTGAGGCTCAATGCAACCCCGTCCGCTCCGAGTCTTGACGTGGTTCACGAGGCGCGCCCCGGAGACGGCGCTGCCTGGTTTGGGCCGTATCTCGGTTGGGAGCCCGCGCGGCAGGCGGCGTCTGGGCTGCAGCGTCTGTTCCCGTTGAGATACTCCGGCACAGGCATAAGTCGCTCGGACCGTGAGCTTGGCAGCAGCCTCGGGGTCATGCCCGGGGATACATCCGACCTCGCGGGGCGGATCGAGCGCGTGCTGCGTCGCGACCGAGCGGCAATCGCTGCCGCGGTTCGAGCGCTTGAAACTATGCGGGACCGGGCTGCACAGGCTGAGATGTTCGAGCACGCCGCGCTACTGCAGCAACAGGTCCGCGGCCTGCTATGGATCACTGAGCCACAGAAGCTGAGCCCGCTGGAACCGCTCGACCACGACTTCTGCGCCATGGCGATCGCCGGAGGCATGGCGGTGCTCGTGATCCTGGCGCTGCGAGAGGGGCACCTGACCCAGCGACACATGTTGCCGGTTTCGCCGCGCGGCGCCTGGCGCGAGGTGCTGGCCGCCCACGGCCGCAAGCGTGGGTCGATCGGATCGACGCCGGTCGCGATGACGTTGCCCGGACAGCGCGCAGCACACTCGGTCCACCGCGAATGGATAGACCTGGCGCGGCAGAACGCCGAGCTCATGGCGTGCCTCGCCGCCGCCGGCGCTGTGGGCCCGCTTGTGTGGCGCGACCACGCTAGGCGCCGTGCGCGATGAGGAGCATGTGGGTCACGATCCTGCACATCCGGCCGAGTTCCCAGGCGCACGACCTCGAGGCGTTGGGTCGTTCGGCCGGATTCCGGCTGCCTCCGGCTGCACTGTCCGACGCCGGCTACATCTACCTGCAACCGTCCCCATCTTCCTCGCCGGGTCTCTGTGGGAGTTCTTCGCGTAGCTCCGTGGGCAGGCCTCCAGGCGCAGCCTCCCCAACTCACAGCTTCGTCTCAGCGCGTTCGTTCGACATCGACCTTCGATATCGAGAGGTACGCGACCCAGACGATGATCACGATCGTGAGGGCGATGGCGATCGTACCGC
>DATITA010000116.1:0-27420 GCA_035468355.1 Candidatus Dormiibacterota bacterium
GGGCATAGTGATCCGACGGCTCGGTGTGGAATGGCCGTCGCTCAACGGATAAAAGTTACCCCGGGGATAACAGGCTTATCGGGCCCAAGAGTTCACATCGACGGCCCGGTTTGGCACCTCGATGTCGGCTCGTCGCATCCTGGGGCTGGAGTCGGTCCCAAGGGTTGGGCTGTTCGCCCATTAAAGCGGTACGCGAGCTGGGTTTAGAACGTCGTGAGACAGTTCGGTCCCTATCCGCCGTGGGCGCAGGAGACTTGAGGAGGGTTGACCCTAGTACGAGAGGACCGGGTTGAACGGCCCGCTAGTGTACCGGTTGTCACGCCAGTGGCAGCGCCGGGTAGCCATGGCCGGTTTGGATAAGCGCTGAAAGCATCTAAGTGCGAAGCCAACTCCGAGATAAGGTCTCCCACCGGGTTAACCGGGTAAGGGCCCTGGTAGACAACCAGGTTGATAGGCCGGAGGTGTAAGAGAAGCAATTCTTTGAGCTGACCGGTACTAATAGCCCGAGGGCTTGTTCACCTATAACTCACTCTTCAGGTCACTGAAGCATCGGGCGCGCGCAAGGCGCACCGGTAAGGGTGAGGCAACGAACAAATTACGGATCCAGAGCTTAAAGCAGGCTGGAGAATCTCATAGACCTAATTCGGTTGTTGATTGCGATCACCATGTGGTCTGATTTGGCGCGCGCACAATGACCCCTACCGAGAACGATCCGAGCCAGGACCTCTACTGGTCCGCGCGCGCCATCGAGCTCGCGCTCAAAGGCGACTACCGCACCAGCCCCAACCCCATGGTGGGCGCGATCGTGCTCGACCGCGACGGCCACCTGGCGGGCGAGGGCTTCCATCGGGGTGCAGGCCATCCCCACGCTGAGGAAGAGGCGCTGGCCGCGGCGGGCGATGCGGCCTTGGGCGGCACTCTTTACGTGAACCTCGAGCCCTGCAACCACGAGCACCGCAGCCCGTCCTGCGCGGCCGCGATCATCGAAGCCGGGCTCCGCCGCGTGGTGGTCTCGATGACCGACCCGGACCAACGGGTGCGGGGCGCGGGCATCCGCGCATTGGAAGCCGGCGGGATCACGGTGACCGCTGGGGTGCACGAGGATCGCGCTTTGCGCGTGAACGAGTTCTACGTCAAGCACCGCCTCACCGGACGGCCGTTCGTGACGGCCAAGTTTGCGATGAGCCTCGACGGCAAGATCGCGACTCGGACAGGCGAATCCCGGTGGATCACCGGTGAGGAGGCTCGGCGACATTCCCACCGCCTGCGCCACATGCACGATGCGATCCTGGTCGGCGTCAACACGGTCGTGGTCGACGACCCCGAGCTCACCACCAGGATCGACGGCGAGGAGGGACGGCAGCCCCTTCGAGTGGTGGTCGACTCCCAGCTTCGGATCCGCCAGTCGTCCGCCATCGTCCGCGCCGGCACCTTGATCGCCACTACCCGCGCGGGCCGCATGGGCGCGGCCGAGGTGGTGAAGCTGCCCGCGGCCCCCAGCGGCCGGGTTTCGCTGCCCGCGCTCATGGACGAGCTGGGCAGGCGCAATCTGCTGAGCGTGCTCGTGGAGGGCGGGGGCGAGGTGCACGGGTCGCTCTTCGCGGACAACCTGGTCGACCGGGTGCATGCCTACGTCGCCCCACGGGTGATCGGCGGTCGTGAGGCGCCGGGCCCGGTCGGCGGGACCGGGACCGAGCACCTCGCGGACGCGGTCCGCCTCCGCGACATCGACTTCACCCGCCTTGGTGACGACATGCTCATCACCGCGTACACAGATGTTCACCGGAATAGTTAGCTCCGTCGGCGCCGTCGTGGAGGCCGGCTCGGGCCGGATCGGCGTCGCGGCGGCGTCCGCCACGCGCAGGCTGCAGATCGGTTCGAGCGTGGCCGTCAACGGCTGCTGCCTGACCGTGGTCGAAAAGAAGGGAGCTGTCTTCTTCGCAGACGTCGTCCCCGAGACGTTGCGGCGCACCAACCTTGGGCGGGCCACCGCCGGCTCCCTGGTCAACCTCGAGCTGCCGCTCAGGGCGTCCGGCCTGCTCGACGGGCACCTGGTCCAGGGCCACGTGGACGCCAGGGCTACGGTCCGGAAGGTGGCCGCGGCGGCCTCCGGACGTGAGCTGGAGATCGGTCTGCCCGCTGCTCTGCGCCGGTTCGTGGTCGAGAAAGGGTCGGTCGCGGTCGACGGCATGAGCCTCACGGTCGCCGGGGTTGACGACCGGGCTCGCACCTTCAGGGTCGCCCTGATCCCCCACACGCTCGCCGTCACGATCGCGGGCGGATACGCCAAGGGGTCGGTGGTCAACCTGGAAGCGGACGTGGTGGCGCGTTACGTGGCCAGAAACCTCCGCCGGTAACATTCGTCGAGCAATGGGACTGGCCACCGTTCCCGAGGCGATCGCCGACTTCAAGGCCGGCAAGTTCGTGATCGTGGTCGATGACGAGGACCGCGAGAACGAAGGCGACCTCGTGGTCGCCGCAGAGCTCGTCACTGCGGAGCAGATCAGCTTCATGACCCGCCATGGGTCGGGGCTCGTATGCATGCCGGTGATCGCTCGGCGCCTCAACGAGCTCGGCATCGCACCGATGGTGGAGCACAACAGCAGCCGTCTTGGCACGGCGTTCAGCGTCAGCATCGACGCCAGGGACGTCACCACGACCGGCGCGTCAGCCCACGACCGCGCGGCCACCATCCATAAGGTGCTCGATCCGCAGGCCAGAGCGGCCGACTTCTCGATGCCGGGGCACACCTTCCCGCTGCGGGCCGCCGAAGGAGGCGTGCTCACCCGGGCCGGGCAGACGGAGGCCGCGGTGGACCTTGCGACCCTGGCCGGGCTTTATCCGGCAGGTGTGATCACCGAGCTGATGAAGGCCGACGGCACGATGGCCCGCATGCCTGACCTCGAGCATTTCGCCACCGAACACGGGATCAAGCTGATCACCGTCGAGCAGCTGATCGCGTACCGCCGCCGCAACGAAAAGCTCGTCACGCGCCGAGTCGAGGCGACCATCCCGATCGGCGAGCACGACCCGCGCCTGTGGACGCTGTTCGCCTACGAGGACGTGCTCAGGCACGAGAACCACCTGGCCCTCGTGCTGGGTGAAATCGATCCCGCGAAGCCGGTTTTGCTGCGCGCCCATTCCGAGTGCCTCACGGGGGACATATTCGGCAGCCTGCGGTGCGACTGCGGAGCCCAGCTCCATGCGGCAATGGAGATGATCGCGAAAGAGGGCTGCGGCGTGATCCTGTACATCCGCCACCAGGAGGGCCGCGGCATCGGGTTGCTGGACAAGCTGCACGCCTACAACCTGCAGGACCGAGGGATGGATACGGTCGAGGCCAACGAGGCGCTCGGTCATCCGGCGGACAAGCGCGACTACGGCATCGGCAGCCAGATCCTGTACGACCTCGGCGTGCGCAAGATCCGCCTGCTGACCAACAATCCCAAGAAGATCTATGGCCTGGAGGGCTTCGGCCTCGAGGTGATCGAACGGGTCGCCATCCAGGTCCCGTCCAACCCGCACAACGAGCGCTACCTCAAGACGAAGAAAGACAAGCTGGGGCACCTGCTCTGAGGGGCCGCTGATGGGAGAGAAGGGTGCAACGCCGGAGCTCGACGGAGCTGAGCTTGGCATCGCCGTCGTGGTGTCGCGGTTCAACGAGGACATCTCGAAGCGGCTGCTGCGAGGAGCGCTCGACGCCCTGGGCGAGCGTGGCGTGGAAGAGCCCGACGTCTTCTGGGTGCCCGGCTCCCTCGAGCTGCCGGTGACGGCGCTGACGCTGGCCGAGAAGGGCGGCTACGACGCCATCGTGTGCCTGGGGTGCGTGATTCGCGGCGAGACATTCCACTTCGAGGTCGTGGCGGGCCAGGCCGCAGCCGGGATCATGCAGGTGCAACTGGACACCGGGGTACCAGTGACCTTCGGCGTCCTGACCACCGAGGACCGAGACCAGGCCCTCGCGCGATCCGGGCCCAAGCACAACAAGGGCGCCGAAGCCGCTGAGGCTGCGATCGAGATGGCGAACCTGCTGCGGTCGATCCAGGGTTAGCCCGCGGTCAACACGGCCAACACGCTGCGGCCCGCGGGCGCCACGACGAACCCGTCGGTGGCGGCCGGAGTGCTGAAGTGCTCGGCCCGGCCGAGCCCGGTCGAGTAGAGGACCTTTCCGTCGGTCGGGTCAAGGGCATACAGCGTGGCGGACGACGCCTCGATGCCCCACAGGGCGCCGGCCGAGGTTATGGGAGAACCCAGGGCGGGGTGCGGCACATGCCAGCTCACCCCGATCCCGCCTGAGCTCACCGCCAGCGCATAGAGGCCCTCGGTGCACGGCACGAATACGGTCGCGCCCAGCACCGCGGTTCCACCGAATGCCCCTCCGCACACCTGCCTCGCGGCGACCTGGCCGCCAATGCCGCCCAGCCGGCTACCCCTCAGCAGGTAGGCGATGCCCTCCTTGCCCACGCTGACCACGTCGCCCGACGCCAACAGCGTCGCGCCGAGCGACCCCAGGTCGACGTCCCCCGCGTTGAGCTCCCTCCAGTTCGCTGGTGCGAAGAACGATCTGACCGACTGCAGGTCGGCCGAGAGCTCGATGACCGAGTTGCTGTAGTCGAATGCCGACGGCGGCGCGGTCGAGTTGCCGCTCACCACGTAGACGTTCCCGGCCGGGTCGACGACCGGCCCTGCAGCGCTCCAGAATCCGGCCCCTCGTGCGCTCGGGACGCGATAGATGAGCGCAGGGCCGCCCGACAGGGGCGCCGCGACGAGATAGCCGCGGTATGCGCCGCAGTCGCCGTACAGGCCTCCCAGCGGCACGTAGACGAACCCCGAACCGATAGCCAGCGCACCTCTTTGCTGCTGCACCGCCGGGTCTGATCCCGCCGGATCGACGTCCTGTTGAAGAGTCACCGAGCCGTCGACCAGGCTCAGCCCATAGAGCATGTGGTGGCGGCCGCGAAGGAAGGCGACGACATAGAGGCGTCCGGTGGCAGGATCGGCCGCAGGCGTGCCCGTGATTCCGCTGAAAGGCCCGATGTCCCCGCATGGAAGAGACGCTGAATCGACAGGCTCTCCGAGGTGGATCATCCAGATCACCGAACCTGTGAACAGGTCTAGCGAATAGACCGTGTCGTTCTCGGTCGCGACGATGACATGCCCGCGGACGATCAGAGGAGAGGCATACACGTCGCCGTCGACGCTCGTTTTCCAGGCGACGCTGGGCGAGCTGAGCGCTGGCGACGACGGTCCTGTGCCGCTGCGCGACGCATCGCGGTGGTACTCGGTCCACTCCGCGGAGATGGGCGGCGACGGGACAGGGGTGGCCGGCCTGCCAGACGGAGCCGGCGATGGGGTTGCGGTCGAGGCGGTGCAGCCGGCGATGAGGACGGCGACCAGGATGAGAGTTCTCGGTATCAAAGACCCCAGCTGAATTTGCGCAAGGGCACGAGCCGGGCGCGCTCCGGGGCGACGAGCTCGACGCGGCCCTGCATCGCAACGCCACGCTTCGGTCCCATCGCGTCGACGACCATCGCGGCACGGGGCTCTGCGGTGAGGTTGCGGAGCTTGACCCCGTCGACGTCGAACTCGAGCGCGCCGCCGTCGTCCACGGCGTACATCACCGGCGCCACGTGCGGCCAGCCCGACGGCCCGACCGTCGCGAACCGGGCGATTCGCTGCGACCTGAGGAACTCGAGTTCTGCGTCCGTCAACACCATCCGACTTCACATCCTAAACTCAAGAGTCCGCGTGTCCAGAACCACTTCTGCAGAACTCGAGACGATCGGCGGATACTCAATCCGTCGGCGCGAGCCGCTGGAGCGCCTGGAAGGCACCTTTCTCGAGCTCCAGCACGAGCGCACCGGGGCGCGCCACATCCACATCGAGTGCGCGGATGACAACAACGGGTTCGCCGTCCTGTTTCCGACGACTCCGAAGGACTCGACCGGTGTCGCCCACATCCTCGAGCACGTCGTGCTGGCCGGCTCGCAGAGGTATCCGGTCCGCGACCCGTTCTTCTCGATGACGAGGCGTTCGCTCGCCACGTTCATGAACGCTCTCACCGGCTCGGACTGGACGATCTACCTGTTCAGCACGCGGAACGCCAAGGATTTCATGAACCTCCTGGGGGTGTACCTGGACGCCAGCTTTTTCCCACGCCTCTCACAGGACTCTTTTCAGCAGGAGGGCATCCGCTTCGAGTTCGAGGACCCGACCGACCCCGCCAGCGGCCTGCGCTACAAGGGCGTGGTCTTCAACGAGATGAAGGGGGCGCTCGCGACCCCACACGCAGCCGTTGCGAGGGCCATGGGCAAAGCGCTGTTCCCTGGGCTGACCTATGAGCACATCTCGGGTGGAGACCCGCAGGACATCCCCAACCTCACCTGGGAGCAGCTGCGCAATTTCCACGCCCTTCACTACCACCCAAGCAACGCCTACTTCTACACGTACGGGGACCTGCCGCTCGAGGGGACGCTCGAGGTGATCGAACGCAACGTGCTTTCGCGCTTCCAGCGAGTCGCCGTCGACACGTCGATCCCCGACGTTCGGCGGCACACCCAGCCGACCACTGCCACCGAGCCTTACCCGGTCACGGCCGGCGAGGACCACTCACGCAAGTCGCAAGCCCTGGTGGCGTGGGTGACGGTGCCGAGCGGGGACTCCTTCCGCTTGCTGGCCATGCGAGTGCTCTCCGAGGTTCTCATCGGCAACGCCGGCTCGCCGCTGCGCAAGGCCCTGATCGACTCCCGGATCGGCACCGCCCTGGCGGATGGCAGCGGGCTGCAGGACGACTACCGCGAGGCCGCTTTCGGCGCGGGTCTGAAGGACGTGGCCAAGGAGGATGCCGAGAAGGTGCTCCAGCTGGTCCTGGACACGCTGGAGAGGGTCGCCGACGAAGGTGTGGACCAGCAGCAGGTGGACGCGGCCATCCACCACCTCGAGTTCGAGAAACGGGAGCGCTCCAATGCCGGGTTTCCCTTCGCGCTGCGGATGCTCTTCACGGCGCTGACCCCTTACCACTACGGAGGCGACCCGTACAGCGCTCTCAACTTCGACGCCGACCTGGGACGCCTGCAGGCGTGCCGGGCCGAGGGCCGGTTCTTCGAGAACCTGATCCGGGCGGAGCTGCTGGACAACCAGCACCGCGCCCTCATCACTATCGTGCCCGACCCCGACCTGGAGGAGCGGCAGCGCCGCAACGAGCTCGAGCGGCTGACCGCCATCGAAGCCGGCCTGGACGATTCCGACAAAGCCCGCATCGTGGCCGAAGCCATGCGCCTCAAAGCGGACCAAGAGGCCAGGCAGGACCTCTCGTCGCTGCCAACCCTGGAGCTCAGCGACATCCCGATGCGGTTCGAAGACATCCCGAGTCATTACGTGAGCCTGCGCGGCGCCGCAGTCGAGTTCTACCCGCAGCCGACCAACGGGATCACGTACCTCGACCTACGCTGCGATTTCTCCACACTGACCGCAGACCAGAAAGATCTTCTTCCCCTGTTCGGCCGTGTGCTGACGCAGAGCGGCGCGGCCGGCCAGGACTACGCGGCAATCGCCTCGCGCATCGCAGCCGTCACCGGAGGGGTCGGGGCGGCGGCCCAGGTGCAGTCGCTGGCGGCCCGCGAGGATTACCTTCAGTCGTTCGCCTTTTCGGGAAGGGCGCTCGACCGCAACGCGGAGCCGTTCGTGCGCCTGCTCACCGACCTCACTGCAAGGCTCGAGATCGAGCCGCGGCGATTGAAGGAGATCATCGCGGAGATTGCGACACGCCTCGAAAGCTCGCTGGCAGGGCTTGGCTTCCAGTTCGCGATCCTGCGCGCCAACTCGAAGCTCAGCTCAGAAGGCGCCATCAACGAACGGCTCCAGGGCATTGGGATGCTCCACACCATCCGCCGTCTCGCCCGCCTCGGCGAGCACGAGCTGGCCCCTCTCATCGCCTCGCTCGACGAGATCAGGATGCACCTGTTCACCGCCGGCTCGCTGCGTATTGTCGTGACCTGCGAGCAGGCGATGGTTGACACATACAGCGCGCGGTTGGGCGAGCTTGTGGGCGCCCTGCCGCCGGGAGCGCCTGCTGGCGAGCCGAGTAGGCCAGATCCGATCGAGCCCGGAAGCGAAGCCTGGACTGCGCCTGTGCCGGTCGCGTTCAACGTGCGCAGCTTCAAGACCGTGCGCTACACGCACGCCGACGCGCCGGCTCTGCTGGTGCTGTCCAACTACCTCCGCGACACATTCCTCCACCGCGAGCTGAGGGAGAAGGGCGGCGCTTATGGCGGGTTTGCCCAGGCGGGCCTCGGGAGCGGCACGTTCTACTTCGGCTCCTACCGCGATCCCAACATCACCCGCACGTACGACGTATTCGATGAGGCCGTGAAGTGGGTGACCGAGGGCGAGATCGCAGCCGAGCACCTGAAGGAGGCCATCCTCGGGTCGTGCGGTGACGTCGACCCTCTCGAATCGCCCGACATCAAGGGCCGTCGCGAGGCGACGAACAGGGTGACGGGCTTCTCGCGGGAGGAAAGGGAGCGCTTCAAAAACCGTCTCGTCAAGGTCGGGCCTGACGACCTGCGACGGGTCACGCAGACCTACCTGCGAAGCGGTCGAGGCGTGCAGGCCACGGTCGCCGGCCCGGACCTGATCGAAGGCGCCCGCCGCGAACGGCCGGGGCTTTTCGAGGCGACCGCCCCGATCTGACCGCCGAGCGACCCCTAGAGAGCGGGCCGTTCGCCTCCGACCGATGGCTTGTTGAGTGCCTAGACTGGCTTCTCATGAACCGGCCCTGGCGCCACGATCTGTTCTGGCCTGGTGTGCTGATCGCGGCCGGAGTCCTGTTCCTTTTGAACAACCTCGGGCTGCTCGATTGGCTGCGCCCCGAAATCTTCTGGCCGCTGATATTGATCGCGGTCGGCGTCTGGCTGATCGTGCGCCGCTCGCGGGCCTGAGATGACGTACCGCTATCGGAGCTTTTTCTGGCCCGCTCTCCTGGTCCTGGCCGGCATCATCGCCTTGCTGGCCAACACCGGCTTGATCTCGGCGGACCGCGTGGCCGGGCTTTGGAACCTGTGGCCCGTCATCCTGATCTTGATCGGCCTCGAGCTCGTCATCCGGCGTACGGTCCAAGGTCGCTCGGGTGAGATCGCCGTCGCGCTCGTTGCGCTGCTGGCCGTCGCTGGCGCGGTGGCGTACGTCGCGGTCGCTCCCAGCCCCGGCGCGACCCAGGTCCTGGACCTTACGGACAGCTTGGGCAACATCGATCACGCCGCCGTCGAGATCGACGTGGGCGCGGCGACCATCACGATGGCCGGGGGGGACTCGCTGAGCGGAGACCTCTACCGCGCCCACATCGAATTCTCAGGTCCAAAACCGAGCGTGACGCTCGATCGCTCGACTGGAAAAGTCCGAATCAAGCAGTCGAGCAGCCGCGTCGACCTCTTCCAATCGCGGCGATTCGTGATGACCCTGGAGCTCAACTCCAGCATCCCATGGACGATTACGTCCAACACCGGCGCCGTTACCGAGACGCTCAACCTCTCCGGCGTTCACGTCGGCTCGGTCGAGATCAATACCGGCGCGAGCAAGGAGGACCTGACGCTTGGGCAGCCGTCCGGAATCGTGCCCATCACGCTCAATGGCGGCGCGCTGACGGTGAATCTGCACAGGCCGAGCGGCACGGAGGCTTCGGTGGCGGTCTCGGGCGGCGCTGTGAGCTTGAACGCCGACGGCCGGCAGACTCACGCGATCGGCAACCTGAGCTTTGAGACCTCAGGGTTCGGCGGCGCCGCCAACGGGTACCGGCTCCAGGTCAACGGCGGCGCCTGCAACGTGAGCATCGACACCAGCGCCAGCTCGAGCTAGACCAGTCGCGCGTCGAGCGCGGCAAGCCTCGACCGGTATAGAGCCTCGGTTCCCTCGTTGACGGCGGAGCGCAGGCCTTTGGCGGCCGCGTCGAGCATGGCGTCGAGCTCCGGGTCCCTCACCTCGGCCGCGTGCAGCACGGCGAGGAGAGCGGCCGCGCGCTCCGCACCCGCGAGCAACGAGTCCTGGTCGACCGCCATGCCGGCAAGGCCGGTCGCCTCTTTCGACATGCGGACCGCCAGGGCGGTGAGCTCCTCGGTTCCGGCTTCCTCGCACCGAGGAACCGCAGCGCGAGCGGCAGCAGCCGCCAGCCTTGCCTCCAGCAGGCGTCCGCTTGCCGCCTCGTTTGCCATGGCGGCCGGGCACAGACCAACCAGCTGCTGGGCGCCGAGCGGCACGCCGAGACGCTCGAGCTCTGCGATCACCATCTCAGGGGTCGTCTCGGCCGCCCTGAACAGGTTCATCGAGAGCTGGACGCGGCCGCCCGGCAGCACGAAGACGAGGGCCTGGACGCCACGGATGCCGCCGGCCGACTCGCGGATCGCGCGGGCCAGGGCGCGCGCCGTCACCACATCGGCGTCCGGCAGCAGGACGTTGAATGCAACCAGCGTGAGGCGCGCGCCGACGCAGACGGCCCCGGCGGTCGGGTGGGGGGCGGGGCCGCCGAGGCTGGGCGTGACGCGGCCTGACCGGATGTCGGCCAGCGTCCGATCCTCGCCGTGACCATAGAAGTGCACCGGCACCTTCAGCTCCGACCAGATGCGCTCACCGGCCTCGTGCGCCAGCTCGCGGCATTGCTGGAGGGTGGTCGAACCTAGGGGCACGAACGGCACCACGTCCGCTGCGCCCACCCGCGGGTGCACCCCCTGGTGTCGCGTCACGTCGATGCGCTCGACCGCCTCTGCGACTGACGCGAGGATAGCGTCGAGGAGCCTGGTCCTGGCCCCTGCGATCGAGATGACCACGCGGTTGTGGTCGGGATCTGGGTCGGTATCCAGCACGTAGGCCCTACGCGCGGCGCTTTCGATCGCGGAGATGACGTCAGGCCTGCGGCCCTCTGAGAAGTTGGGCACCGACTCGAAAAGACTTTCCGTCTCCACTTGAACCGTTAGGGTAAGTTGCAGTGCCGGGCCCAGTCGCGCTCGTCTACGGAGACGAGCTCATGAAGCACCACCTTTCGGACCAGCACCCGCTGCAGCCGATCCGGGTCAAGCTGGCGGTCGACCTCATCCGTTCCACAGGCCTCATCGAACACTGTCATCTCCTGCCGCCCCGTGCCGCGACCATCGCGGAGCTCGAGCTGGTCCACTCACCCCACTACGTGGACCTGGTGCGCAAGCTGAGCGACCCGGTCCGCCGTCGCGAGGTGTCACCCCAGGCGATCGACGCAGCCGGATTCGCTTCGGCCGACAACCCGATCTCCGACGAGCTGCACGAAGGCACTTCTTTGGTGGTCGGGGCGAGCATGGTGGCCGCGCAGGCGATCGAGTCCGGCGCAGCGCTGCACGTCTTCAGTCCCTCGGGCGGCCTTCATCACGCGCATCGCGACCGCGCGTCGGGATTCTGCACCTACAACGATGCGGCGGTCGCATGCCAATGGCTGAAGCAACAGGGCCATCGCGTGGCGTACGTCGACGTCGACGTCCACCATGGCGACGGCGTCGAAGGGATCTTCCAGTCCGACCCCGATGTCTTGACCATCAGCCTGCATGAGAGCGGGCGCTACCTCTTCCCGGGCACGGGCTATCCGGACGATTGCGGCGCCGGGGCGGGGCGGGGCGCCGCCGCCAACCTGCCACTCGCCCCCTTCACATGGGATGAGCCCTGGCTGCGGGGATTTGATACCGTCGTGCCCGCCCTGCTTCGCCAGTTCAAGCCGACGGTCCTGGTCACGCAGGACGGCTGCGATTCCCACTACCTGGACCCGCTCGCCCACCTCGCGGGGACCACGCGGATTTGGCCGCGCGTCGGGCGCGCGTTTCACGAGTTGGCGCACGAGCTTTGCGACGGGCGCTGGCTTGCCCTCGGCGGTGGGGGGTACGCGATCTACGAGGTGGTCCCGCGGGCCTGGACGCTCCTGTTCGCCGAGATGGTGGAGCGACCGGAGCTGGCCGCGGAGGTGGACGATCCGGCAGGCACGTTGCCTGCGCTGGAGGCTCAGGAGAGGGTCTGGACCTCGCTTCGCAAAGACCTCCGCCGCCTGGGCGAGGTCCACGGGCTGGACCTGGACTAGGCCGAGTACGTCCTCAGGCAGCGGGTGCACACCCGCGCCCGCCGGGCCTGGCCGGACACCGTCACGACGCCCATCTGCAGGTTGGGCATGAACCTCCGGTTGACCCGGTTCTTGGCGTGACTGACGTGGTGTCCGTATTGCGGCTCTTTGCCGCAGATCGCGCAACGCTTGGCCATGAGGCACCTTCCGGTTGGAGTCTGAGAGGAAACGGACGCCGAGAAGGCGCTCCGCGGACGTGAATTGTACCATGGGCCTTCCAATGGCCTCCAAGACCACCACCACCCTGGCCCAGTCCCGCCGCTGGGGCCGCATCGAGGTCTTCCCGTCCGCGGTCGCGGCGATCGCAGGGCATGCGGCCATGCGCTGCTACGGCATTAGCGGCATGGCCGGGCGCGGACTGCGCGACGGCATGGCCGTCCTGCTGCGCCGGGAGAACGTCGACCGGGGCGTCGATGTGGTCGAATCGGAAGGCGGCCTCGCCATCGGAATCTACGTGATCGTGCAGTACGGCGTGCGTATATCAGAGGTCGCGCACAACCTCCAGCAGACGGTCAAGTTCGAGGTGGAACGCTCCGTGAACGTCCCTGTGACCCAGGTCAACGTGAACGTCCAGGGCGTCCGTGAAGAACGGCCCTGAGCGATGGTGCCTGAGGATGCAGTAGGGGTGGACGGGCCCCTGTTCAAACGCGCCCTGCTGGGCAGCCTGAGCTGGCTAGGCGCCAACCACGAGGAGGTCAACCGCCTCAACGTGTTCCCGGTGCCCGACGGCGACACGGGCACCAACATGCTACTCACCCTCCAGTCGGCGGTCGAGGACATCAAGGAGTCGAACGCAGCCGAGGTGAGCAAGATCGCCAAACTGGCGTCCCACGGCAGCCTCATGGGCGCCCGCGGCAACTCGGGCGTGATCCTGTCCCAGATCTTCCGAGGCTTTGCGCGCGCCGTGGAGGGTAAGGGCTCGCTCACCCCCCCAGAGCTCGCGGCGGCGTTCGAAGAGGCGGCCAACGCCGCTTACCGCGCCGTCAACAAGCCCACCGAGGGCACGATCCTGACGGTCGCCCGAGAGGCCGGCCGGGCAGCGTCCGCGGCGTCAATGGCCCCGGACGCGAGCGTCCCTCGCGTGATCGCCGCCGCAGCGGCCGGAGCTCGCGCGGCGGTCCTCAGGACCCCGAGCCAGCTGCAGATCCTGCGCGATGCCGGCGTGGTCGACGCCGGGGGATACGGCTTGCAGATCATCCTCGAAGGCATGCTGCGCACGGTGGAGGAGGCCGAGGCCGCCCCGGCGGTTTCGGCGGCGGCGAGGGCGGCCATCTCGCCCGCTGCACAGGCGTCGATGGCGCTGCCCGAGGGAGGTTGGGGGTACTGCACCGAGTTCCTCATCGAGGGCATGGCCCTTGACGTGGACTTGATCCGCAACCAGATCGAGGCCCTTGGCAACTCGGTGCTCGTGGTCGGCGAGCCCGAGCTCGTCAAGGTCCACGTCCACACCGACGACCCGACGAATGTCATCAACCTTGCCGGGGGATATGGCAAGCTGCTCAAGCTCAACGTGGGTGACATGTCCACCCAGCACAGGCGCATCCTGGAAGGCGAGGGCGGAGCGCCCAGGGCGTCGCGAGAGAACGGCATCGGCCTGGTTGCCGTCGTCGCGGGCCGCGGCCTGGTCGACATCTTCCGAGGCCTCGGAGTTGACGCCATCGTCGAAGGTGGCCAGACGATGAACCCCAGCACCCAGGACATGCTTAACGCGATCCAGACGGTGCCCTACGACGAGGTGGTCCTGCTGCCGAACAACCGCAACGTCATCCTCGCCGCCAAGCAGGTGCTCGGCCTCACCGGCAAAAAGGTCCATGTGCTCGAGACGCACAGCGTGCCCCAGGGAATCGCGGCCCTCGTCGCCTTCCGGCCGGAGCGAAACGGCGTCGACAATATGCGCGCGATGCGCGCCGAGGCCGACCGTGTGCAGACAATCGAGGTCACGCACGCCGTGCGTGACACGCGCTCGAACGGCCTCAAGGTCAAGAAGGGTGACGTGATCGGGTTGATCAACGAGAAGCTCGAGTTCACCGGCGCGGATTACGTCGACGTCGTCAACAAGGCGCTCGGCAAGCTGGGGCCGGACTCGTATGAGCTGGTCACCGTCTACAGCGGCGAGGGGGCCACGGAAGACGAGCTGAAGAAGCTCGAGTCCGCGATCAAGGCCACGTATCCGGGCCTGGAGGTCGAGGTCCAGCACGGCGGCCAGCAGCATTACCCTTTCATCCTCTCGGTCGAATAGGGGACCCCGAGATGAGCCGACCCTTCGCAATCGTCACCGACTCGACGGCCGACCTGCCCGACGAATGGCGCGAGCGGTACGCGATCGAGGTCGTGCCCCTCAAGGTGCTCTTCGGTACCGACACGTTTCGTGACCGCGTCGACATGACCGACGACGAGTTCTTCCGCCGCCTCGAAGCCTCGAACAAGCTTCCCACCACGTCGGCCCCGTCACCGGGTGAGTTCGCCGAGGTCTATCGCCGCCTCTCGAAGGATTACGAAGGCTGCGTCTCCATCCACATCGGCGCCCAGCTCTCCGGGACGGCAGAGGCGGCGCGCGTCGGCGCTCAGTCGGTGGAAGGCTTTCGCGTCGAGGTCATTGACAGCGAGACCGTCACGATGCCGATGGCCTTCCTGTGCCGTGTCGCGGCCGAAAGCATGTCGCTCGACGCGGCCGCCACAGCGGTCAAGGAGCGGATTCCGAAATGTCGAGTGATCGCGTTGCTCGACACGCTGCGCTACATCGAGATGGGGGGGCGGGTCGGCCGAGCGCAGGCGATGATCGGGACGATGCTTGACCTGAAGCCCATGTTCCTCGTCGCAGATCGGGAGATCAAGACGATCGACCGCGTTCGCACCCGTTCGCGCGCGATCCCGCGCATGATCGAGCACTTCCGTGCGGACCTGCCCGTGGAGCATGTGGCGGTGATGCACGGCCAGGCTCCAGACGAAGCCGAGCAGATAGCGGCCGGCCTGCGCAAAGAGCTCCCGCATCTCGAGGTCCCGGTCGGTCGCATCGGCTGCGTGCTGGCCACGCACACCGGCCCGAAGGCCCTCGGCCTGGTCTATATCAAGAGCTGAGCATATGAGAGGGAACCCGGAGTAGTTCCCTCTCATCGGGGCCGCCCCGCGGCCACGGCGCGGGAGCCCAGCAGGACCCCGCCTGCTCTCTTTCCGGATAGGGAAGAGCTTTGCCCAAGGATTGACTGCTGGCCACACCTGGAGTGAGACGGACAAAGTCGCGGCCGCAACCCGGCCGCCCCGGCAAGGCCGCCCTATGTCAAGAGCTGACGGCGCGGCCCCTCGGCGTGAGCCGCAGCGTTCGTCCCGGCAGCGGCCAAACTCGGATCCGGGTCGGCGTGAGCGAGATGAGCCGCGGGAGCGTCCTGAGCGCCAGACGATAAACGCGCTGTTGCGAAGGACCCCACGCGAGGCCGTACTGCTCCCGCAGCGTAGGCGGCAGCAGGCCGGTGGTGATGATTTCCAGGGGAACCATGACCGGCCCGGGGAGCAGGCGCACGCCGGGGCGCAGGATCTGGCGGGCGAGCTCGCGCGCCCTGGCTTCGACGCGGACAGGTCCGCTCGACATCATGTCTTCGAGGTAGGCCGCGAAATCTCGAAGAGTGGCGGGGAATCGAGCGTCTGGAATGCCCAGCAGCTCTCCCAACAGCTTGAACTCCTGGTAGAAGGCCTCGCGCTCGCGGGGGGTGAGGCGCTGCACGAAAGTCTCGTAAGTGAGCAGGGCCGTGTCGGCGAGGGTGGCGTGCACCCACAGCAGCAGGTCAGGATCGAGCGCCCGGTAGCCGCTCCCACGAACCCCCGCGTGGACCTGGTTGACAGCGCGCGCCGCGCCGAGCGCCGTCTCGCGATCGCCGAAGACGACCGCCATCGTCATCCGGATCGTGCGCCGCAAGCGGCGAATCGGCTGAGTGCGGAAGTCGGAATGCTCGTCGACGCCATGCGCGACCTTGGGGTGCGCAAGCTGCATCAAGATCGCCCGGCCACCGCCGAGGAGCAGGATGTTCTCTCGGTTTACGCGCCGGGTGATGGAGTCTTCCGCGAAAAGGCCGGGCAGCACCGAGTCCATTAAACCAACGGTGGGTAATCTCTGAGGTGGTGTACCAGCAACTCTTCGTGTTCGGGGCGGCTTTCCTGGGTTCGGCGGTCGAATCGACCGAGGCACTGACGATCGTTCTGGCGGTCGGACTGACGCGCGGTTGGCGCGCGCCGCTGCTGGGCGCCGTCGCTGCGCTGGTCGCCCTGGCGTTGCTGGTGGTCTTCTTCGGCCAGCTGATCGTCTCGCGAGTGCCGGAGTCGAGCCTGAAGCTGCTGGTCGGGACGCTTCTGCTGCTTTTCGGGCTGCGCTGGCTGCACAAGGCCGTCCTTAGGTCTGCGGGCATCGTGGAGATGCACGATGAGGAGCGCGCCTACCGGCAGACCGTGACCGAGGTAAGTGCCGCGACTGTCAGGCACGACTGGGTCGGGTTCGTCCTCGCGCTGAAAGGCGTGTTCCTCGAAGGGTTGGAGGTGGTGTTCATCGTCATCGCGGTGGGCGGTACGGGCCGCGGCCTGCCCGTCGCGGTGGCAGGCGGCGTGCTGGCGATGCTGGCAGTTGCCGGAGCCGGCGTGGTGGTCAGGCGGCCGCTGGCGCGCGTGCCCGAGAACACGCTCAAGTACGCGGTGGGCGTGCTTCTCACGAGCCTCGGCACGTTCTGGGCGGCAGAGGGCATGGGCGCCGCGTGGCCGTACGACTTCGTTTCGATCCTCGCCTTGATCGCGGTGTACTTCGCGGCGTCGCGGCTGGCGGTGTCGCTGGTCCGACGTCCGGCGCCCGCATGAGGTTCGCGCGCTCGGCTCTTTCCGAGGTCGTGGGCCTGTTTGTCGCCGACTGGGTCCAGAGCGCGGTTATCGTCGCGATTCTGGCCGCCGGGTGGTTCGCGGTGAATCGTGTGGGCGCCACGGCGCTCGCCGGCCTGGTGCTGCTCCTGGCCGGGCAGATGGTCTGGTTTGCGCGGGCCGAGGCTCGCCGCGCCGCGCGCTAAGCCGTGGCCGCGGCCATCTCCGAGTTGAAATCGGCGACCAAGGGCTGGTAGTAGGAGCTGATCTCCGCCGAGATCTTGTCGTAGTTATAGGCGCTGATCTTGTCGGCGTCCGACTGGATCGTGGCCGCTGCCGCGTTGGTGGCAGAGTCGTCGTTGGCCTGCGCGGCGGCGATCAGCTTCGCGAAATCCGCAACCAGCGTTTCGAAGTCGTTCATGAGTGAGTGCAGGTCAGGAGGCAGGCCTGGCCCGGTCGAAAGCTGCAGCGCCTTGTCGACATCCTTCTTCATGCTCGCCACCGTCGCGCTGGCAGCGCTCAGGTCGGAGTTTGACGTCTCGGTTGCGAGGGTGTCCAGGTCGCTGCTCGCGGCGAGAAAGGCTTGCAGGAACTGGCCGTCGAGGACGTAGCCGGCGGAGATCGTCCTCGCGTCGGCGAGGGCCTTTCTGGCGTGGCCGACGCGGCCGGCCTCCTTGTCCAGAAGGCCCTGGCTGAAGACCGTGAGCCATCGGCGGTCATGGAGGGTTTTCGACGCGGCAGCCAGGGAGGCGTCGTCCTGGTCGACCATGGCGCGAGCCTTGTTCGCGCCGGCCACGAACTCGTCGGCGACGCCCTGGGCCTGCGCCGAGTTGAACTTGGTGCTCCCGCTTAGCGCGCCGAACTCGCTGTCGATGTTCTTGAAAGTAGTGTTGAGGGTGTTCTGGTGCGAGATCACGGTGTTGAGGGTGCGGTCGGTGCTTGCGACCCGCGCGGTCGCGTAGGCAAAGCCGGTGACCGCGTAACCGATGATTCCGATGATGACAACGACGATGAGAACGACCACGACTAGCGTGGTTCGCACGCGCGCGGTCAGTCCAGAGGTGCGCGCAGGAGCGCCGGGAAGGCCGGGCGGCGGCGTGTCCGGCGGCGGAGGTATCACCTTTGTCTCGAAGATAACGTAGATGGCGATCCTGGTTCTCCCGCGCATGCTGGAAGCGCCCGTGTCGGCGCTGCCCAAGGTGAAGCCGGCCGACGCCCGAAAGCTGGACAAGCTCGGCATCTCCACGATTCGGGATCTGCTGCTGACGCTGCCGTTCGGGTGGGAAGCGTACGGCGCGCCCGCCATGGTGTCTGGCCTAATCGCGGGTCAACAGGCCACGGTGGTGGGGACCATCGCGTCGATCAGCGCCAAGCAGACGTTGCGCCGTCGCATGCGTCTCACGGAAGCGACCATTCGGGACGACGAGGGCGCCGGTTTGCGGATCACGTGGTTCAACCAGCCGTTCATCGCGCGGCAGCTGCACAAGGGCGATCGAATTGCGGTCGCCGGGACGGTCAAGGCCGCCCGGTACGGCGCCATGCTCGAGATGCAAAACCCGCACCACGAGCGGCTCAACGACGAGAGCGAGGCCGTCGCGCCGCAGCGCGTCGGCGGCTTGATGCCGAAGTACCACTTGGTGGCCGGGCTCAGCTCGCGCAAGGTCGCGACCTGGGTCGAGTCCGCGTTGCCCCTGGCCGAGAACCTCGAGGAGATCCTGCCCCCCGAGGTCCGCGACCGCCATCACCTGCTGCCGGTGGCGCAGGCTGTGCGGCTTGGTCACCGGCCCGTCACCGACGAAGACTTTCGCCAGGCGCGGCGCCGCATGGCGTTTGCCGAGCTCTTCGAGCTGCAGGCCTCGTTCGCAATGATGCGAGCAAGGGTGGCGGCTGAGCCTGCGATGCCGATCTCCTACCGCCAGGACGTGATCGATGCCTTCAAGGCAGGCCTCGGGTTCGAGCTGACGAGAGCGCAGCGCCGCTCGACGTGGGAAGCCTTCCAGGACATGGAGCAGACCGTCCCGATGAACCGTCTGCTCAACGGCGACGTCGGTTCAGGCAAGACGGCCGTGGCGGCGGCGTGCGTGGCCATGGCACACGCCGCGGGGCTTCAGTCCGTGGTGATGGCCCCTACGGAGATCCTGGCGCGCCAGCACCTGCGAAAGTTTCGGGCCTACCTCGAGGAATCCTTCCCCGGTCTCACGGTAGAGCTGCTCGTCAGCGGCCAGAGCGCGGCGGAACGGCGGCGTGTTCGCGCGGCCGCCGGGTCGGGCCACTGCGCGCTCGTGGTGGGCACGCATGCGCTCATCGAGGAGGATGCCGAGTTTCTCAACCTCGGCCTCGCGATCGTCGACGAGCAGCATCGGTTTGGCACTGCCCAGCGCGAGCTGCTGCGAGGCAAGGGCCGCGGCCGGCCCCACTTCCTCGCGATGACCGCGACGCCCATCCCACGCACCCTCGCACTCGCCCTGTATGGCGAGATGGCGGTCTCGGTGATCGACGAGCAGCCCCCCGGCCGGAGCCCGGTGGTGACCCAGGTCATCGACCCTGGTCACCGCGACGAGGCTTACGGGTTGGTCCGCCAAGAGATCGCGGCCGGCCGGCAGGCCTTCGTCATCTGCCCGCTGATCGAGGAGTCTGAGGTGCTCGCCGCGCGCTCCGCCACGGCCGAGTTCGAGCGGCTTAGCAAGGACGTCTTCCCCGACCTTCGCCTCGGCATGGTCCATGGCCGCCTCAAGGAGAAGGACCAGGTGATGCAACAGTTCGTCTCCGGCGAGATCCAGGTGCTGGTCGCGACGGCCGTCGTCGAGGTGGGCGTCGACGTGCCCAACGCGACGGTGATGATGATCGAGGGAGCCGACCGGTTCGGGCTGGCTCAGCTCCACCAGTTCCGCGGCCGTGTCGGTCGAGGCGCCGGTCAGTCGCGCTGCATCCTGCTGGCCGACGATCCTTCGGAGACCAGCCTGACGAGGCTGAACCTCATGACACGCATCCGCGACGGCTTCCAGCTCGCAGAGGAAGACATGCGCATCAGGGGGATGGGCGAGCTCATGGGACCGCGCCAGCACGGGATGTCGGACGTGGCCATGCAATCGTTGCAGCAACCCGAGCTGCTGAGCGAGGTCCGGCAGGAGGCTGAGAGAGTGCTGTCGAGCGACCCGGGCCTGGAGCAGCACTCCGCCCTGCGAGCCGCGGTGGCCCGCCGACTCGAGCTGACGTCGATCAGCTGAGGAGCACAGGCTCGTAGGCCGCGGTCAGCATTCCAAAGTAGGTCGGCGCCTCGTAGGAGATGAGGCGTCCGCGCCAGCCCATAGTGGCGCCATGCAGCATGAGCATCTGCCACCAGCTGTCCGCCTTGGCGTCTTCAACCGTCTCGGCAGTGATGTCCAGCAGGCCGCCGAGGCTGTCGGTGCGGATGAGCTCGGCAACGACCGCGTCGTATCGAGCGGCGGCCTCGTGAAATCCATAAGGGCCGTCTTCCAGGTGGGCATGGCCGTGGTCCGCGCTCGCGATGAACGCCACGCGACGGCCCGACCGCTCCGCCGCCTGGGCGATCGCGGCCCCGGCGGCCACGTGAGCGGAGCCCGGAAGGTCGCGAGCGGGTGTCACCACCACCAGCGGAACCGGCGGCTCGCGGCGGCCTCCCATGAACCAGAGCGGGATCAAAATTCCCCAATCCATCGGCGCCACCGCCGTCGATGGGTCGTTGGAGCCGAAGCTCACCCCGGAGGCCGGCAGCCCCGCCTCGGCGAAGCTGGCCAGGATGCCCCACGCCAGGTCGGTCTCCGACGGGACGTCGAGCGCGATCGGAGGCTGCGATCCCGGCAACCCGCCCGCCACGCGCCCCGAGACGATGACCCCCAGCGCGTTCGGGATGTGGACGTTATGCGGCGTCGCCACCACGACGACTTCCGGGCGGGCGGCGTCGAAAAGCCGGCCCAGCTCGATCATGCCCTCTCTGGTCGCGAGCGCCAGGTCCCGCTCGTCAGGTGAGCACGCCTCTGCGATCGCCAGGCCCCCGTGCGGGGCGATGGCTCCAAACACGAGTGGCACTCCGCCGATACTAACCACCACATGGACCAGATCTCGCCGCTTCGGTTGACGGAGTACAGCCACGGCGCGGGTTGAGCCTGCAAGCTCAGCCCAGTGGAGCTAGGGCAGGTACTGGGGGCTCTGCCCCCGATCGTCGACCCCAACGTGATGCTCGGGGCGTCCGCCCGCGATGATGCGGCGGTCTATCGAATCGCGCCCGACCGCGCCCTCGTCGCTACAGTCGATTTCTTCACGCCCATCGTCGACGACCCGACCGAGTTCGGCGCGATAGCGGCGGCCAACGCTCTGAGCGACGTATATGCGATGGGGGCTCGGCCGATGTTCGCGCTGGGCATCACAGCGTTTCCTCGCGACAAGCTGGGCAGCGGGCTGCTCGAGAAGATCGTCTCTGGCGGGGCCAGCAAGCTCGCAGAGGCGGGGGTGGCGGTGGTCGGAGGCCACTCGGTCGACGACGCGGAGCCCAAGTTCGGCTACGCCGTGATCGGCGAGGTGCACCCGGACCGCGTCATCACGCACGAAGGCGCGCGGCCCGGCGACATCCTGTATCTCACCAAGCCGCTCGGATCAGGCCTCGTGACCACGGCGATCAAAAGGGGTTTGTGCCCGCCCCGGCTGGAGCGCGAGGCGGTCGCCGTGATGAGCCTGCTCAACCGGCACGCCTCCGAGGCCATGGTCGAGGCCGGCGCGACCGCCGGCACCGACGTGACCGGGTTCGGGTTGATCGGACACCTGGCGAACCTGCGAGGGGGCGCGGACGTCGATTACCGCTCGGTGCCGTTCATGGCCGGGGTCCGCGAGCTGGCCGACAGAGACCTGTTCCCGGCCGGAACGCGCCGCAACCTCGCCGCCTACCACGACCAGGTGGAGTGGGGCGGGCTGGCGGAGATCGACCAGCTGATGCTTTGCGACGCGCAAACGAGCGGCGGCCTCCTCGTGGCTGTGCCACCGGAGAGCGCCGGCCGCTTCGAAGCCGACATGAGGTCTGCGCCTTACGCGGCGGTTCGGATCGGTTCGATGCGTGGCGATGGAGCCATCAGGTTGAGTTCGTGACCCGCCCGCTGTCCCGGCTGCGAGTGAGCGGTGGCGAGGCGAGAGGGCGCCGGCTCAAGGCCCCCGGCAACATTCGGCCGACGCAAGGCATGGTCAAGCAGGCGATCTTCAACATGGTCGGCCAGGAGATCGAAGGAGCCCAGGTCCTCGACCTGTTCGCGGGTTCCGGTGCGCTGGGCATCGAAGCCCTGTCTCGCGGCGCGTCCACCGTCACCTTCGTGGACCGCGAGCCTCGTAGTCTTGCTATCCTGCGCCAGAACTTGGACGCCCTCGGCCTCAAGGAACGCTCGATCGTCATCAGGTCCGACGTCGTCCGGTGGCTGGAGGCGTCACCCGACGCCATCAGGTCGGCGCGTTTCGTTTTTCTCGATCCGCCCTATGAGGATGTCGTGATGGACCTCGCGCTCAAGGCACTTGACCGCGAGGTCACGTCGGCGACCGTGCTCGCCGAGCATTCACGCCGGCAGGAGCTGCCGCAGCTGACCCGCCTGGCAGTCGACCGCCGGCGGCGCTACGGCGACACCATGGTCACGGTTCTGATCCCCGCGAATCAGGAGGCCGAGCGGTGAGCTCACGAGGAATCGTGAAATCGAGCGTGAACATCACGCCGAAGGCCAAGACCGCCGTCTACCCCGGCAGCTTCGACCCTTTCACCAACGGCCACCTCGACGTCGTGGACCGGGCGCTCGGCATCTTCGACAGGCTCATTGTCGCCGTTGCCGCGAACCCGGACAAGCGGCAGCCTCTGTTCACAGTCGAGGAGCGCATACAGCTGATCGGCACATCCCTCAAGGGACGCGAGCGGGTCGAGGTGGCGAGCTTCAAGGGATTGACGGTCGAATACGCGCGTTCCAAGGGAGCGACCACGCTGGTCAAGGGACTGCGTGCCTACTCAGACTTCGACGCCGAGCTCCAGCAGGCGCTGATGAACCGTAAGCTTGCCCCGGACATACACACGGTGTTCCTCATGTCGAGCTTCGCCCACATCTACGTCTCGTCAAGTATCTTGAAGGACATCGCAAGCTACGGCGGGAACGTGTCGGACCTGGTGCCGCCACCCGTTGCGAGAGCGCTGAAGGAGAAGTACAAATAAAGGTCGACGAGCTGCTTGACCGTTTCGACTACCTGGTCCAGAACGCGCGCCACGTTCCGCTCTCGACCCAGGTCATGGTGAACGAGGACGAGATCATGGAGCTGATCGACCAAGTCCGATTCAACCTCCCCGACGAGATCAAGCAGGCCAACTGGACGGTCTCCGAGCAGCAGCGCATCATCACCGAGGCGCATGCCGAGGCCGCGCGAATCATGTCGCGCGCCAACGAAAGGGCGGAGGAGACGGCTTCTGAGCACGAGATACTTCGGCGCGCCGAGCGCCACGCCGCGCAGGTGATCAAGGACTCGCAAGCGAAGTCGGACCAGATCGTCCGCGAGGCCGAGGGATACGCATTGGAGCAGCTGAAGCAGCTCGAAGCGCATCTGGGCCGCACCCTGGCGACCGTCCGCCGCGGCGTCGAAGCGCTGCAGACCAACCAGCCCGCCGCCGCTGACGGCGCCGACCAGGCGACGGGGTCGTAAAGGCGCGGGTGAGGCAGGCCTCCCCCGCGGAACCCCCTCCGGTGCAGCGCGGAGATGGGAGACCCCATGTACGCGAGGTGGCGGCCGGAATGAATCCGGCCTAGAGTTCCACTGAAGGCGCGGGTAAGGACAGTTGTCCTTCCCCGCGGAACCCCATCCTCTCCCGGGCCGCGATGGGAACGTGCGCGTTGGGGACGGCCGGAGTAAATCGGCCTGGAGCTCCACCACGCGATCGGGAGCTAGCTTCACGTAAACTTCCGGGAGTCATGGCTCTACCGAAGGTCAAGCTATCCAAGTCGAAGAAGGGGCGCCGCCGCTCGCATCTCGCGCTGGCGCTGGTCCAGATCCAGCCTTGCCCCAACTGCAAGCACATGAAGCGGCCGCACGCGATCTGCCCCAACTGCGGGCACTACGCCGGCCGCGAAGTCATCAAGGCGGCGGAATAACGGCGAAGGTCGCGTTCGTCTTTCCAGGCCAGGGCTCGCAGCAGCCCGGGATGGGAATCGAGCTCCTCACCGATCCCGAAGTCTCAGCCCTATGCGACCGGTGCGCATCATTCGCGGGCGTGGATCTTCGCCGGCTTCTCACGACGGCGGACGATGACGAGCTGCGCTTGACCCAGAACGCGCAGCCGGCGCTGTGTTTCGCCGGCATCGCATTGACGATGCTCCTGCGCAGACGTGGCATCGAGCCCGCGGCGGCGGCGGGTCACTCGGTCGGCGAGTACGCGGCGCTGGCCGCGGCCGGAGCGGTCGGCGCTCCCGAGGTCATCAAAGCGGTCGTCGAGCGTGGCAAGGCGATGGCGGAGGCCGCACCCGCCGGCACGAGCTCGATGTCAGCAGTGCTGGGGCTGAGCGCGCAGGCCGTCGAGGTCGCGCTCGCGGGGATGAACGACGCCTGGCCCGCCAACTACAACACCCCGACGCAGATCGTGATCGCTGGCACGATGACCGGGCTCGAGGTCGCCACGCAGCGGCTCCAGGTCGCGGGCGCGAAGAGGGTGATCGCGCTCAACGTCAGCGCGGCGTTTCACACGCCGCTGATGGCGCCCGCAGCCGAGCGCCTTCGCGCCGCTCTCGACCACGTCGAGTGGCGCTCACCCCGCATCCCGGTGATGGCGAATCTGACCGGCAGGCCGCACCAGGGAGGCGAGCGCATCGCCCACGTCATGGAGATGCAGCTCCGCTCGCCGGTGCGCTGGGCGGCCTGCGTGGCGTCGCTCGCCGAGATGGGTTGCGACACGTTCGTCGAGGTCGGTCCGAAACGTGCGCTCACCGGGATGATGCGCGAGCTCGCCCCGGGGCGGACGGCCGTCGCCGCAGGCACCCCGTCCGCCATCGCCGCGCTGTCTTTCGCCGCCTAGGCTCGGGTCCCCGGCGGTGATACAGTAGTCCGCGTATGGAAACTCAAAAGCTGAGCTTCGAGGACTTCAAGAACATCATCGTCGAGCGACTCGGCTGTGAGCCCGAGCAGGTGACGATGGACGCATCCTTCCAGGAGGACCTCAACGCCGATTCGCTTGACCTCGTGGAGCTGATCTACGCGTTCGAGGAGAACACCGGGTTGGAGATTCCCGACGACGACGCCGAGAAGATCACGACCGTCGGGCAGGCGTGGGAGTACATCCAGGAGAAGGCCGGCTCATAGCACAGCCGCAGGCTGCCCCGCTCGCGCAATCCCTGCAGCTTCTCCAGCAGAAGATAGGGATCCATTTTCGCGACCCTCAGCTGCTGCTGGAAGCAGTCACCCACAGTTCTTTCGCCAACGAGAGCCCGCACCTTTCGCCTCGGGACAACGAAAGGCTCGAATATCTCGGGGACGCGGTTTTGCAGCTCATCACCGCGGAGTACCTCTACAAGCATCACCCCGGCGCGGCGGAAGGCGAGCTGACCCAGACCAGGTCGGCGATGGTGAACACCAACACCCTCGCCATCCTCGCCGAGCAGCTGGAGCTCGGCAGCTACCTTTACTTGGGCAAAGGCATCGCCAAAGGAGGCGGCCGCAACCTCAAGTCTCTACTGGCCAACGCGTTTGAAGCGGTGCTCGGCGCGATGTTCCTCGACGCCGGCTATGACGCGGCGTATCACTACTACCTGAACCGCTATCGGTCCCTTCCGACGCCGGCCAAGGACGAGAACTTCAAAGGCCGGCTGCAGCAGGTCGCGCAGGAACGCTTCGGCACCACCCCCTTCTACGACAGCGAGGGGGCCAGGGTTGGGACCAAGCGCGAGTACACGTCGGTGGCGTTCGCCGGCGCCGAGCCGCTAGGCACCGGACACGGTGAGACCAAGCAGGAGGCGGAGCAGGACGCCGCCCGCGCGGCGCTGGCATCGCTGCTCGGCGGCGCGGACGAGAAGCCGGTGGCCAAGACACCCAAGCCTCGGGCTCGGCGGTCTCCGCGCAAGCGGGTCGAGCCCGCGATCCCTGGATCAGCTGAGCCGGCGGCCGCGGAGACCCTGGTCGTCGGGCCTGACGCCGAAGCTCGGCAGGAGGCGGCGCCGCAGCCCGAGCCTGGCCCGCCGGCCGCGCCCGAGGAGCCATCGGAGCCGGCCGAGAAGCGCAGCCGCCAGTTCGGAGAGTCGCTCGAGTAGCGCACACATCTTGTGGCTGAGGATCAAGCGACCCCTACATCTGCTAGCCTAGCCCCCAGTTTGTTCCTCCGCTCACTGAGCCTGCTCGGCTTCAAGACCTTCGCCCGGGCCACCGAAATCCGGTTCGAAGGCGGGGTGACGGCGATCGTCGGACCCAACGGCTCCGGCAAGACGAACATCGTCGACTCCATCAAGTGGGTGCTGGGCTCCGGACAGGCGCGTGACATCCGCGGCCGCAAGATGGAAGAGGTCATCTACGCGGGAGGCGAGCGCCGGTCGCGAGCGTCGTTCGCGGAGGTGTCGCTGGTGTTTGACAACACGGCGGGCCGCCTGCCGGTCGACTATCACGAGGTGGCCATCAAGCGCCGGATCGAGCGGGATGGCGAGAGCGATTACTACCTCAACGGAAGCCGCGTTCGCAGGCGCGATCTGCTCCACCTCCTCTCGTCGACCGGCCTCACCGTCGACTCGTACGCGATCATCGATCAGCACGACATCGAGCACATCGTCGTCTGCTCGCCGGCCGACCGCCGACAGCTGCTCGAGGAGGCGGCCCAGGTTCGCGGCGTCAAGGCTCGCCGCCAGGAGGCCGCCCAGCGCCTGAGCGAGCTCGCAGCAAATCTGCTGCGCCTCGAAGACCTGAGGTCCGAGATCGAGCCCCGTCTCGAGGTCCTGCGGGTCCAGGCGGCCGCGGCAAAAGAGGCGGCGGATGCGGCGGCGCGTCTCGAGCTCCTCCGCGGGAGCATCGTGTGGGAGGAATGGCGCGAGGCGCGCGATGCCCACCGGCGGGCGTCATCCCAGGCGCAGGCGCTGGAGCGGCGCCTGGTCGACGCCCGAGAGCAGGCCCTGTCGGCGGAGACGGAGTTCCAGACCTGCCGCGCGGACATCCAGGCGGCCCAGGACCTGCGGCTGGCTCGGCAGCGCACGCTGGGGCGCCTTCGTCTCGATGTGGCGCAGGCGGAGCACGTGCTCCAGCTGGCCCAGGAGCGCTCGGCCAACCAGCAGGCCCTGGCGGACGCGGCGGCTCGCGAAGAGGCGGACGGAGGGACTCGGTCCACCGCGGCTGAGGCCGTGCGCGCGCAGCTCACCGCCGAGCTGGATCAGGCGTCGCTGGCGTTGAATGCGGTCCCGGAGGCTGCGCCGGCGCCGGCGCAGCCAGACCAGTCGGAGGTCACCCACGCCCGCCGCGACGCCGAG
>DATITA010000117.1:0-11519 GCA_035468355.1 Candidatus Dormiibacterota bacterium
AATGTGGGTCCGGTCCCGCACCGCCGTTCGAATCGCCGCGATCGCGGCCTCGGAGGCCGGCGTGCGCGTGGCGTAAGCCATGATCGCGAAGTACGCGCCGGGCTTCGCCTTGCCGAGCAATGTCTTGAGGCCGGGGCGCGCCTTCGCCGCAGGCGTGGAATCGGCGGGCGGCAGCTTTCCTTTCGCCTTGAAGACTGCGAGGACCTTCTTCGTGTTGTCCTTCGACTCCTGCACGTTGGGCTGGTCGAAGGCGTCGATGCCTATGATCGACCCGGCGATGGCGACCGCGATCTCCCAGCGCAGGAACTCGCCGCCCAAATCGAGCCTGTCGCGCATCGTGAGTGTCACGACCGGTTCCCCCGCCTTCTCCAGCGCCTGGACGGCGCGGTTGGGCCCGTCCGAGGCCATGCGGATGTACACGAAGAGCCGGTCGTCGCCATACACCTGTGGCTTACCCAGCGGCTCGCCTTCGACGGGGACGATCCCCTTGCCCTGTTTGCCCGTGCTCTCGGCGATGAGCTGCTCGACCCAGTAGCCGAACGCCGCCACCTTCGGCGATGCGATGAGCGTCACCTTGTTGCGGCCCTGCGTCGCGAGCTGGCCCATCACCGCGCCCAGCCAGATGCCCGGGTTGGTCTCGACGGGCACGGAGTCGGCGCACGAATGCTCCATTTCCACGGCGCGCTTGAGCATCTCGACGACGTCGACGCCCATCAGCGCTCCCGGCACCAAACCGAAATAGGACAGCGCCGAGTAGCGGCCGCCGATGTCGGGAGGGTTGGAGAAGATCCAGCGGAACCCGTGCGCCTTGGCCAGCTTCTCGAGCGAGGTGCCGGGGTCCGTGATGGCGGCGAACTGGCGTCCGGCCTTGACGCCAGCAGCTTTTCCAACCTGGTCCCAGAAATAGGCGAAGTGGGAAAGGGTCTCAGTGGTCTCGCCCGATTTCGAGGCCACCACGAACAGGGTGTCCTGGATGCGGATCTTGGCCCGGACGGAAAGGATGGTCGCGGGGTCTGTCGTGTCGAGCACGTGCAGCTTGGGATGGCCCTTGACGGCGCCGAAGGTGTTGCGCAGCACGTCCGGGCACAGGCTCGACCCACCCATGCCCAGGAGTACGACGTCCGAGTACGCCCGACCCGCGGTGGTCAGCTTGCGCAGCTCAGCGGAGCGCTCGAGCATCTTGTCGGCCACGTTGAGCCAGCCCAGGCGGTCACGGATCTCCGGGCCTTTGGCGGCATCCGAGCTCCACAGCGTCGGGTCCTTGGCCCATAGGCGGCGCGGCGCTTCCTCCTTGTCGAGCCTGGCGACTTGCGCGTCGACGCCCGGCTGCAGCGCTCCGAGGCGGTGCCACTGCCGGGGTCCCTTGCCCGCCTTGATGTCCTTGGAGGCCTTGGCGAGGGCGGCGACCAGGGTGTCGAACGACTTCGTGAAGCTCGCGACGCCCTCGACCTCGAGCTCGGCGGTCACCTGGTCGAGGTCGATCCCAGCCTCGGCCAGCAGCCTCAGCTGCCGCTTGGCGAGCGCCATGTGCTCGTCCAGGCTGCGGCGGACCTCGCCGTGCTCGCGGAACGCGACCAGCGTCGCGGGCGGGATGGTGTCCACGGTGTCGGGGCCGATCAGCTCTTCGACGTAGTAGGTGTCCGGGTAGCGCGGGTCCTTGGTGGACGTGCTCGCCCACAGGCAGCGCTGCGTGCGCGCGCCGGCCTTCTTGAGGCGGTCCCAGCGCGGCCCGCTGAAGAGCTCCTGGTAGCGCTCGTACGCAAGCTTGGAGTTGGCGATCGCGGCCTTGCCGTAGAGGCGCGCGAGCAAGCGCTTCTCGACCGGGCCGGACGCGGCGGCGATCTTCTCGGCCAGGATCTTGTCCACCTTGGTGTCGACGCGGCTGACGAAAAAGCTCGCGACGCTGGCCACCTTGCTCAGGTCACCGCCTCGCTTGTTGAGCTTCTCGAGACCGGCCGTGTAGGCCTCCACCACCTCCACGTAGCGATCGACTGAAAAGATGAGGGTGACGTTGATGTTGTTGCCCTTGGAGATCTGGTCGGAGATGGCGGGCAGGCCCTCTTTCGTGGCCGGGATCTTGACCATCACGTTGGGCCGCTTGCACCGATCGTGCAGGTAGTCGGCAAATCGGATCGTGCTCCGGGTGTTGGCCGCGATGGCCGGACCGACCTCGATGCTCACAAAGCCGTCCTTGCCCTTGGTCTTGTCGTACACGGGGCGGAAGACGTCAGCTGCAGCCTGCACGTCGCCGATCATCAGGTCCCACAGCATCTCTTCGGGCTTCTGCTTGGCCCGCACGAGCTGGACCATCGCCTCGTCGTAGTCCGTCGACCCGCTGACCGCCTTCTCGAAGATGGTGGGGTTGGACGTGACGCCGGTCAGGCCCGCGTCGCGCAGGCGCGCGAGCTCACCGGAGGTGATGAGCTGGCGGCGGATGTTGTCGAGCCACAACGACTGCCCGGCCTGGCGGAGCTCTTTCAGCGCCGAGGGCTTGCGAGCTGAGGCGGTGGCCATCTATCTCGACTGTACGAGCTTGGTGGCGGCGGCGACGATGTGCCGGGCAGAGATGCCGGCCGCGTTCATGAGGTCCTCGGGCATGCCCGACGTGGGCAGGCCCTTCACGGCCAGGTGGGTCACCCGCGGCGGAGCATCCGACATCGCCTCCATCACCGCGGCGCCAAGGCCGCCCTGGGGGTAGTGGTCCTCGACGATCACGAACTTGCCCTTGGTCACGCGCGCCGCCTCGCGCAGCGTTTTCACGTCCACCGGCTTGATCGAATAGAGGTCGATCACACGCGCCGGGATCTTCTTGGCCGCCAGCTGGTCAGCCGCCGCCAGGCAGTTGTGCACGGTCACGCCCGCGCCGATCAGCGTGACCCGGTCCTTGGCGCTCTGCCGCAGGACCTTGGAGCCGCCGATCTTGAAGGTCTCATTAGCCCCGTAGAGGGTCGGGTACGCGCCGCGCGTGGTGCGCATGTAGACGATGCCGTCCGTGTCGGCCATCAGCCGCGTGAGCCGGGCGGTCTGGTTGGGGTCGCAAGGGTAGAGCACGGTCGAGCCGTACACCGCGCGCATCGAGGCGAGATCCTCCAGGGCCATCTGCGACGGGCCGTCCTGCCCGATTTCGACGCCCGCGTGCGATCCGGTCAGCCGGATGTTGGCCTGCGAGATCGCGGCCATGCGGATGAAGTCGTAGGCGCGGCTGAAGAAGGCCGCAAAGGTCGACGCGAAAGGCTTGTAGCCGCGCACGCTCATCCCGACCGCGGTGGCCACGAGCTGCTGCTCGGCGATCCAGATCTCGAAGAAGCGCTCGGGGTAGGCCTGGGCGAATTCGTCCGAATGAGTGGAGTTCGAGACCTCGCCGTCCATCGCCACCACCTTGGGGATGGCGCCGAGCGCCAGCAGCGCGTCTCCATATGCCTTGCGGGTGGCGACCTTGTCCTCCTTCTTATAGGTGGGCAGCGTCACGGTGGGCTCGATCCGCGCGCCGGCCTTCGGCGAGGCGTCTCGCTCGGGCTTGGCGGTCTTGACTTTGAGGTGGCGGATCCCGCCCAGCTCCTTGATCGCGCGCTCGGCCATGTCAGGAGGCAGTACCTTCCCGTGCCATCCGTTCTTGTTCTCGATCTCCGAAAAGCCCTTGCCCTTGATCGTCTTCGCGATGATCACAGTCGGCTTGCCCGTCGCCGACAGGGCCTGGCCGTACGCGCGGTCGATGGCCGTGACGTCGTGGCCATCGACCACGATGGGGAAACAGCCGAACGACTCCACGCGCCGGCGGTAGACGTCGAGGTTCCAGCCGAACTCGGTCTCGCCGCGCTGGCCCAGGCGATTGATGTCCAAGATCGCCGTGAGGTTGGCGAGCTGGTAGTGGCCGGCCTTGTCCAGTGCCTCCCAGATCGACCCCTCGGCCAGCTCGGAGTCGCCGCAAAGCACCCAGACGTGGAAGGGCAGCTTGTCCAGCTTGGCGCCCGCGAGCGCGACCCCGACCCCGATCGGCAGGCCCTGGCCGAGCGAGCCGGTGGCGACGTCGACCCAGGGGATGGCCGGGGTCGGATGGCCCTGCAGGCGTGAGCCGAACTTGCGGAAAGTCATCAGCTCCTGGTCGGTGATCGCGCCGGCCGCCTTGAACATCGCGTAGCACAAAGGCGAGGCGTGGCCCTTGGAGTAGATGAGATGGTCGTTGTTGGGGTCCTTGGGCTTGCTCCAGTCGTACTGCAGGTAGCGCGAGAGGAGGACCGCGATCAGGTCCGCCGCCGACATCGAGGAGGTGGGATGGCCTGAGCCTGCAGCCGTGCTGCAGCGAATGGAATCCACCCTGAGCTGCTGCCCGAGCTGTTGGGCGAAATCGAGATCGGTGCTCGAAACAGTCCCGGTGACCGTCATGTCACTCCCTCACCACGTCAGTGGCAGATCCCGCCGTGGCGGGCCCCATCGATGTGAGGTCTAGTTTATCGGTCCGCCGAAACCGTACCGGCCAGGCGCTCCACCTCGGTCACCATCCCGTCCAGGATCTTGAGCCCGGCGTCCCAGAACCCGGGGTCGGTGATGTCCATCCCCAGCCGCTTGACAAGCTGGTCGGGACGGGTCGAGCCGCCGGCGGCCAAAAAGTCCAGGTAATCGTCCACGAAGCTCGGGCCGCGCTCCAGGAAGCGGTGGTAGACGGACATCGCCAGCAGGTTGCCGAAGGCGTAGGCGTACACATAGCCCGGCGTGTGCAGGAAGTGCTCGACGTAGCTCCACCACACCTTGTGCTCGTCGGTGAGGATCAGGGCGTCCCCGAACATCGGCTGCAGCTTGGCCTGGTAGAGCTCGCCCAGCTGCTCCACGTCCAGCTCGCCTTCGGTGCGCCGGGCCACGTGGCAGGCGTCCTCGTAACGGTTGAAGGCGACCTGGCGGAAGACGGTCGAGAAGGCGTCCTCGCACTGGTTGCAGAGCATCGCCAGGCGGACCTTGGGGTCCTTCTCCTCGGACATGATGCGATCGAAGGTCAGTGCCTCGCCAAAGACCGATGCCGTCTCGGCCAGGGTCAGGGGCGGGTGGTAGTCGAACAGGTGCTGCTTGGAGGCCAGGCGGTCGTGCAGGCCATGGCCCAGCTCGTGCGCCATCACGAGCGCGTCGCGCAGCCTGCCCGTGAAGTTGAGCATCACGTACGGGTGGTGGTGAGGGGTGACCGGCATGCAGTACGCGCCGCCCGACTTGCCCGGCACGACCGGGGCGTCGATCCAGCCGTCTTTGAAGAACGACTCGACCAGGTCGCCGGCTCGCTTCGAGAAACGGTGATACGACCCGAGCACCAGCTCCTTGGCGTCGTCCCAAGACAGCGTGCGCGTGGTCTCGCTGATCGGGGCGTAACGGTCCCACTCGTGCAGCTCGCCCACGTTCAGCAGCTGCTTTTTGACCCGGTAGTAGCGCGCGCACACGTCGTAGCGGCCCGTGACCGCGTCCACCAGCGCCTGCACCGCCTCGTCCGAGGTCTCGTTGGCCAGGTTGCGCGACGAGATCCAGGTCGGGAAGCGGCGCAGCCGGTCGTCGATCGCCTTCTCCTGGAGGATGACGTTGAAGATGTAGCCCCGCGTCCGCACGTCGTGGCCGAGCGCGACCGTGATGGCGGCGCTGGCCTTGCGGCGCACGTCGCGGTCAGGTTCGCGCAGGAGCACGAGGGCCTGCTCCAGCTGGAGGTGCTGTCCGTCGAGGTCGACGCGGATCGAGGCGCACAGCTCCTCGAACAACCGCGTCCAGGCCGAGTTGCCGACCGGGCTGTAGTCGGTGAGCACGCGCTCCTCCGGCTCGGACAGCTGGTGGGGCCTGAATTTGCGCGCCTCTTCGATCGTGTGGCGGTAGCGCGCCGACTCGGGGTGTTCGTAAAGCCTGGCGGCATGCTCGTCAGTCGTGTGTGCGAGCTCGAGCGCGAAGAAGACTCCGTGGCTGCCTCGCTCGGCCCCCGCCTCACGCACCCGTGCGAGCAGGCGGCCCGCCGCGGGGTCCTGCGTGTTCTGGCTGTGCAGCAGGTACGCGTAGACCTCGGGAAGCCCGGCCTGCTCCTCGTTCCGTTCCAGCTCCTGCATCATCTCGGCAAAGGCCGCCGGCTCGAGGGTGGCCACCTGGCCCCGGTACGACGCTTCGAAGGATTTCGCCTTCTCGAGCGCGCTCGCGAGGGCAGCTTCCAGCTTGGGGTCGGTCGGCGAAGCAAAGAGGTCGCTGAGGTCCCAGCGGACCGACTCCGCCCCTGTCTGCTTTGCCGATTCAGCCACGGCGGGTCAGGATAACTCCTTGACGCCACACCGTGACCAGCTCCGCCGCCGCGAGTCTTGGGAAGGTGTGATGAACGGCACAGCCGTGGCGTGCCGCGCGTCATAGGACCGCGGCGCCACCAGCCCCAAGCTCCTCGCAGGCCTAACGCCCCAAGAGGCGAGCCGAATAAACCTGGAGGCGGACGCTGATGGAAGCGAGGCGATCTTTTAACGGACCGGCGATCTCGAGGAACACCGTAATGCTCATAGCCGCACTGCTGGCGGCCCTGGTTGTGATGGCGATCGGGGGGCTGCTTGTCAAGACGTTGAGCGTTCCGGCCGCTGCTCCGGCCGGGCAGACGGTGCCGGGCCAACTCGGCGCGTCGGGTTTCGGCTCTGCCTGGAACTACAGCACGCGGCGCAGCGGAACCCAGACTGTCGAAGGTCCTGCGCCGGCGGCGGCGCCGACCGGCTCGACGTTCCACGCGCCAGGTAGTCGGCAGGGTGGCGGTCGGCAGGTTTAGCCCGGCTGTTTGGCGAGAGGGAGGGGAACGTCATGGGCCCCTCCCTCTTATCGCAATCTGGGTTGCGTTTGCGGCTGATGGCGTCACAGGTGGGCGTGCGAGGCGTTTCACGGAGGACCTTCGATTGCTTGACAACATTCCTGCTGGTTTCCAGAATCACGCTCAGATGGAGCGGCCTCTAGGGGCAGCGGCCGCCGTGCTCACCTGGCTCGGCTGGTTGACCATCTGCCCGGCGCTCGGATTCCCCACCCTCGCGCCCGTGGCGATGGTCAACCGCGCGATCTTCGCGAACGTCCAGCAAGCAGGTCGCAACCCTGGTTACTGGTTCGGCTGGGTCGTCGTGATAACAGGGCTTCTGGTCGCCGTCGCCGTGTTCTTGATATTCGACAGGATCGGCCTGATGCGGGCTCGGTTGCTAACCGGAGTGTTCTATGGGGCCTCAGTGTGGCTGTTCTCCGGTGTCGTCATCATGCCTCTCCTCGGTCTCGTCCAGCCCTCGACGCCCCTCCCGGCAAATTTTGATTCCATGCACGCGACGCTCATGATGTACAGCCTCGGCCCGCTCGCCGCCGCGGCGGCATTGATCGCCTGGCTGCTCTTCGGGGCCATCCTCGGCGCGACCTGGAGCGCGGCCGCGCGATCCGCGACTGCGCCCGTTGGAGCACCTGCACCATGAGGCGGCGTCACTTGATCGGGTTAATTGCGGCGGGTCTCTCGCTGGTGGGGGTGTGGTCGACGGCGGCGCAAATAGGTGCGACGAACGCCTCCGCCTCCGGCGTCACCGAACAGAGACTGGCTCAGGGCCCCCTGCAGGCGCTGCCAACCGGCAAGGCATTCCTCAGCATCCACGACTTCACACAGGTTCCGGGTGTCACCTGCAAGGTATGCGGGGTGCCTGGCTTCGTGTACGCGCTGCATGGCGTCGCGACCATCTCGGTTCCCGGGGCTGCGGCCAGCTCAATCAGTCCTGGCCATGCCGCTTTCACTCCAGCGCAGGCCGTTCATTCCAACGCCGACCCACGAGTCGGCGCTGGTGCAATCGCCATCGGCCTGATCGTCCTGGTAGTCATTCTCAGCGCCGCGACGCGGCTGCGCGGTAGTCATCGACGTGGCGTCATCGCCGCACTGTCTGTCTGCCTCATCGCCGGAGGTGCTTCGCCACTGATTGGCGCAACGTCAAACGAGTGGTACTTCTTCGCTGTTCGTCCTGGCGCCCAGCTCAGCCTCCCGATGCCGCAACCTGACGGACGAGTTGTCATAGCGTCACCTCTTGTGGATCCGGTGCCGGCCGCCCCATACATCGAGACGCTGAGCTCGATCACCGTGCCTGCCGGCGCCCGGTACGACGTGCCCGGCTTGCCGGGGCCGGAGATAGTCGTCGTCCTGCAGGGCTCCGCCACAGTTCACATCGGCGCCGCGACGCAGCAGCTCGGTGCGGGTGGCGCGAGCTTCGCTCAGCTGGGGCAGGCGCTGGCGATCCTCAACTCGGGGTCTGACACTCTCAAGGTACTTGCGTACGCGGTTACGTCGGCTGGGTCTGCGGCAACGTAGGCACGCGCATCAGAGCTCCCGCCGCCGCGGAGTCCCGCGTCTGCCAAGAATGAGTGGGCGCTGGAGGGACTTAAGGAACTAGTTCGAGACTAGGGACGTGCCTGGGGCGCACGACGGAGAAGTGGCGATGATCCAGAGTTGCTAGCCGGCGCTCGCCGAAACGCTCGACCACGGCCAGGACGGCAGCATCGACGAAGCCGAGGGGCAGATCGCCATAACGCTCGAGCAGTCGCCTGATTCGGGTGTAATCGGCCCTCTCGAGTTCGGCGACGACCACGGTACCCGCTTCCACGTCAGCCAGAAATGCCAAAAAGGCGCTGGGCTCGAGCCGGCTGGAGGCCAGCCATTCGAGCTCGATGACAACCGGCGCCGGGACCACGATCGGCCCATCGGCTCCCGACAGGAGGCTCGCGCATGCAGCGTGGTCTGCGTCCGACCGGTCCAGGGCCCCATAGAGCGGACCGGTATCGCAGATCAGCGCCAAGAGCGTGGCTGGTAGGGCATGTCTGCCGATCTCCTCGCCACGTCATGTGGTCCGGCGACCGACGCCCCTGCCCCAATGAATGACAGGGACCGCCTCGGCGCCGCAGCCGCCGAGCCACGGATCTGTTCGAGGGCACCTTCAATTGCCGCTCGGTTCACGAATCGGTAGTACGCGCGACGGCCTCCCCGCGTGCTTTCGCCAGACTTCTCCAGGATTCCGTAGGACACGAGCAGGCGCAGGTTGGGGATCCACTGCTTCCGACCCGCGCGTGACTCCAACTCCTTCAGGACCCAGCTGCCGGCGAATTCCGCGTCTGCGGGCCCTGATCGGCTGGCCACAGCCACCGCAGCCTCCAATGCAGCGATCCACTCCGGGTGTTCGTTGGCCAGTCGCCTCACCGCCCGCGCCTCGTCAATCGTCGCCACCCTTACATCATATAGCATCATGTTGATCAAATAGACGTGGGCGTTTCACTTGATCTGCCGAGCGAGCTCACGCACCCGCTCGGGGTCGGGCCACCTGCCTGCGTACGCGCCCTCGTTGACCGCATCCGTCACCTCTTCGAGCAGCGGTCCGATCGGTCCCGCGCGCCCGAGCACCAGGTACTCGAGCGGCGTCTCGGGCGGCGCGCGTCGCCTTCCCACGCGCTTCTGCACGCGCTCGTATAGCCGCATCAGCTCCGACTCGCCGGGCTCGGCCCGAATGCCGCGCTTCCACCTGCGCCGGCGCAACCATGCCCATGCGAGCACGGCCAGCACGCCCGCGACGAGCGCGGGCGGGATGACCGCCAGGAGCCCCAGCGAGCCGAGCGCCGCCATGGGCGCACCCAGCTCGAGGTGCGGGATGAGCCTGGCGATGCCACCGGCGGCCCAGTGATTGGGAAACTGCGTGGCGGCCAGCGGCGGGACCCCTGGGGTGGGATCCACCGGAACCCACCCGAAGCTCGGGAACCAGACCTCGACCCACGCGTGGGCGTCGTGCTCGCGGACGACCGACTGGTCGAGCACCGGGTCGTAGTCGCCGGTGGAGTAGCCGGTCGCCAGGCGAGCGGGGATGCCCAGGCTCCGCAACATGAGAGTCTCCGCGGTCGCGAACTGCTCGCAGTAGCCGGTCTTGACGTCGAACAGGAACCAGTCGACCGGGTCGGCGCCTGCGGGCACCGGAGGAAGGGCCAGCGTGTAGTGGTAGCTCGCCTGCAGGTACCTGGTCAGCGCCATCACCACGTCGAACTCGTTGGTTGCGCCAGCACTTGCCGTGGCGGCAAGGTGGCGGCCGCGCGCCGACAGGGCGCCGAAGGCGAGATATGCGGAATCACCGTCGGGCGCTCCGTTTGGCGGCTCGTCAGAGCGCAGCGCCTCGGGCGAGAGGTTGGGCAGGTACGAGACGACCGAGTACGTCTGGCCCGGCTGCAGCTCGGAGGGCGTGTGGAACGTGCCGTAGGCGTCCTCCCGGAGCGACGAAACCGGCGCGTAAAGGCTCTGGATCGGGTAGGCGGCGCTGATCACGCCCGGCAGGGGCCGGAGCACGCGGAAGGTCTGGACGAAGGTGCCCAGGTTGTGCGCCGGCTGAGGAGGCAGGAAGCGCGCCGCCACGTAAGGGCTGAGCTCGCGATAGGAGCGGTCGGAGGCGGTCCAGACGCCGTCGCGATAGGTGTCGAAGACAAGCCCGCGCCAGTAAGCCGGCGCCCCGGTGCGCACGTACATCACGGGGGTGTCGCCCAGGCGCCCGCGGAAGTGAAGGTCGATGCTGCTGGTCGCGCCCGCCTGGCCGCCGGTGATCTGGACCAGCGGCAGCGCCGGGTTCTCCAGGTTGCCACGGAACTGCGTGAAGCTCGGCAGGGAGATGACGAGCGGACCGGTCGGCGTGCCCGAGGGTTGAGGCACGGCCACGAACACGACCAGGCCGAGCGCGAGCGAGCTCAGCACCGCGGCGGCGACTGCGACAGGCGGCCCGCCGACCTCGGCGCCGATGCGGCGCAGGTGGGTGGTCATCCAGAATCCCGCCAGGCAGACCGCCCACAGCGCGACCAGGATCCCGAAGGGGTAATCCCACGCGAAGACGGCGGCGAGGTACAGGATCGCGAGGCTGATCCACAGGCTCGAGTAGCAGTTGCGGCGCGTCTTCAGGTCGAAGCTCGTGATCGCGACCAGCAGGATCGCGAAGTTGGCTTGCGGCAGCTGACCCCCGAACAGCGCCAGGGCCGAGTCCGAGATGACGTAGAAGAGCGCGGCGAAGATCAGGCAGGCGAGGAGGGCCTGGCGCCAGAAGCCCCGCTTGCGGTGGCGCTCGCGGTAGCTCACGACATGTCCTACTCCGGCCGCGATGAGCCCGAGCGCAGGCACCACGTAGTCCTGTCCGTAGAGGACGATCCCCAGCGCGGCGACCGCGAAACCGGAGAAGACGAACGCCCGCCCTTCCAGGGAATCCTCGACCGGCGAGGCTGGGAGCCTGAGCCGCAGCGGCGTCGTCACAGGGGCCAGCCGGTCCCGATGCGGCTCACCGGTACATCGACCTCAAGCTGCGCGTCCCCCACCACCCAGGCCCGCGCCCTCCCGCCACGGTTTTTTACGGTCTCCAGGGCCTCCAGCAGACGCGGATCCGAGCCGCCCGTGACAGCGACGGCGTCGCTCACCGCGGGCGCATCGACCTCGTCCTCGCCGTCGGAGCCCGGGTAGCGCGCCAGCCATTCGAGCAGCGACCACAAGGAACCCGCGTCGCCGGGATGGCTTG
>DATITA010000118.1:0-4379 GCA_035468355.1 Candidatus Dormiibacterota bacterium
GGGACGCTCCTTGAAGCGCGGCACCAGCGTGCTGAACAGCCGTGCGCTGACCTCACGGTCGGTGACGTAGAGCGCCACCTGCCGCCGGGCATGCAGGTCGTCGGGCTTGGCCGTGGTGATCACCCGCTCCACCCAGCGGCGCAGCTCTTTGGCGCGTGCCTCGGTCGTCTGGATGCGGCCATGGAGAAGCAGAGACGTAACCTGGTTGCGGGTCATCGCCTGGCGATGCGCGGCGGTGCGGCCGAACTTGCGTCCGGCACGGCGGTGACGCACTGCCTCTCCTTCTACCGGCCGCCGGGCTGGAAGAGGGTTTCGAGCTCCTCCGCGGTCACCAGCTGGCGCTCGACCAGCTTCTCGCGGATCTCGTCGAGTGACTTCTGCCCGAAGTTGCGCAGGGTGAGCAGGTCCTCCTGGCGCATGGCCACGAGCTGCCCCACCTTGGTGACGTCATTCGCCTTGAGGCAGTTGAGGGCGCGCACGCTGAGCTCGAGGTCCTCGATGGGCGTGTCGGAGAGCCTGCTGGGCAGGTCGTTACCGCGCTTCTGGCTCTGCGGCGGGACAGCGAGGTTGTCGCCGAAGCGCACGAAGAGATCGAGGTGCTGGGTGAAGAGCGCGGCGGCTTGGCTGACGGCGTCCACCGGGCTCAGGGTGCTGTCCGTCCAGACCTCGACCACCAGCTTGTCCCACTCAGTCTCCTGGCCGACACGGGTCTTCTCGATGGTGAAGTTGGCGCGGCGGACGGGCGTGAAGATGGCGTCGATGGGGATGACCCCGATCGGCTGGCCCTCGCGCTTGTTGCGCTCCGCCGTGACGTAGCCCTTGCCGCGCTCGACCGTGAGGTCCATGCGCAGGTGTGACTTGGGACCGTCGAGCGTGCAGATGTGCACGTCGGGGTTGCGGATCTCCACATCGCTACTGGTCTGGATGTCACCAGCGGTGACCTCCTTGGGCCCGCGCACATCGAGGGTGATGCGCACCGGCTCGTCGCTGTGCGAGACGACGTTGATCTCCTTGATGTTGAGGAGGATCTCGGTGACGTCCTCCTTGATGTTGGGGATCGCGGAGAACTCGTGGGCGACGCCGTCGATCGAGACCGAGGTGATGGCGGCGCCGTTGAGCGAGGAGAGCAGGACGCGACGGAGCGAGTTGCCCAGCGTGGTGCCGAAACCAGGCTCGAGCGGCTCGATCTCGAACTTGCCGTAATCGGTGCTGCTTTCGACTTCGCGGACGGCGGGGGCGGCGATCGTGTCAACCATAGAAAGAGAAATGCCTCACAGGGTGCTGGCGGCGCGGATCCACGTCGCCATGCAGGGGTTATCGGAATCTGAATGTCGTTGGGAAGTGAGCCTCATCAGCGGGAATAGAATTCCACGACGAGCTGCTCATCAATCGTCTGCTCCATCTCGTGGCGTTCGGGCAGCCGCACCACCGTGCCGCGCATCGCGCCGGCATCGAGCGTCAGCCAGTCCGGGACGGTGCGCCCGGCGACCAGCTCGCGGGCGTTGATGATCGGCGGCAGCTTGCGGCTGCGCTCGCGAACCTCGACGACGTCGCCGGGGCGCACCTGCGCGGACGCCACGTTGATGGTCCGCCCATTGAGCTGGAAGTGCCGATGGGACACGAGCTGGCGTGCCTCACGACGCGACGCCGCAAGGCCCAGCCGGTAGACGACGTTGTCGATACGCCGCTCGAGCTGCTGGAGGAGCACCGTCCCGGTGACTCCGGTGCTGCGCTCTGCGCGCGCGAAGTAGGTACGGAACTGTGCCTCGAGCACCCCGTACTGACGGCGCGCGCGTTGCTTGGCGCGCAGCTGGATGCCGTAGTCGCTGGTCTTGCGGCGCCGGGCCAGCCCGTGCTGGCCTGGGAGAAGCGCGTTGCGCTTGTCGAAGGTGCAGTTGGTCAGGCACTTGCTCCCCTTGAGGAAGAGCTTCGTGCCCTCGCGGCGACAGAGACGGCAGACGGGTCCTGCCTGGTTGGCCATATCTGGTTCCTAGACCCGGCGCCGCTTGGGAGGGCGGCAGCCGTTGTGCGGGATGGGCGTGACGTCGGTGATCGCGGTGACCTCGAGACCCGACGCCTGGAGGCTGCGGATGGCGGCTTCGCGGCCGGCTCCCGGCCCCTTGACGAAGATCTCGATGCTCTTGAGCCCGTGCTCCATGGCGCGCCGGGCGGTGCTCTCGGCGGTGATCTGGGCGGCGAAGGGCGTGCTCTTGCGCGAACCCTTGAAGCCCTGGCCGCCGGCCGAGCCCCACGCCAGCACGTTGCCCGACGGGTCGGTGAGGCTGACGATGGTGTTGTTGAAGGTGGCGAGCACGTGGGCGTGTCCGACCGCGATGTTCTTGCGCTCGCGGCGCCGGGTGCGGACGACCTTCTTCTTCTTGGCCATGGCTTACTTCTTCTTCCTGCGCACGCCGACGGTCTTCTTGGGGCCGCGCCGGGTGCGCGCGTTGGTGCGGGTGCGCTGACCGCGCACCGGCAGGCCGCGACGGTGACGGAGACCGCGGTAGGTGCCGATCTCCATCAGGCGCTTGATGTTCAGCGCGATCTGACGGCGCAGGTCGCCCTCCACACGGCCCTGGAGCTGCTTGGCGATGAGGTCTCGGAGCTTGCCGACCTGGGCGTCGGTGAGGTCGCGGGTGCGGATGTCCGGTGACACCTGCGCCAGCGTGAGCAGACGGCGAGCCGTGGTCGGGCCGATCCCGAAGATGTAGGTGAGCGCGACCTCGATCCGCTTGTCACGGGGGATGTCGACGCCGGCGATGCGTGCCACTTCTCTCTTCTACCCCTGTCGCTGCTTGTGTTTCGGATTGGCGTCGCAGATGACCCGGACAGCGCCGTGCCGCTTGATGACCTTGCAGTGGTCACACATCTTCTTGACCGAGGCCCTGACCTTCATCGCTGTTGCGCCGTTCCTTTGTCTGTGTCGTGGCTAGCCGAGCCGCTGGAGGATGCGTCCCCGACCGGGATCGGCGGCGCTGAGTTCAACCTGGACCCTGTCGCCCGGCAGGATGCGGATCGCCTGGAGGCGCGCCTTGCCAGCCGGATGGCAGAGAACCCTGTGGCCGTCGTCCAGTTCGACCCGGTAGAGCGAGTCCGGCAGGGGCTCGATGACCCTCCCGATCAGGGGCTCAGCCACGCCGCTGGTAGAGGCGTGCGGAATCTGGCTGGACGGCAGCCGCAACCGACGAGTATACGGAAAGCCCGCAGGTCACGGCATCCGCTTCGACGCGACGGCCTCCACCCGGTTGGGCCGCAGTGTCAGCACCTCGGGGCCGTCCTCGGTGACCGCGACGGTGTGCTCGAAGTAGCACGAGAGCTTGCCGTCGACCGTCACCACCGTCCAGCCGTCCCGGAGGACGCGGACCTGGGGCCCGCCGGCGTTGACCATCGGCTCGATGGCCAGCACGTAGCCGGGCTTGAGCTGGTTGCCGGAGCCCGCCTGGCCGTGGTTGGGCACCTGGGGTGGCTCGTGCATGTTGCGGCCGATCCCGTGACCAACGTACTCCCGGACCAGCGAGTAACCCTCGGCCTCCGCGTACGTCTGGACGGCATGCCCGATGTCACCGATGGTGTTCCCCGGGCGGGCGACGGCGATCCCCCTCGCGAGCGCCTCGCGGGTGACGTCGATGAGGCGGGCGACTTCGGGGCTGGGCTCGCCACAGGCCACCGACAGGCCGCTGTCCGCCCACCAGCCGTCGAGGATGAGGCCGCAGTCGAGCGAGACCAGGTCGCCGTCCTCGATGACCCGCGGACCAGGGATGCCATGGACCACCTCGTCGTTCACCGAGACACAGAGCGAGTTCGGGTAGTCCTGGTAGCCGAGGAAGCCGGGGACGCAGCCATGGTCGCGGATGAAGGTGTCAGCCTCGCGGTCGAGGTCGAGGGTGGTGATGCCCGCTCGCACCGCGGCGGCGAGGTGCGCCAGGCATTCGCCGAGGATCTTCCCCGACACCCGCATCTTGTCGATCTCCTCCGGCCGCTTGAGCCGGAACGCCTCCACCCTCGCCGCCGGCATGTCAGGCCACCGCGCCGGGATGGGCCTGGCTGCCGAAGATCGTGAGGATCGAGTCCGTCACGGCCTCGATGGGGGCATTGCCGTTGACGAACTCGATGTGCATGCCGCGCCCCTGGTAGTAGTCGATCACCGGCGCGGTCTTCTCCTCGTACACGCGCATACGCTCGACGTACGCTTCGGGGCTGTCGTCGGCCCGGTGGTCGGTCTCCGAGCGGTGCGCGATCCGCTTGCGAAGCTCGTTCTCGGGGACGTCGAAGAAGAGCACCACCCCGATCTCGCGACCGGTGCGCTCCAGCATGGCGTCCAGCTCCTCGGCCTGCGGCACCGTTCGAGGAAAGCCGTCGAGAAGCACGCCCTGTTCAGC
>DATITA010000119.1:0-20592 GCA_035468355.1 Candidatus Dormiibacterota bacterium
GCAGGTGGGCGGAGAGGCCGTGTTCCGCCTGCTCGTTCGGCGCTTCTACGAAGGCGTCGCGTCCGACCCGCTGCTCCGCCCCCTTTACCCGGAAGCCGACCTGTCGGGCGCTGCGGAGCGCCTTACGCTTTTCCTGATCCAGTACTGGGGCGGACCCGATACTTACAGCGCCCAGCGAGGCCACCCACGTTTGCGCATGCGCCATCAGCCGTTTGCTATCGGCGCTCGCGAGCGCGACGCGTGGTTGCGCCACATGACGGCCGCGGTCGACTCCCTTGCGCCGGCGCCTCAGGTGCGGAAGGCCCTGGTCGACTACTTCGAGACGGCGTCGGCCGCGATGATCAACCGGCCGGTTCCGAGCCGGCAGCCGTAGGCGTGGCCTGGGCCACGGCGGCCTCGGTCCGGGCGGCGACGTCGGGCTGGACCAGGTCCTTCGTCACCACCGCCGCCTCTTCCAGCTCGAGCGCCACGCCATGGCCGCCGGCCTTGGCCCGGCGCAGCGCCGCGCGCAGCCTGGGGATCTGCTCGCGCAGCGGCTGCTCGACCCAGTCGAATGCGATGACCCGTTCGTTGACCTCCCAGAAGAGGCCCTGGTGCAGCGACTCCATGCGGTCCAGCGCCGCGTCGACGAAATCGGGCGGCGCGGCGGCGATACCTTCGATCAGAACACGTGCCACGTCCCTCTCGTCTGAGGCCATCGCCCAGAAAGTGAGCTTGGCCACGCCTTTGAACAGGCCGTTGAGCCCGATCGGCTTGGCGTTGGGGATCAGGTCGAGCAGGTTGCCCACGAGCAGGCGGGCGAGCCGCCGCGAGACCTCGGCGTCGCGGGCCTGGGCCTCGATGGCAAGGTCCGCGACGTCCTCTGCGGCGGCGCCGAAGATCGCGGGCATGCCCGCCTCGTCGAAGTGGCGCCCGTATCGCAGAAGGTGCGCGGCCGCCTCCACGGCGAGGTCGGGGCGCCATTCGAGCGCGCCGATTGCGAATCGCCGGTACTCGTTCATGATCCCCGAAGCAAAGGTCGGCGCCGAGCGGTTGATGGCCGTCCGCAAGTAGGTATTGAAGAAGCGCAGGCACAGCTCTGCCGCCTCCGAGTCGCCCACGTCTATCGCGGCCAGCCCGACGTGGCGCGTGGCCACGGCGATCGCATGCACGGCCTCCTTGCGGTGGACGGGGGTGAGGCCGACCATGTCGACGAAGGTCGACATGATGGAGTAGGGGAACCAGGTCCCGGCGCGGTTGACCTCGGCGACGATCTGATCGGACGCTCCAGGCAATTCGGCGTGCCCGACCTTGAACCACTCGGGGCTCAGCTTCTTCTTCACCGTCATGTAATCCCTGGCCATGAACTGTCCGAGCACCTCGATGCTCATCACGCAAACCGGCATGTCGCCGAGCTGGATGGAGCCGAAGGCGATGTCCGTCACCTGCGCGATCGAGGTCATGAGGGCGTCGCGCTGGCGGCGGTCTTTCGGTCTTTTCGCTTCGCTTCGCAGCTGGCGCGTGGCGCGGCGCATGATCCCGGCCACCAGCGTCTCGGCGCGCATCACCTCGAAGATGTATCCGACGTAGGGAAAGAGCATCGCGAAGTTGAGGAGAGCCAGCAAAACGGCGACAGCGACGCTCACCTTCGGGACGTAGGTGAGGGTCACCTCCGATCGGACGAGAAACGTGTAGAGGATCGAGGCAAGGGCAAAGCCGAGCACGAGGGCGTTCAGCGCGTTACGCGTGAAGATGCCGATGATCCGGGGCGAATACCGTGACGAGGTCCCCTGGATTCCGAACATGACCGCGACGATGACGATGCTGAGCGTCACGCCCTCGGCGCCCCCGGCCAGGCCTAGCGTGCCTGCAGCGGCGGAGGGGTCGGGGTTGAAGACGTCCCTCAGCGTCCGGTAGTGCGCGTCGAGGACGCCGAAGAGGACGAACATCATCGTCGTCACCGACACCAGCGCGAGGCCCGAAAGAGCGGCTCCGGCCCAGCCGACCGAAGTCATTCGATCGGAATGAGGCGCGACTCGATAGGACTTCTCGTCTGACATCAGGATCGACCCAGGAACACGGCCACGGCGATCCTAAGCAATCGGCACGGCGATAGCTAGAGTTGCGGCAATGTTCAAAGCGATCATCTTCGATTTCGACGGCCTGATCCTCGACACCGAGGGACCGGTCTACCGTTCGTGGCTCGAGGTCTACGAGGCGCACGGGGAAGAGCTTCCTTTTGAGCGCTGGGTCCAGATCGTGGGCTCGACGACGCTCGAGTTCCACCCGCAGCACCACCTCGAGGAGCGCCTCGGGAGGGCCCTGCCCCAAGAGGTCCTCGACCGGCGCGTCAGCCGCCGCACCGAGCTCGTCCTGGGCGAGACCCTGTTGCCCGGAGTTGTCGAGCTGCTCCAGGAGGCGCGGGCGGCCGGCGTCAAGCTCGGCGTGGCGTCCAGCTCCACTACCGATTGGGTCAAGGGCCACCTGGCCCGGCTCGGCATCCTGGATCACTTCGACTGCATCCGGTGCCGGGACCAGGTCGCGCACGCGAAGCCCGAGCCTGACCTCTACCTGGCCGTCCTCGCCTGCCTCGAGGTGGACCCTGCAGATGCTTTCGCGATCGAGGACTCGCCCAACGGGATCGCGGCCGCCAAAAGCGCCGGGCTGCGCTGTGTCGCCATCCCCAACCCGATCACGTCGGGCCTGGACCTGTCGCGGGCGGATCTCGTGGTCGCTTCGCTGGCCCATGTCTCGCTGGCGGGACTCGTCGACAGGCTCAACCCGCGGGGAGCGGGTTAACCTATCCCGAGATGCGTATTGGAGTGCTCACCGGAGGCGGCGACGCCCCCGGTCTTAACGCGGCGATCCGGGCGGTGGCCCGACGATCCTTCCAGCTCGGACACCAGCTCAGCGGCGTCAAGAACGGCTGGGCGGGATGCCTCGAGGAAGGGCTGATCGAAGAGCTGACCCCGGCGGACGTGCGCGGCATCCTCCCGCTCGGCGGCACCATCCTCGGCACCTCGCGCACCAACCCGCTCAAGGAGAAGGATGGGATCGAGCGAGTCATCGCCGCTCTGAAGCACAACGGGGTCGACGCCCTCGTGGCCATCGGCGGCGATGACACGCTCAGCGTGGCGGCCGCCCTGCACACCGCGGGTTTTCAGACGGTCGGCGTGCCCAAGACGATCGACAACGACCTCTCGGTGACCGAGTTCTGCATCGGGTTCGACACCGCCGTCGGCGTGGTCACCGAGGCGCTCGACAGGCTCCACACGACCGCCTCCGCCCACCACCGCGTGATGGTGGTCGAGGTCATGGGACGCGACACGGGCTGGGTCGGGCTGCTCGGCGGCCTTGCCGGCGGCGCCGACCTGATCATCATCCCGGAGTTCCCGTCCACACTTGCCGAGGTCGTCGGCCACCTCTACCGGCGGCGCGGCGACGGCAAGCTCTTCAGCATCATCGTGGTCGCCGAGGGCGCCAAGATTCCAGACCTGGAACAGGAGCTGGCCGGACAGTCCGAGAAGGACGCATTCGGCCACGTCAGGCTCTCCAAGCGCGGGATCGGTGATCTCCTCGCAGGCAGCGTCGAGCGGGAGACCGGTTTTGAGACCAGGGTCACAGTGCTCGGGCACCTTCAGCGGGGCGGGTCACCGTCTCCGACCGACCGGCTGTGGGCGACGCGCCTGGGCGTCGCGGCGGTTGAGCTCATCGAGAACGGCAAGAGCGGGGTGATTCCGATCCGGCGGCACGGCGAGGTCGAGGTTGTGCCGCTCGAGGACGTGGTGAAGGAGACCCGTCGCGTGCCGAGGGAGCTCTTCGACCTCAGCCGCGTCTTCGAATAGCCCCCGGCCATGGCTCCTTCCCGCAAGAAGAAGATGCTCGAGCTTGCGGGCTCGGGCGACGACGGGAGCACCGGCTTGCTCGGTGGCGGGCGGGCGTCGAAAGACGATGTGCGCATCGAGGCGTTCGGCACGGTGGACGAGGCCTCGAGCGCGCTCGGCCTGGCCAAGGCGCTCACGGTCCATCCCCAGGTCCGCGCGATCTGCGAGGAGCTTCAGCGAGGCCTTTACTCGGTCGGCGCCGAGCTCGGCACCAACCCGGCCGCGGAAGCCAGCTTCGTCACGACCACCGAGGCCGAAGTCAATAGGCTCGACGAGCTGATCACGGAGCTCGAGTCGGAGGTGACGATGCCGGAGGGCTTCATCCTCCCGGGCGCGACGCCGGCCTCCGGCGCGCTCGACCTGGCGCGCGCGATAGTCCGCCGCGCCGAGCGCCGGTGCGTGTCCCTGGAAAAAGCGCGCGGGCTGGCCAACCCGCAGGTCAGGCGCTGGCTGAATCGTCTGAGCCTGCTGCTCTTCGTGGCGGGCCGCTACGAGGAAGGCCTCAGCGGAAGCCCCGCCAAGGCGGCCAAGACGGACCGGGCACGCTCGGGCTAAGCTTCGGAAAGGGTGGCTCCTGTGGTCGAGGTGGTGGTGGCCCTCCTTGCTGTGCTGCTGGTGTACGTCGGCCTTTCGTACCAGCTCTACCGGCGTGCATTCGTGCCTGCGCGGCCGCAGGTGATGGACGATTTCACGTTCACGCCTTTCGAGTTCCAGGCCGACTACGAGGAGGTCGAGCTCATGGCCGCGGACGGCGTCGCCTTCGGAGCCTGGCATTTTCGCCAGCCGGGGTCCCCGCAGACCGTGATCGTGTCTGGCGGGCACAAAGGACAGCGCCAGGGCGCGCTCGGGATCGCGGTCGCCCTGTGGCGCAAGGGCTTCAACGTGATCAGCTATTCCTATCGCGGCATGCCAGGCAGCGACATGGCGCCCGTCACGTTCGGGATCAAAGAGGTCCTCGAGCTGCAGGCGGTGATCGCTTTCGCGCGCAAGCGCATCCCGAATGCCCGCATCGGGCTCCTCGGCTACTCGATGGGCGCCGTCGTCTCCCTGCTCGGTGCGGCGGGTGAGCCTGGCGTTCAGGCCCTCGTCCTAGACAGCCCCTTCAGCGACTTGCGGCGCCTCCTGGTCGAGAACGTTCGCAGCGCCAGCAAGCTGCCCGGCGCGCCCTTTGTCTGGCTCGCGGGCGTGATGCTCTGGTTGCGAACACGCTGCCGCATCTCGGACTGCCGACCGATGGACGTGCTCAGCTCACTCGAGCCGCGACCGCTCTTCTTCATTCACGGCGGGGCCGACGCCATCACCTCGGTCAATCACAGTCGCGGCCTTTACGACGCGTACCGAGGGCCGCGCGAGATCTGGATCGTGCAGGGCGCGCCTCACACCGGTGCGTATTTCGCCGACCGGCCGCTATACGTCGAGCGCGTCGCCGGCTTCTTCGCCCGGCATCTCGGCCTGGACGTCAGTGGGCACCTCCGGCTCGTGGAGGAAGAAGAAGTCTCATAGGGCTGTAACAAATCGCCTCGCCGGCGACAGGTATAGGTGAGACATGCAGCGGGTGGCAGACATCAACCAGTCCCAGGCGATCGGCGACCGGACATTCGCCGACCTCCTCAGCCCACTGATCGAGCCCGGCTTCCGGCTCGCCCTCGGCATGCTTCACGACCCGTACGCGGCCGAAGACGCCGTCCAGGAAGCATCCTTCACAGCCTGGCGAAAGCTCGCGCGAATCCAGGACCAGGGCCGGCTTCGGCCGTGGTTCCTGGGAGTGGTCGCAAACAAATGCCGCAATGCGCGGCGCAACAGGTGGACGGCCGGCGTGAATCTTGGCATCCCTGAGCATCTGCAGGTCGTTTCGGGCGAGGAGCGCTCTGTGCACGGAGCGGATCTTCGCCGGGCCCTGACGCGCCTCGGTCATGACGACCGGCTTGTGGTCGTCCTCTACTTCTACCTCGACATGCCCGTCGAAGACGTGGCGGCCGTCGTCGGACGCTCGGTCGGAGCGACCCGCGCCCGGCTGTATCGCTCAATCAGCAAGCTGCGCCCGGGCGTGGCCATTCAGGAGGCGCTCGGGTGAGCCTGCGTTCCGAGATCCGTGCAGCGATCGATGACATGGCGCCTTCGATGGGAGGGCTCCCGGAAAGAGTTGTTGACACGGTGCTGGCCGAAAACCCGGCCCGCCGGAGGAGAAATCGAATGTTGTTCCGTATGCGTGCTCCGCTGTCGCTTGTCGCAGCGATCGTTGCGATTGCGCTGGTCGCGGCCGTCCTGGTCGGCGGGCGGCTGATCCAGGACTGGAACGCTGCGCACACGCAGGCCCCCGCCGGCGTCGGAATGGCTCAGCCCGACTTGCAGACTGCGGCGGCGGAGATTGAAACCAACCGCGTGGTTCAGTTCGCTCAGCTCGCGCCTGGTGCGATTTGCCCGGTCGGACCCGTCGACAGCTCTGGGCATTACGGTCAAGGCCCGTTCCACGGAGTGCCTAACGGCTCAGCAAAGGACACCGCTTGGGGGACTTACTGGAACCTAGGGGCGGAAACGGATGGCATAAGCGATCCGTTCCTGCTGGTCAGGGCGGTGGACTTGCGCACTCAGCAGCGATTTGTGTTCGTAGGCCAGTACGCCTTCGGTCCTGTCGGGGGAAAGGACAACCTCAGCGGGTCGCTCGTGGACCAACACAGCGAGCTGCTTTTCGACATGAGCCACCAACCAAAGACGAAGTTGGATGGTCTTACCTACTGGCAGCTCACCGTCGGCATGCCTAAGGGCAACTCCGGTTGCTACGGCTGGCAGATCGATGGTCCTGGTGGGTCCGAAGAGAAGTTTGTGTACAGCCTGGGCTGAGGGTGCTGCCCATGAGGATCCCGTTCGCCCAGTACTCACCGGTTCCCCCGGCGGGCAGGATGTCGTACGTCCTGTCCGCCGTGTACGGGACGAGCTCCCAGAGCGTGATCGTCGATCCATCGAGCTCGTCGCCGGCTCGAAGCGCTCCAGCCCGCCGGCCGTCGGCGGTCGGGTGACCAGGGGAGACCATCAGCTCGCGCCCGTCCGCCAGTCTCAGATGGACCATGAGGTGGCCGGAAGGAACCGCCATGCTGCCGATCTCGACCACGGGGGCGGCGATGCGGACGCCGGCGGCCGTCTCGGACCACACCTCCAGGCCGGGCTTGATCTCGGTCACCGCAACCGCGCCCCCCGGAGTGGCGATCATCGTGCCGGCGTCGAGGCAGATCGGGCACATAGGCGGCCGCGAGGCCGTGCGCGAGCTGACGGTCACAAAGCCGTCGACGCGGACCGTCCCGGCAACCATTTGATACGCGGATCCGCCGCCGGTCGTCTGGACGCTGTACTTGAAGGAGTAAGCCCCACCGCCGGCGGTCAGCGCTACCGCGCGGAGCAGCTTCCAAGCGCGGTACAGGACCACCTTCTGCGCATCGCTCAGGTCGGCCGCCGGCAGGCCCTCGTGGGCGACGATCGCGCCGTACGCCTCCGCGTCGGCTTTGATCGCCGAGTACTGGGCGATCGCGTTCGCCTGCTCGCCACCCTCCCGGGCGACGGGGTAGAAGTCCGGGTCGCAGTACACCGGCTTGCCGGCGGCGTCCATGACCCTGAACTTGAGCTGGCTGGTGGTCAGGGGGCTTCCGGCGACGGGCGCAGGAGCGATCGCGCCGCAAGCTGCGCAGACCAGGACGAGCAGCGCGAGTGCCGCCTTCATCTCAATACCGACACGCCTCGGCACCACATTAAGTAACGCGGAGGCGTTACGAAATGTCACCCTCACTCGTATTCAACTGAGATGGATGCCCCCCATGGCGAACCTATAATCGCTGCCGTGGGGGGAGCCAACGCCATAACCCGGGTTTCCGACGCCTTCATGGCCAATGTGAGCCGGGCGATCGTGAACAAGGAAGACGAGATCCGGATGTGCCTGGTCACGCTCCTGTGCGAAGGGCACCTCCTCATCGAGGACGTTCCGGGGGTCGGCAAGACGATGCTCGCCAAGTCCCTGGCGCGCTCGCTTGACTGCTCGTTCCGCCGCATCCAGTTCACACCCGACCTCCTGCCCTCCGACGTGACGGGCGTGCGCGCTTTCAACCAGAAGCTCAACGACTTCGAGTTCCGACCGGGCCCCGTCTTCGCGCAGATCCTGCTCGCCGACGAGATCAACCGCGCCAGCCCGAAGACCCAGGCGGCGCTGCTCGAGGCGATGGAGGAGCGGCAGGTCACGATCGACGGGGAGACGCACCCACTGCCCAAGCCTTTCATGGTCATGGCGACGCAGAACCCGGTCGAGTACTCGGGCACGTTTCCGCTGCCCGAGGCGCAGCTCGACCGATTCTTGATGAAGGTCAGGCTAGGGTATCTGTCGGAGAAGGAGGAGGCCAACCTCCTCAGCCAGCACAAAGTCGAGTCACCGATGCTCGAGCTCCAGCCGGTGGTCTCGCCCAACGAGCTCAAAGCCGCCCAGCTGGCGGTCAGGGAGGTGTTCGTCAAGCCCGAGCTCCGCGCCTACATCGCCCGCCTGGTCGGCCGCACCCGCGGCAACCCCGAGGTCGCCCTGGGGGCAAGCACGCGCGGCACCCTGAACCTCTTTCACGCGAGCCAGGCGCTGGCCGCCGTGCTGGGCCGCGGCTACGTGCTGCCCGACGACATCAAAGCCTTGGCCGAACCTGTGCTGGCGCATCGCATCATCCTTCGGCCCAATGCCGAGATGCAGGGGCAGAGTGCGGGCAAGCTCATCACCGGCCTGCTCGAGCGCGAGCACGTGCCCCAGATGGCGTACGACGGATAGCAGCGGCCGGGGACCAACGTGAGCAAGGTTGCTCTGGCCGTCGCCCTGGGCCTGCTCCTCATGTTCACTTACCTGACCGGCGTTCGCCCGGCCTACGCGTTCACCTACGCGCTCTGTCTGCTCTTCGTGGTCGGCTGGGCGTGGCCTCGTCTGGCGATCCGGGGCATGATCGTCACCCGCCGCCTCGACCCGGGCACCCCGACCGTCGGTGAGGCTTTCGAAGAGGTCTTCGAGGTGCGGCGCAAGGGCTGGGTTCCCGCGCCCTGGGTCGAGGTTCGGGACCTCAGCCAGATTCCGGACTACCAGCCAGGCCGCGTGGTTTCGATTGGGAACGAGGCGGTGAAGTGGAAGGCTCGCGGGGTCTACCGAAGGCGCGGTTGGATGGCGTTCGGCCCCACCTTGCTGCGGGTCCGCGAGCCCTTCGGCCTTTTTGAGCGCGACTGGAAGCTCAGCCAGAAGAGCTCGGTGCTCGTCTACCCGCGTGTGCGGCCGATCCCCGACCTGCTGACGCCAAGCGCACAGCAGGTCGGCAGCTCCCAGAGCCTGGGCGCATGGGCGGATTACCCGCCCGAGACCGGTGGAGTGCGCGACTACACCACCGGCGATAGCTTCGGGCGCATCCACTGGGCCCTGTCGGCGCGCCACCAGAGGCTGATGTCGAAAACGTTCGAGCAACCGCTCACCACCGACCTGTGGATCCTGCTGGACCTCGACCGCAACGTTCACCACGGCGAGGGCGAGGAGTCCACGGTGGAGTACGCGGTCAGCCTCGCGGCCTCGATGGCGTCCCAGATCCACGCCCGCGGCCGGCAGGTGGGCTTGATCGCCAACGACGCCAAAGGCACCGTCCTCGAGCCCCACCGGGCCATCCGCCAGGACCGCCTCATCCTCGACTACCTGGCGGTCGCCCAGGCCGACGGCCGGACACCGCTGACCCAGACCCTCGCCTGGGACAAGATCCGCCGGCTCCCTCGCCGCGCCATCGCCGTCATCACCCCCAGCGCCGATCCCGCGTGGGTGCGCTTGCTGCAGGCGGTGCGAGGCCGGCGCTCGACGATGATCGTGTTCTACCTCGACGTGGCGAGCTTCGGCGGCCCAGACCAGAATCCGAGCTTCGACCTCGGCCAGGACGTCGACCTGTACGTAGTGCGCAAGGGCGACGATTTCGCGCGACTCATGCGGACGAGAGATGCAATCCGTATCGCCTAGGGCGCGGATCCAGCTGGGCGGTGAGCTGGTCATGGACCGGGCCCGCGTGTCGCTGGGAGGCGGCCTGTTCTGGTCTGCGATCCTCGTTCTGCTGCTGACCCTGGCCGTTGCCCGCTCGACAGCCGCCGCGGGCTGGGTCAGCGGGATTGACGTGATCACCCCGATCGCGCTCGCGGGGGCCATTTCCGTCGGCGTGCTGGCCCTGCTGCCCGTCCCATGGCCGGCCGGTCTCGGTGCCGGCCTCGTGCTCGCGCCCATCGTCGCGTGGAACGGCGCGGCCGTCGCCATCCACGAGGCCCATCCTCTCGACGGCGGCATCGTCGGCCCCGCCGGGGTATCGCTTCACCCGCTGACGGTCTGGTGGTCGCGAATCGCCGACGGCTCGGCGAGCGCTGACCCGTCTTTCTACCTCTTCTTGATCTGCGCCCTGATGTGGGTCACGGGCGCGTGGCTCAGCTGGTGCGTGCTTCGTTGGCGCAAGCCGATGCTCGGGTTGATCCCGGGCGCGGCGGCTTTTGCCACCAACCTGCTGAACGACCCCGTGCGGGGCGACCAGAACGGCTACACGCTCTCGGTGCTGGTGCTGACGCTCGCGCTGCTGCTCTGGACCAACTACTCCGGCTCGATCGTCAGCGCCAACCGCGCGCATGTGAAGCTCACAGGAGACGCGCGCTGGGATTTCTGGGAGAGCGGCCTGGTCGCGATGGCCGCGCTCATCGTGCTCGGGATCATGCTGCCCCCGCTGTCCACGGTCGACCGCACCGTCGACGCGGAGTCCAGCCTCTTCACGAGCTGGGCCGTGCTCCAGCAGCGCCTGAGCCACCCGGGCATCTTCACCGGCAACGGTTCTGGCATCACCGGGACGACGGGCTTCTCGACGGACGTTTCCCTCGACGGCGCGCTGGTCCGGACGCGTGACGTCGTCTTCACGTACACGGTGGTCGGCACGTATGCAGGCTCGAGGTACTTTCGAGGCGTGGACGAGACCTTGACGCGGGCGGGCCAGTGGCGCTATGCGGGGCTCGGCGGCCTCAACGTTCCGGTCCACAAGAACCAGGTCCCGGTTTTCGGAGAGGACTACAAGGCGCTTGCGGAGGCGGGTTTCGACATCCGGATGCTGCGTCCGCCGACCGGAAACGCGAACATCCTGTTTTATCCGGACGGGCTCCTGTGGGTGGATCGGGAATCGTCGGCGTCGCAGGTACCGCTGAGCGGCGATACGTCGGACCAGCTCATGTCGATCGACCGCCTGTCCACGCTGTCGCCACCCACGTCGAGCGGGACCTACAAGGTCGCGGTGCAGTACTCCACAGCGACCGAGGCGCAGCTCAAAGCGGCGGGCACCTCCTACCCGGACTGGGTGCAGCAGTTCGCGACCCTTCCACCATCGAGCTATCGCAGCGCGGCTGTGCTGGCCCAGATCCGCGCCCTGGCGCAGTCGATCGTGGACCAGGCGGGAGCGGTGACGCCATATGACCAGGCGAGCGCAATCGAGGCCTACCTGCGCGACAACTTCACATACACGCTGACTGCTCGAACCCCGGCGGGCCGCGACCCCATCGACTACTTTCTGTTCGGCTCGAAGCAGGGCTACTGCGAGTTCTTTGCCTCGGCTATGGGCGACATGCTGCGTTCGCTCGGAATACCGACCCGCCTGGTCAACGGTTTCGGGCCGGGACAGTTCGACCAGGCGTCGCAGAGCTACGTCGTCCGGGGCGAGGACGCTCACACCTGGGTCGAGTCTTACTTCCCGACCTATGGATGGATCCCCTTCGAGCCCACTCCTTCCTCGGCCGGCTACGCACAGCTCACCCGCGGCACCAGCGGCGAGAACCTGTGCGTGCGCGACAACGGATGCGACATCACGGCGGGCGGGACCGGCACCGGCGGAATCGGCCTGCCGGACCCGGGACGCCGTGGCGGCAACCAGGACCCGGGCGCCGTGGCGGGCGGCCGTTCGAGCTTCGCGTTTCGCATCCCCGACGCCAGCACCCTTACCAAGCTCGTCGCGGTCATGCTGGCCATCGTCCTGCTGCTGGTGGCCGCAGGCACCCGATACCTGCGGCCGCGCACGGTGATGGCGGTCTGGAAACGCACCCTCTACCTGGCAAGCCTGGCCGGCGCTGAAGGCCGGCCGGGCGAGACACCACTGGAGCTCGGCCGGCGGCTGCAGCGGACGTTCCCCGAGGCCGCCGAACCGGTGGGCGCCCTCGCCACGGGCTTCGTGGTCGCCGCCTACGCACCTCCCGAAGAAGCTTCGACGACGCGTGCCTCGGTGATGGAGGCGTGGGCCGAGCTGCGCCCGCTGATGCTCCGCCGGGTGCTAGGCCGCTTCCGGCCCAACAGGGGCTAACCCGGAGTCTCTAACCTGAAGCGCGTGACAGAGGTCGGCGCCGCAGGGGTCGCCGGGCGGACGTACCCGCCCGTCAAGTTCGAGATCGAGGGTGAGCGTGTCGCCGCCTTCGCTCGCGCAATCGGCGCCGACGCGGTTGAGGGGGTGCCGCCGACCTTCGCTGCCGTCTACTCGCTGGGCGCCACGGCTCCGCAGCTCTTCGGCGACGAGGAGGCGGCTGTCGATTTCGCAAAGCTCCTGCACGCCGACCAGGAGTTCGCCTGGGAGCGACATCCCCAGGTAGGGGAGACGGTCACCTCACGCGGCCGGGTCGTGTCCGACACCAGCCGGCGCGGGATGCGCTTTTTGACCTTCGAGACCGAGACCGCCGGCGCGGACGGCGCGCCCGTGTGCCGCTCCCGCGCGCTGTTCGTGATCCGCTCATGACCGAAAAGCGGGTCACTTTCACCACCGACCAGATCGCGGCCTACGCCGAGGCTTCCGGCGATCGTAACCCGATCCACCTGGACGGCCAGTTCGCGAAGTCGGTCGGCCTGCCGGGGGTCATCGCCCACGGCATGCTGCAGATGGGCCTGATGGCGACGGTCGCGGCAGCCGCGGCCGGTGGACCCCACCGAGTGCGTCGCCTGTACTGCCGTTTCGCCGGCATGGTCCAACCCGGCGACACCGTGACATTCGCCGCCGAGACCACGGCGCCGGGTCACCTCGTTTTGACGGCCATCAACCAGAGAGGAGAGGCAGTGTTGACGAAATCCAGCGCCGAGTTCGCTTAAATGCCGCTCGATTTCTCGCTGTCGCAGGAACAGGAGGCGATTCGCGACCTGGCGCACGAGTTCGCGGTAAAGGAGATCAGGCCGGTCGCCGCGCACTTCGATGAGACGGAGGAATTCCCATACGAGGTCGTCAAGAAGGCCCATCGCCTGGGCCTCAGCCCGGCGGCGTTCATCCCCGAGGAGTACGGCGGCCAGGGTCTTGATTTCCTGACCGAGCTCATCCTGAACGAGGAGCTCAGCTGGGGTTGCGCGGGCATCGCGGTGTGCATCCAGTCGATGGCGCTCGCCATGGCCGGCATCCGCGCCAGTGGTACCGATGAGCAGAAGAAGCGGTGGCTGCCGGAGTTCACCAATCCCGACAAGCTCGTGATCGGCGGCCTGGGGCTCACCGAACCCGATTCCGGCTCCGATGCGCTGTCGATGAAGACGCGCGCCACGCGCGTGAGCGACGGCTACGTGCTCAACGGCACCAAGCAGTTCTGCACCAACGGCGGCATCGCCGACTACCACGTCATCTATGCCAACACCGACCCTTCGAAAGGCCCCGCGGGGATCGCGTCGTTCCTAGTGCCGAAGGACACGCCGGGCCTCCGGATGGGACGCAAGGAGCAGAAGCTTGGCGTCCGGGCCAGCCACACGGCGCAGGTCATCCTCGAGGACTGCCACGTTCCTTTAGACCACCGGTTGGGCGGCGAGCCCGATGCGGATAACGCTGGGCCCGGGGCAATGGGCGCGCTGAGGACTCTCGAGGCGACGCGGCCCGGCGTGGCCGCCGGCGCTCTCGGCATCGCCCGCGCGGCCTACGAGTTCGCGCTCGACTACGCGCAGGACCGCAAGCAGTTCGGCAAACCGCTGTGGCAACACGAAGCAGTTGGGTTCAAGCTCGCCGACATGGCCGTGAAGATCGACGCCGCGCGCCTACTGATCTGGCGCGCCGGTTGGATGGCGACGCAGGGCAAACCGTTTGAGAGGGCCGAGGGATCCATGGCCAAGGTCTTCGCCGCGGACGTTGCGATGGAGGTCACCACGGACGCCATCCAGGTCCTGGGCGGCTATGGCTACATCAAGGAGTACCCGGTCGAGAAGTGGTTTCGGGACGCCAAGATCTACCAGATCTGGGAAGGCACCGCCGAGATCCAGAGACTCGTGATTTCGCGGGCCATCACCGGTTCGCGCGGCACCGTCAGATTGAGGGGTTGAGCATGTTCGATTTGAAAGGAAGGGTTGCAGTCATCACTGGCGCCTCGCGCGGACTAGGCCGCCAGGACGCCCTCACCCTCGCGCGCCAGGGCGCCGACGTGGTGATCACCGACGTCCTGGTCGAGGACGACCCGGACCTGCAGAAGACGGCCGAGGCGCAGGGCAGCATGCTCGCCCAGGTGGCGGTGTCGCAGGGCTGGGTGCATTCCAACCAGACCGCCGAGGAGATCCGCCAGATGGGGCGCAAATCGCTGGCCATCAAGATGGACGTCACCAACCGCGAACAGGTCCGCGACGTGTTCAAGAAGGTCCGCGAGCAGTTCGGGAAGATCGACATCCTAGTCAACAACGCCGCGACACTCGACCACGCGGCACAGATCCCCAACCAGTCCTACGAGCTGTGGGACCGCGACGTTCGCGTCAACCTAACCGGCGCGTTCAACTGCACCAAAGAGGTGTGGCCTTACATGGTCGAGAACAAGTTCGGGCGTTTGATCTTCATGTCGTCTGTCGCGGGCACGCTGGGCGGTTTCGGGCAGGCGAGCTACTCCTCGACCAAGGCGGCGCTGATCGGTCTTGCCAAGACGGCAGCCCTCGAGGGCGGCCGCCACAACATCACCGCCAACGCCATCGCGCCCGGCATCATCGAATCAGAGGCAGGCAAAGCGGCAGCCGAGACGAACCCGATGTACGAGCGGTTCAAGTCCCGCACAGTGTTCAAGCGCTTTGGCCAGCCCGACGACATCGCCAACACGATCGCGTTCCTGTGCTCAGACGAGGCGGGCTACATCACCGGCGCGGTGATCGAGGTCGCGGGCGGCATTCCCCTGTTCACGGCCTAGCCGTGGGAGAGCTGGTCGACGTAAAGCGCGAAGGCGGCGTCGCCCGCGTGGTGATGCACCGCAAGGGCAACAACTCGATTGCCGAAGACCTCATGACGGAGCTGGCCGCCGAGTTCGGCGCGCTCGGGGCGGACCCCGCCGTGCGGGTGATCGTGCTGGCATCCGAATATGAGAAGTACTTCAGCGTCGGCGCAGACCTCACGGCCATGGCCACCATCGACCGCAGCGCGCCGGACGCGGCCGACCAGATCGCCGGGTTCATGAAGCGGATGAACGCTCATTTCGCGGCGATCGCAGCCTGCCCCAAGCCGGTCATCGCGGCCATCAACGGACACGCGCTCGGTGGGGGCAGCGAGCTGGCGCTGTGTTGCGACTACAGGGTCATGGTCGAGGACGGCCGTTCGAAGATCGGTCAGACCGAGTCGTCGCTCGGAATCATCCCCGGCGCCGGCGGGACCCAGAGGCTCCCGCGGCTGATCGGCAGGGCCCGCGCCCTGCGGTACCTGATCGAATCGACGCGACTGTCCGCCAGTGAGGCGCAGGCGGTCGGCTGGGTCGACGTCGTGGCCGGCGCCGATGAGTTTCAAGGCGCGGTCGACGGGCTGGCCGGCAAGCTGGCCAAAGCGGCCACGTTCGCCATCGCGATGATCAAGGACGCGGTGGCGCGGGGCTACGACCTGCCGCTGGAGCAGGCGCTCGCGATCGAGTCCGAGAACTTCGCACGCGCCTCGCTCACCACCGACGCCGCGATCGGGATCATGAGCTTTCTCAACCGCCAGGAGCCCGAGTTCACGGGCTCGTAGGCCGTGTCGATTTCCGGCCGGAAACTGCCGAGCTGCTAGCTCAGCGGCGCTCGCCCGTCATGCCGAGCTCCGCAGTACGCCGGCGGACGACCTCGATCACCTCCTCGACGCGCCTGGGGACGGCGCCGAGGCAGCGGATGACGAGCTCCTTGGTCTCGAAGTTGGGATATGAGCCGACCGACACGTCTGGGAAGCTTGCCTCCAGCTCGCTCATGAGCGGATAGAAGCGGGCCTCCACCGCGAACGTGAACCGCAGCTCGCGCACGGTGGCCACCGACCCGGCGGCCAGGAACTCTAGCTCGATCTCCTCGGTGAAGATGCCTTTCATCTCGAGCGGGACGCCGGGCAGAACGAAGATTCGCTTACCGTCCGACTCGTAGAGCACGCCCGGCGCCATGCCGCGGCGGTTCTTGAACACGTGCGCGGGGCCGGCCGGGATGCGCGCCATGCGCAGGTTGCCCTCGGTCAGCTCAGGGGATTCCAGCAGGCCGGCCTCGTGCATGCGCTGCACGCGGCGCTCGATTCGGGCCCGCGTCTCCTCCCAGATCACCAGCTCGCGGTCCAGCGCGACCGCGAGGGAGGCGAAGGTGCGGTCGTCCGGCGTCGGCCCGAGACCCCCGCTCATGAAGACGTTGCTCACCTCCGCATCCGCAAGCTCGCGACGCACCTGCTCGACGATCTCGTCGGGCCGGTCGCGGATCTGAGTCACCCTTTTGAGCGGGTAGCCGAGCAGCCGGAGCCGCTCGGCGAGCCAGTGGGAGTTCGTGTCGAGCGTGAACCCTCCGACCAGCTCATCCCCGACGGCCACGATGCTTGAGGTCGGCATGCCCCGACGATATAACCTCGGGGCATGGAGCGTCGGCCCGTTCGACCTGACGTTTGACGACCCCGGCTTTCCGGTTCGTTTAACCTAACGCTCCGCGGCAGTTTCCAGTTTCCGCGTCACGAGGGGAGGTATTCGGTCGACTGATGGATCCCAATACAGCGTGGTTTGGTGTGGCAGGCGGCGTGGCCGCGGTCGTTTTCGCAGTCGTCCTGATCGGCCTGGTCCTGCGCATGCCTCCCGGCAACGACCGGATGAAGGAGATCGCGGCCGCCATCCAGGAGGGCGCCTCTGCTTACCTGAACCGGCAGTACACGGTGATCGCGATCATCGGGGTGGTCATCGCGATCGTGATTGGATTTTTCGCAGCCGACCACTGGACGACCGCCGCGCTGTATGTCGTCGGAGCTGTGCTCTCCGCGTCAGCCGGGTACGTCGGCATGAACATCGCGGTTCGGTCCAATCTCCGCACCGCCGAAGCAGCTCGGGGCGGCCTTAACAAGGCGCTGCAGGTCGCGTTCCGCGGTGGCGCCGTCACGGGCTTCATGGTCGTCGGCCTGGGCCTGCTCGGAGTGTCCGCCGCCTACCTCGTGTTCAAGAACCCCGACGCGCTCGTCGGTCTCGCTTTCGGCGCCAGCCTCGTCTCGGTGTTCGCGCGGCTGGGCGGCGGCATCTACACGAAGGCGGCTGACGTGGGCGCGGACCTGGTGGGCAAGGTCGAGGCCGGAATCCCCGAAGACGACCCGCGCAACCCGGCCGTGATCGCGGACAACGTCGGCGACAACGTGGGCGACTGCGCCGGGATGGCCGCCGACCTTTTCGAGACGTACGCCGTGACGATGATCGCGGCCATGCTGCTCGGCTCGCTGCTGTTCAAGAACCAGATCGGGTGGGTGATCTATCCGCTCTTGCTCGGCGCGGTGAGCGTGGTGGGGTCGATCGTCGGCTCCTTCTTCGTGCGCGTCTTCAACCCGAAATGGATCATGGGCGCGCTATACGCAGGGCTCCTGGTTGCCGTCGCGATCGCGATCGTCGGCTTCTATTTTGTGACCCAGTACATGATTTCGAACAACTACCTGGCGGCAGGCGGCGGCGTGTCCAACCCCTCCAACCTGTTCTTCGCGGCCCTCACCGGCGTGATCATCACCGTCCTAATCGTCGCCATCACGGAGTTCTTCACCGAAACCGCATACTGGCCGGTGCACCTGATCGCCAAGGCGTCGGTCACCGGGCACGCGACGAACATCATCGCGGGCCAGGCGATAGGGATGATGGCGACTGCGCTGCCGGTGGTAGTGATCGGGGTCGGGATCATGTTCAGCTACGGCCTTGGCGGCCTTTACGGCATCGCCATCGCAGCCACCGCCATGCTTTCGATGACCGGGATCATCGTCGCGATCGACTCATACGGCCCGATCACCGACAACGCGGGCGGAATCGCGGAGATGGCCGACCTGCCCGAGGAGGTCCGCGGCGTCACCGACCGGCTGGACGCCGTCGGCAACACCACCAAGGCCGTGACCAAGGGCTACGCGATCGGTTCCGCGGGCCTCGCCGCGCTCGTCCTCTTCGCCTCGTACACGCAGGAGCTCGCCCGAGCCGGGCACCCGACCAACTTCGAGCTGTCCGATCCGCGGGTCATCGTGGGGCTGTTCCTGGGCGGCATCCTGCCGTTCCTGTTCGGCTCGCTCGCCATGCTCGCGGTCGGGCGCGCCGGCGGCCTGGTGGTGGAAGAGGTCCGGCGCCAGTTCCGCGAGATCAAGGGGATCATGGAAGGCACCGGCAAGCCCGACTACGGCACGGCCGTGCGCATCGTCACCGCCGCGGCCCAGCGCGAGATGATCCTGCCTGGCATCATCCCCGTCATCGCCCCGCTGGCCGTGGGCTACATCCTCGGCCCCCGCGCCCTGGGAGGGATGCTCCTGGGCGCCATCGTGACAGGGCTGTTCCTCGCTCTCCAGATGACCAGCGGTGGCGCGGCGTGGGACAACGCCAAGAAGTTCATCGAAGAGGGAAACCTGGGCGGCAAGGGCTCCGAGGCCCACAAGGCAGCGGTCACCGGTGACACGGTCGGGGACCCCAACAAGGACACCGCCGGACCGGCGATCAACCCCATGATCAAGGTGGTCAACATCATCGCCATCCTCATCGCCGCGTCGGTCGCGTCCAACTACCTGATCCACTAAGTACACTCGTCCATGGGGTGGACGACTACCAAAAGGAGATCGCCGACCTCGAAGTACAGGTCGAGCGACTGGTGGAGGAGCAGGGTGAGGCGCGGACGATCGCCGAGTTGAGCATGCAGCTCGAGATCCTCAAGGCGATGTACGCACGCGCGACAGACCTGTTCCAGCGCGGTCGTGCCGACGAGGACCTTCGGTACGGCCTGCGCATACAGGGTTACGGCGATTGGAGCCTAGACAATGTGTACGCCTTCGTCTATGAACGTGCGGTGGAGCTGGAGCCGAAGGCCCACAGCGCATTCGTGGGCGGGATCAAGAACGCCGACTTTGCGTTGATGCTCAATTCATGAAGGGAGGTCGGGCATGGAAACGCCGCTGACGCCTCTGGAGTTCGCGCGACGGACCCGCAAGCTCTACGGAGACCGCGAGGGTGTGGTCGACGGCGAACTGCGGATGACGTACGAGCAGTTTTTCCAGCGATGCGACCGGTGGTCGTCGGCCCTTCAGGCAATGGGCGTGAAAAAGGGCGAACGCGTCGCGTACATTGCGCCTAACACACACGAGCAGCTCGAATCCTTCTATGCAGTGCCGCAGATCGGCGCTGTGCTTGTACCCATCAACTACCGTCTCACTGCCGAGGATTTCGTCTACATCACCTCGCACTCCGGCTGCAAGGTCTTGTGTGTGCATCCCGACTACCTGGATGCGGTCGACGGCGTGCGGGACCAGCTTCGCGGGGTGGAGCACTTCGTGAGCCTGGGCAGCGCGGGCGGCCGCGAGGGATGGATTGAGTACGAGGCCGCGATCGAATCGGCAAAGGCGGAATTCAAACGTCCCGAAATCGCCGAGAGCGACCTCCTCACCATCAACTACACCAGCGGCACGACCGCCAAGCCGAAGGGCGTGATGATCACCCACCGCAACGCGTGGGCCAACGCGGTCGGCACGCTTGTCCATTTCCACATCACCGTCGGGGATGGCTACCTGTGGACCCTGCCCATGTTCCACGCCAACGGCTGGACCTTCGTCTGGATCATCACCGCGGTCGGGGGAAGGCACATCTGCCTGCCCAAGGTCGAACCCGCGCGGGTGTTCGAGCTGGTCCGCAAAGAGAAGGTCGGCTGGCTCTGCGCCGCGCCGACCATCCTGATCGCGCTCGCCAACTCTCCCGCGGACGTGCGGGGGGACGTGCCCAAGGGCGTGCAGGTCATCACCGCCGGGGCGGCGCCGGCCGCCGCCACGATCGAGCGCATGGAGGGGGATCTCGGTTGGGAGGTGACGCAGGTCTACGGGCTCACCGAGACGGCTCCATTCATCACCATCTGCGAGCCGCGGCCCGAGCACAGGGGCCTGGGCACCACCGACCTGGGCATCATCAAGGCGCGCACAGGCGTCGAGCTGATCACCTCGGGCGAGCTCCGCGTCGTCGACGGGGATGGGAAGGAGGTGCCCGCCGACGGCCAGTCGCTCGGCGAGATCGTCGCCCGCGGCAACGTGATCATGCAGGGCTACTACAACGATCCGGAAGCGACCAAGAAGGTCATGGGCGACGGCTGGTTCCACACCGGCGATGCGGCGGTCGTCCACCCGGACGGGTACGTCGAAATCCGAGATCGGATCAAGGACGTGATCATCAGCGGGGGAGAGAACATCTCGAGCCTCGAGGTGGAGAGCGCCTTGCTGCGCCACCCGGCGGTGCAGGAGGCGGCGATCGTGGGGCTGCCGCACGAAAAGTGGGGGGAGGCGCCTCACGC
>DATITA010000120.1:0-64979 GCA_035468355.1 Candidatus Dormiibacterota bacterium
GCCAACGACTACTCCGATTTCGTCCGCGGCGCCGACAACCCGACGCGCCTCGGCCCCGTTCGCGCGGCCTCGTCCGGCGTGGTCGCGCCGGCGCAGGTGCGCGCGGCGGCGATCGCCGCCTTCGGGGTGGCGGGGGTGGCAGGCCTTCTCCTCAGCCTGGCTCTCGACTGGCGGCTCCTCGTCGCCGGCGGGGCCTGCCTGCTCGCCGGATGGCTCTACACCGGCGGCCCGCGGCCCTACGGCTACCTCGGGCTCGGGGAGTTGTTCGTGTTTCTCTTCTTCGGCCTGGTGGCCACCGCCGGCACGGTGTACGTCGAAACCGGCCGGGTCACGCCACTCGCCGTGTTGTTCGGTTGCGCCCTTGGCTTTTTGGCCTGCGCCATCCTCGTTCTCAACAACCTCCGCGACATGGACACCGACAGGGCGGCCGGGAAGAGGACACTCGCCACCCGCATCGGACGCAAGTCGACACGGCTTCTTTTGTTAGCGCTGGTCTGCGGCGCGTTCGCGGTGCCCGTCGTCGTCTTCCTGCTGAAGCTGGCCGCCGTGACGGTGATGCTGATTCACTTCGCGATCCCGATCGCCGCGTTGCCAGTGAGAGTTGCGTTCTCCGAGCAGGCCGGCCCGCCGTTGGTGCGCGCGCTCAAGCGGATGGCCGTCGCCGAGCTCGCCTACACGCTGCTCCTGGCCTTGGGACTCCTGTTGTGAGACGCGCCTACGTCACGGCACGGCGGCCGGCCGATGTGGCTCGCGAGATCGAGTCCCTCGCCGGTACGGGCTGCCGGGACTTCGTCCTGCAGCGGGTGGATTCGGGCGGGACGCTCGACCTCGAACGGCTCGGCGCGGCCAGGTACGCCGCCGGGCTTCAGTCGGTGGTCGTGCTGGAGGCGGCATCCGCCCCGGAGCCGTCGCCCGTCACCGAGGCCGCTGCGAGGTGAGCGGCAAGGACCTTGGCGAACGCATCGGGTCTTTCCTGGTGCACCGAGTGACCGGTCCGCTGCACGATCTCGAAGCGTGCGGAGGGCACGGTGGCCGCCAGGCGGCGGGCGGATGCGACATATCCGTGGTCGAGCTGGCCGGCGACGAACGTGCACGGCACCTTCAGGCTCGCCAGCTCATCCCAGACGGGCTCCATCACGCCGGCGCCCATCCCGCGCAGCGAGCAGGCGAGGCCTGCCACGTGATTTTCGAGCCGCTGCGCCCTGACCTGGGCGACGAACGAAGGCCCGCGGCGCTCGAACCCGGCGAACAGGGGCAGGCCGCCCCAATAGTCGACGAAGGATTCGAGGCCGTCTTGTTCGATTCGTTCGGCGAGCGCCTCGTCCCCGCGCCTCCGCCCTTCGCGCGCCGACTCGTCGAGACCCGCGTGAGCGCCGATCGTGAGCAGGGAGAGGAGACGCTCGGGATGGCGCGCGGCCACGTGCAGGGCCAGCCGTCCTCCCATCGAATAGCCGGCGAGGTGAGTGCGCTCGACCCCAAGGTGGTCCCAGAGCATCAGCAGGTCATCGGTGCAGGCTTCCATGCTGCAGGGCGCATCCGGCCTGGTCCGGGTCTCGCCGTGCCCCCTGAGGTCGGGCACGATCCATCTGAATCCCGCGCCCACCCTGGCGATGACCTCGCGCCAGCTGCGGCCGCTCTGCGTGAAGCCGTGCAGGAGGGTGACGGGCACGCCGTGCCCTTCCACGAAAAAGCTCAGACGCACGTCCTTTCCGTCGAGAATCACAGTGAGATCGTATGGATGTAACGCAGTCTTTCGCCGCAACCTTCGTGGATGAGCTCGCGGCGCAGGGCGTGGAGTATGCCTGCGTCTCGCCCGGATCCCGCTCGGCGCCGATCGCGATGGCGCTGCAGCACCATCCCCGCATCAAGGTCGTTATGCACATCGACGAGCGCAGCGGGTCGTTCTTCGGGGTCGGCCTCGCGAAAGCCACCGGGAAGCCGGTGGTTCTGCTCTGCACGTCCGGCACGGCGGCAGCGGAGTTCCACGCCGCGGTGGTCGAAGCGTCCTACTCGCGGGCGCCCCTCATCGTCCTGACCGCCGACCGGCCGCCCGAGCTGCAAGGGGTCGGCGCCAACCAGTCGATCGACCAGCAACGCATCTTCGGCACCGCCGTGCGGTGGTTCGTCGACCCCGGCGCGCCGATCGAGATGCCCAACGCCGCGCGAGTGTGGAGACGGCTTGCCGCGCGCGCCTACGCCGAAGCCGCCACGGGCCCCGTCCACGTCAACCTTCCTTTTCGCGAGCCCCTCGTGCCTGAACCGGGCCACGTCGCGACAGCGATCGGGACGGCCGGGCAATCGATCTCGGTCGGTCGCGCCCTGCCCTCCTCGGCCCAGGTCGCCTCGCTGGCGATGGCACTGCAGCGCGCGCAGCGCCCGCTCGTGGTGGCCGGAGAGATGCGCGACGGCGAACGCCTTGCGCCGGCGCTGCACCGCCTTGGTCTGCCCGTGCTGGCCGAGCCCACCTCGCAGCTGCGCCGCGCGGAAACCGGGGCTTCCGTGGATTCGTACGAGGCGCTGCTGCGGGCCGGCTGGTCGCTGCAGCACGGGCCCGACCTCGTGATCCGGCTGGGCGCGACCCCTACTTCGCGCGCACTCAACCGGTGGCTGGCGGCGGCGTCCGCCCCGACCTTCCTCATCGACCCAGACCGAGCGTGGCGAGACCAGGACCAGGTTGCCACCAGCATCATGGCCTGCGACCCGCAGCCCCTCCTCGAGGCGTTGCCACCGGTCGATCGGTCGGGCTGGCGCGACCAGTGGCTGTCGGCGGGCAAGCGTGCAGCGGCGGCGATCGCCGCGGCGATGGTCTCGACCCCGCTCCACGAAGGCCACGTGGTCCGGGCGTTGAGCGCGCGTCTGCCTGATCCGGCCCAGGTGTTCATCGGATCGAGCATGCCGATCAGGGCCGCGGAGAGCTTCTGGCCGCAGGCCAAGCCGCAGCAGCGCTTTTTCGCCAACCGGGGCGCCAGCGGAATCGACGGTCTGGTGTCGAGCGGCCTGGGGGTGGCCACCGGCCGCTCGCACGCGCCTACTGTCCTGCTCCTCGGCGACCTGTCGCTGTACCACGACATGAACGGCCTGTGGGCCATGACGCGTCATGGGATTCCCGCGACGCTCGTCGTGTGCGACAACGACGGCGGGGGCGTGTTCAATTTTCTGCCCCAGGCCGAGCACCCGGACGTTTTCGAGGAGCTGTTCGCAACGCCGCTCGGCCTGGATTTGTCGCAGGTGGCGCGGCTCTACGGCATCGTCTACAGCCCGGTGACGGACCGCTCGGGCCTGGAGCCGGCGATCGCGGACGCGATCGCGGCGCCCACGCCGACGATGGTGGTGGTGCGTTTCAAGCGCGAGGACAGCGTCAACGGCCACCGGGTCTGCTGGGAGGCCGCAGCTTCCGCCCTGAAGGCTTAGAGGCGGGTAAAGGCCACTAACGCTCGAGCAGGAAGTCCAGCACCAGCCGGTTGAACTCGTCCGGGTGCTCGAGGTTGGGCAGGTGCGCCGCGTCGTGGATCACGGCTTTGCGCGCTTGCGGAATCGCGCTCAGGAGCATGTCGGCAGCATCGAAGACCGTCGGCACGTCTTCGTCGCCGACCACGACTAGCGTCGGAGCTGTGATCTCGTGGAGGCGGCCGGGGGCGGGAGGATCGATGTCGTTGATGGGCGCATTTTCGAAGTCGGCCCCGAAGCTCTGACCGTTCATGTCGAGGAACAGGTCCCTCAGAGGCTGCCGGACGTAACCGTGAGGGCGGCGTGGGCCGTCAAGCCAGAGATGCATCTCGGCGACGTTCAGGGCGGCGAAGTCCTTCGCCTCCTCGGCCGCGTCGACCTCGGTGAACAGGTCGGGATACTTGGGACCGAAATGGACCCCGTTGATGCCCGGGCCGACCAGGACGAGCCTGGAGATGCGCTCAGAGTGCTGAAGCGCGAAGTCGATGGCTGCGCCTGCCCCAATCGAGCAACCGATGAGATGCACCGGTTTCAACCCCAGCTCGTCCATCAGGGCGAGCAGGTCATCGACCGGCGACCAGCGCTGGGGCGGAAGCTCCGAGCTCCCGAAGCCGCGCAGGTCGGGACGGATCACGTCGAAATGCTCGGCGAAGGCGTCGACCTGCGGGTCCCACATCCGGTGGTCGGCGACGCCTGCGTGAAGCAGGACCATGGGGAATCCGGCGCCGGCTCGCTCGTAGTGGATGCGTGCGCCGTTGAGCGTGACGTCCATCAGACCAGAGCCGTGAGTAGTGCTTTGAACTTCAACTCCGTCTCCTCGAGCTCTCGGGCAGGGTCGGAGTCGGGCATCACCCCGACGCCGGCGTAAAGGCGCGCCCCGTCTTCCCAGAGCAGGCCGCACCGCAGCGCCACGGCGAACTCGCCGTCGCCGCGGCCGTCGACCCATCCCACGGCGCCGGCGTACCAGCCGCGCTCGAGGCCCTCCAGCTCGTCGATCAGCCGCTGCGCGGCCTCTCGGGGCCAGCCGCCGACCGCCGGTGTGGGGTGGAGGGCCGCGGCCAGCTGCAGCGCATCCGCTGCGGGCTCGAGCAGCTGCGCCGAAACGTTGGTGGCCAGGTGCTGGATGTTGGTGAAGCGCACGACCTCCGGCGGTCGCGCTGTGACCTGGGCGGCAAAAGGACGCATCGCCTCGACGACGAAGCTCGAGACCACACGATGCTCGACCGCATCCTTCGCGCTGGCCTCCAGCTCCCGAGCCAGGCGGCCGTCCTCGAGGTCGGTGGCGCCGCGGGCGACCGACCCCGCCATCGGCTGCGACCAGGCCCGATCGCCGGACCTGCGGATGAGGAGCTCAGGCGACGCTCCCGCGAACGCGGTGCCGTCGGCGCCCGTGACGAGATACGTGAAGCACGAGGGATAGGCGGCGCGTAGCGCGCGCACGACCATGGCCGCGGAGACGACGCCATCGCCTCGAGCGATCACCTCTCGCGCCAAGACTACTTTCTCGGCGGCGCCGGCCCGCAGGCGCGACGCTGCGGTCGCGACTGCTGCGGTCCACGCGACCGGGTTGCGGACCGGGGCGACTTCGAGCGTGCGCGCGGACGGTGCCCGGACGCTTGCCCCGCCGGCGGCCGAACCCGCTTCCAGCAGGGCCTCTGCGTCGGGCGTGAACGCCGATGTGAACGTCCGGCCACGAGTGCGCGTCACTGCCAGGGCCGGCACGCGAAGGAGCAGCGCCGGAAAGCCGGACCACGGGCCGCCCGGATCACGGTCCGACCGGTATGCGAAACCGCCGACCGCGACCAGGCCCGTGGCGGGAAGGCCTCCGTCTGGTCCTTTCAGCGACGCGGCAAGGCGGCGCCACAGGCGCGAGGCCGCGAGGATGCGATCCTCTCCCGCTTCGAAATCGAGAACCTTCCCCGTGGCATCTTCGAGCGCGACGCCGCCGGGGGCGGCCAGGATGTCAAAGGTGCGGCCCAGCGCCGCGACGCTGACGGCGTCCGGCATCGGCCGCTCGATCAGCAGCACCTCGTGGCCCGCGTCGCGCGCCGAGCTGACCAAGTCGACGAGGTCCGGAGTACGGTCGAGCTCCCGGACGCGGACCTCCAGCGCGGTGATCACCGGCTCTTCTCGATGTGTTCGCGCGCCGCGCGCAGCAACGTGCGTTGGAAGTGGTGGCGCACAAGGGTGCCGCTCGCTTCGAGAAGGTCGTTGAAAGTTTCCAGCAGCCGGCGCTCGGCGGCCTCGGCTGCGCCTCCCTCCGCCTGGATGCGTTCGCGCACGTGGTGGTCGAAAAGGTCGACCGCCCGTCGCGCGGTGCGGTCGACCGCGGCGGCGTAATCCTTGCCCAGCTCCAGCAGCGACCCAAGGGGCACGCCAGCGGCGATCAGCTTCATGCCGGCGGCGATCGCCTCGAGATCGTCGGCGGGGTAGAGCGGTTCCTCCCCGCCTTCAACCGGGACCAGGAGGCCCGCCTGCTGCAGGCTGAGCAGGAGAGGCTCCGCGACGCCGCTGCGCTCCGCCAGCTCGCCAAGGGTGATCGTTTGGGGCGCCCCCGGCCGTGTGACCGCCGCCACCAGAGCCTCGTCTGACGCCTCCAGCTCGCCGGTCAGGAACCGCTGGATGACGGTCAGGCTGAAGCCCTGCTGCTGGAGCTCTTTGATCCTCCGGAGGCGCTCCATGTGCCCGTCGCCGTACCACGTGACCCGCCCGTCTCGCCGCGGGGCTTCGAGCAGGCCTTTGCCCTGATAGAAGCGGATCGTGTCCACCGCCACCCCGGCGGCCCTGGCCAACTGTTCGATCCGGTACTCCATGAGTGCTTACTCAGGATACGTCCTGAGGCCCGGGGCCGCCCGCCCATGGATTGGCATGGGACTCCAACCAAGGATTTGAAGGTGGCGGGCGGAGGGGGGTCCATATATACCTATGGCATGGCGGCGAGCCCGGACGACTACGTGGACGAACCGTACCTGTCGATTCGCTGGGACCGGGCCCACAAGCACGTCCTCTCCGAGTGGCGGGCGTTTGCCAACAGCGCGGAGCTCAGGGCCGGCCTCCTTCAGGGCGTCAAGGCGATCCGCGACCACGGGGCGGCCGCTTACGTGAGCGACGCCAGGAAGGTCAAGGTCATCGTGCACGAGGACCAGGATTGGATCCGGAACTCCTGGCTGCCGCTCGCCATGGAGGCCGGCCTCAGGAAGCTAGCGTTCGTCACCGCCCCTACAGGCCTGGGGAAGTTGACGATCGAAGACGTCTCGGGGCTGGTCGACGAGCGTGGCCTGCAGTCGAGGACCTTCGACTCCCTCGCCGCAGCCAGGCACTGGATCTCCGAAACCCCACCGCCAAGGTGACGCACCGGCCTCTCGCGACGCTAGCTAGGGCGTCGGGGAGCAGCTCGCCGGCGCGCCGGCGGCTGGCCGGTCGGCCAGCGTCAGGGGCAGGGTGGTGGTGCTTCCGCTCCGCAGCACCGTCAGCTGCACCGTGTCGCCCGGCGCGTGCGGCTGGATCACACCTCCCAGCGTCTCGCCGTTGTTGAGGTCGACACCGTCCACCTTCTCGATCATGTCGCCTGACCGCAAGCCTGCTTTGGCCGCCGGCGCGCCTGCGACGGTCCCGGTCACGACCACCCCGTAGCCGCCCACGTCGGCGCCTCCCGCCAACGCGCTGTCTTCCGACTGGTAGCAGACCCCCATGTAAGGGTGCCCCGGGCTGCGCCCGGCGATGAGGTCCTGGGCGATGCGCTTGGCGATCAGGCTCGGGATCGCGTACCCGATGCCCTGCGCGCTCGTGGCAGTCGCCGTGTTCACCCCGATGACGTTGCCGTTGGCATCGGCCAGGGGTCCGCCGGAGTTGCCCGGGTTGATCGCGGCGTCGGTCTGGAGAACGTCGGGCAGGTTCTCGGCCGGAGCGCCGTTGCCGCCGCCGGCGGAGATCGTGCGGTGGAGCGCCGAGATGATGCCGGCCGTCACCGTGCTCTGGTTGCCGAGCGGGCTGCCGATGGCGACCACCTGCTGGCCCGCCACCAGCCTGGTCGAGTCCCCGAACTGCGCGAGCGGCAGCTGCCCGTTGGTCACCTTGACCACCGCAAGGTCCTGGATGGGATCCGCACCCTGCACCGTGGCCGTGAAGTGCTGGCCATCCGGCATGAGGACGACGACCCTGGTGGCGCCGGCTACGACGTGGTTGTTGGTGACGAGGTAGCTCGCCCCGTTCTCGCGAGCGATCACGAAGCCGCTGCCGATCCCGCCGCCGCCGGCGAGAGTGACGATGATCTCCGCGACGGCGGGGCCGAGCACCTGCACCACATGGGCCGGGTCGAATGCTCCGCCTGCCACCGGCGCCGGGCTGACCACCGGGATGGTCACCACGGGGGTAGAGGTGGGGGACGGCGAGCTGCGGCTCGTGCCGATCGGGTGCGTCGTGCAGGCGGCCAGCAGCAAGACTCCGGCCAGCAAGGCTGTGACTCGCATAACGGTGAGCTTACCCATATGTGTTCCAGTAATACATGCGGTCGAGCCAACCTGGATCGCTCCGATAGGCGCGGGCGAACGACTCGACCGAGTCGACGTAGTTGAAGTCCAAGTTGTAGTGATAGATCGCGTTGCGCATGTCATAGGGCGCGCCGTTGTGGACCAGCAGGCGGGCCGCGGCCGGGATCGCGTCGTGTGGGTCGTTGATGTTGCCGCCCTGTCCATACTCGGTCCAGGTGCCCGGCTCGAACTGCATGGGCCCGATAGCGCCGGCGGACGATGGGCCGTTGACCCTTCCGAAGTTGCTCTCGATGAAGTTGATCGCAGCGAGGTAGCTTCCGTCGATGCCGTATGTCCGCTGCGCGGCAAGGTAGTACGAGCGCAGGTCGCTCAAGGGCCTCGCGTCTGCGTAGGGATGGATGAAATGCACGTTGACCAGGTAGTACTGGTCGATGCCGGCAAGGATGTAGAGGGAGTGCAGCGCGGAGATCGTCTCCTCGATCGAGGCTCGATAGCTCGGAGGCAGCAGCGGAAGCACGGCGGCCTCGACGCTCGCGTAGCCCGCCAGCTCGTAGACCCGGAGCTCCTCCTGCCGGGCCGCCGTCCGAAACTCGTACTCGGCCGCGTCGAGCGCGAGCTCTTTGCGCAGTGTGTCGGCCAGGCCCGACGGCTGGACGGCATTGAGGTCCTTGATCCTGCTCGAGGCATCGGTCATCGCCAGCTCCGAAGCGATGATCCGCGCGGCCTCGTGGTGGGGGCTCGGCCCCGCGCCCGGGTCGTGGGCGTGGACTTCGAGCGCCGGGCCGGCCACGACCAGCGCCAGGACGGCCGCTGCCGCGAAGCTGATCAGGCAGGCTCCGAGACGGCCGAGATCGAAGGACGCTGCTGCTCGGGGACCATCGGCAGGTCCTCCGGATAGGGGTCTTGATCGGTCGCCTCGCGAAGCCCGACGGAATCGAGGACTCCGCTGATCTCGTCTCCCATCAGCTCGCCCTGTTCGATCAGCGCCTGCGCCGCGAGATCGATGGCGTCTTTGTTGATGTTCATGAGCCGCCAGTCGTCCATGTACGCGTGGCCCAGGAGCTGCGCCACGGTGCGCCGGCTCCTCGGATTGCTCAGCACCGCGCCGACCCCGGTTCCCTGCACGAACGTCCCCTGTGTGACCTCCGCCACCGAAATCAGCTGCTCGCCGATGTTGGCCGCCTTCATCGACATTTGAGGGTCGAGGCGATCGGCTCCCATGCCTACGATCCCGACCATGGTGCAGGCGGTGCTGGTCGCCTGGATGAGGTCCATCGTCACACCGGTCGTGTTCTCGCCGTAGAAGACGTGCTCGCAGGCGAGTGAGCCGAGCGATGCGCGAATCCGCGCCGCGAGCTGCGAGCGGAACCGCAGCCACTCCTCCTCCTGGGGCAGCGACTTGTGATAACCCCCGATCTCACCAAGCTGTGGGTCCGCGCGCCGCCGGATGGAGAGGCGCACGTGCGAGCGGTCCTTCTCGAAAAAGTGCGACGCGATGGCGTGACCAAGCTCGTGGCGCGCCACCGCGATCTTGTCGCGCTCGGTGTACTCGACGGGGATCGCAAGACCTGCCTCGACGTTGCCCATGGCCTCGCGGATGTCCCTCCACTGCAGGCTGTCCCGCGCGTCTTCGAACGCGTAGAGCAGCGACAGGGAAAGGACCTGCTCGATGTCGGCGGGCGAGTACCCGTCGGTGATGCGCGCGAACTCCTCCCGGCGGCTTGGCGTGTCGAGCGAGGGGTCGTGCTTCTTCTTGTCGAAGTACAGGGCGGCGATGTCCTTGCGGTCTTCGCGGTTGGGCAGTCGGAACACGATCTGGCGGCCGAACCTGCCAGGCCTCGTCAGGGCCTCGTCGAGGACCGAAGGCCGGTTCGTAGCGCCTATGAACAGGATGTTGTAGTTGGGCGCTTTGAGCGCGGGGATGCGCAACTGGAGCCTCGTGCCGTTGAAGGCGATGACGCGTGGGAGGAAGAACCCGTCGAGAGTCAGGTTCACGAGACCCCGCAGCTGGCGGACGATCATTCCCGGGTTGTCGATCCCGTCCATCAAGACGAGCAGCATGTTCAAGCCGAGCTGGCCGCCTCCGAACATGCCTCCCATGCCGCCCATCATTCCGCCGGCCCCCCCCGTGCCGGAACGGCGCTGACCGAGGGCATCGATCTCGTCGATGAAGACGATGCAGCCGCCCCATGTCTTGGCCTTCCTGCGGGCCGCTCGGACCATCAGGTAAACGCTCAGGGCGTCGATGCCCAGGAACATGCCGGCGAAAGAACCTCCCGCGGCGATGTAGATCGGCACCTGCAGCGAGGAGGCGATGGCTTTGGCGAGCATCGTCTTGCCGGTTCCCGGAGGGCCCACCATCAGCACCCCGCGCTCGCGCTTGCCGCCCGCCTTGACGTAGAGCCGGCCGTGCTCGATGAGGCGCAGGATCCGGCGCATTTCTGTCACCGCGGCCTTCTGGCCTCGGACGTCCTCCATGCTCACCCCGAAGTTCGCGTCGTCGGGGTTGATCATGGTCTTGCCGATTCGCGTGTAGATGTAGAAAGGCCCCAGGAAGAGCGCGAAGTTGGCGCCCAGCAGGAACAGCACGTAGAGGAGGTTGGTGAGGCCGGCCACGATGGCCTGGGGGAGGGCGTCGAGCGCATCGGCCGGCTGCAGGTTGAACAGGAAGTAGGCCCCCGCGAAGTAGAGGACCGGGATGGCTGCCAGAAAGAGAGCCCGCTTCCAGAAGATCGCGCGATTGGTCTCCACGGTGCGGGTGAGGATGTCGGCCTCGGGGGACATGCGCTCGCGCAGGATGAGCGAGCGTCTCACCATGCTGAGGATGCCGCGGCAGATGACCATGGCGACCAGCGCATCCGCGACCGACCAACCCATCCCCAGCTGCAAGAAGATGAAGGTGAAGGCGAAGGTCGAGGCGCCGACGAAGAGCGTGAGGATCCAGAAGATGATCACGGCGGGTCATTCACTATACGGGCGGAGGATTCGGCGCCATCCGCCTGGGCTCGAATCGGTCGCCTCGTGATGAAGAAGATGACGAGCGCCAGCCCAGCGGCGATCACGACGTCGCCCGGGCTGTAAGCCTCGGGGAACGGAGGCACCGAGATCCAATCACCGAGGGCGCTGAGGTTGGTCCCCGGACCCATCAAGGTGTACTGCGCGATCTCGCCACGCCCGAGGAGCGAGCCCGCCAGCGCGGGGGCCACCGGCATACGCGCATCGTTGACCCCGATCACGAGCAGGTTCAGCGCGCCACCGACCGTGACCAGCCACACTCCGGGTAGAAGCCGGAAGTGCCAGATCGTCCACACCACGATCGCGGCCAGCGCCACCAAATAGACGAACCTCATGGCGTCGAACCGGTTGAGCGGGGTCAGAAGCACTGCTTCCCTGATCACCACTGCGATGAGCAGGACGACGGGCCAGCGAAAGCGCACGCGGGAGAAGTTGTCGATGCTGCCGCCGGTCACCAACCCCACGACGAGGCCGAGCGCTATCGCGACCAGCCAGAGCACCCGGGGCTTACTCGGCGGCGAGTCGGGAGGCGGCTCCCGCCAGGACCTTGACCCCGACCGGTAGAGCCGCTTCGTCGATCCGGAACCCCGGGGAATGGTGGGCCGGGGGCGCTTCTCCAGCCGGCATCGCGCCCAGCATGAAATAGCAGCCGGGGACCCGGGTGAGAAACTCGGCGATGTCATCGCTCACGGTGAGAGGCCGGCCCAGCACGCTGGCCTTTTCGCCGATGAGCTCCCGGCCTACGTCCAGCACCGTGCGGGTCACGTTCGGCTCGTTCATCAACGGCACCGTTCCGTGTACGAGGTCCACCTTGGCGCGCACCTCGAACTCGCTCTCGGCCTCGCGCAGCAGGTCGTGGAGCCGATCGAGGGCCTGCTCGCGCAAGGACTCGTTGAAGGTGCGCAGGCTCCCCTGCACCAGGACGCCCCGAGGAACGATGTTCCACGCGCCGTCGCTGGTGATGTTGCCGACCGTGGTGTGGCACTGCACGCCTTCGTGTTCGAGACCCTCTACCACCGTGTGAAGGCGCTCCACGAAGAACGCCTGCGCCGCCAGCACGTTGCCACGCCGGCCCATCATCCCGCCATGCCCGCCCGGGCCCGAAAAGCTGATGTCGAACGCATCCGAGCCTGCCCACATCAAGCCGGGTCGCGAGATTACGGTTCCCGACTCCAGGAAGCTCACGATGTGCAGGCCGATGACCGAGTCCGGATGGTGGTCGTCGAGCAGCCCGCGCGCGATCATCTCTTTGGCCCCTGCCACGATCTCTTCGGCAGGCTGGAACACGAAGAGGTACTTGCCAGACACGTCCCAGATGCGGTCGACGAGCGTCCGCGCGACTCCGACCATGATCGCCATGTGCGCGTCGTGGCCGCACGCGTGCATCCGCCCGTCAATGCGCGATGCGAAGTCCACGCCCGACTCCTCGTTGATCGGCAGACCGTCGATGTCCGCGCGGAGCATGACCGTCTTGCCCGGCCGCCCCGTATCGAGCAGCGCGACGACGCCGGTCTCGGTCGGGCATGTCTTGAGCTCGAGGCCGAGCTGCCTGAGGCGCTCGGTCAGGTGCCGGGTCGTCTCGTGCTCGGCGAAGCTCACCTCCGGATTCCGGTGGAAATGGCGGCGTAGCTCGATGACCTCGTCGATGACCGACCGGCTCGGCAGGGGGCTGGTGGCCTGGTTTTCACTCATGGATCGACACCAATGCATATCCGCGCGCTGAGGCGCGCACGAAATTGGGGCCGAGCCCGGGCTCGAGCTCGTCCAGCCGCCGGCGCAGCGTCAAAAGGGCCGAGTGGACCGTCGAGTGGGCGGCGTTGTTGCGAAACAGGCCCGCTTCGATGAGGTCCCTGGCCGTCGCGGGCTTGGAGCCCTGGGCCAGGAACAGCACGATGGCGGCCTGCTGCTGGGTCAGGCGAATCTGTTTGGCGCCCAGCTTGACGCCGCGCCGGGTGGGATCGAACTCGAGGCGCCCGAATCGGTAGGTGCCGGGGCGCCCTGTGCCACGCTCCACGAGGCGCGCCGCGAGGTCGGAGTAGATGTGGGCCATCGGCACGTTGCCTTTCACGAAGTAGGAGCTGGCGCCGAGCTCGTACGCCTTCCGGATCGCCGCGGAGTTGACCTGCGCCGCGGAGAGCACGATCACCGGCAGGCCGGGGTGGTGGAGGCGGATCCAGGTCAGGAGCTCGAAGCCGGAGTCCTCGCCCTCATCGAGCACCAGGTCCAGCAGCACTGCGGCGACGCGTTCGCGCTCGAGCAGCTCCATCGCTTCGGGCGCCGACGATGCGACCTCCGGACGGTAGCCGAGGTCGTGGAGGTCGATGCGCAGTTGCTGCTGCATCGCGGCCTCGTCCTCGACCACCAGCACCGACGAACCGAGGACATCCGCGGGGCGGTATACCTCCAGCCCGGGCGGCAGCGGAGGCAGCCGGACCTCGCGAGCACGGGGCGGGACGGGACGTCTCTTATCCATGCTCCGATTTTCCAAGGTCTGGACCTATATAAGTTTTAACGACAATTGTCATGATCTGAACACTCAAACTCAAAGGACCGAATTCATACTATCGCCTGAGCCGTTCATCAGTTGGAAAAACGAAGGGGTAAGATGGGGATGACTTGGAGGGTTAAAGTCCGGGGACTGGTGGTCGTGGTGGCCTCTCTCGCTGCTCTTGCGACCGCGTCTGGCGCTGACTGGACGGACATGCTGTTCTGGCTGCGCTTCTGGTAGATCGGCGGCCAACCAGCTAGGAATCTGAATTCAGGCGCTCTCGTGAGCGCCTGATGGCCGGGGGCAACAGAGCGTACAGGTCGGCGCGGTCCACGGCTTTGCTCATGTAGCCGACCACATCGGGGTCGTCGGTCCCCGAGGGGAAGACGGGGTAGGCGGTGTAGAAGATGACAGGCACCTTCTGCCCGCGTGCCCGGAGCTCGTTGAGAAGGCCCCAGCCGTCCATTGGCTCAGGGAGCATCAGGTCGATGATCGCGACCTCCGGCTTCTCCGTGCCGGCCAGCTCCAGCGCCTGGTCCGCATCCTCGGCCATGCACACTCGATAGCCGAGCATCCGGAGATCGGTCTCCAGGATCACCCGCCATGCTCGTTCGTCGTCGACGACGAGCACCGACGAGCCTCGAAGATCGGGCGGCGTCGGGGCGATTGGCTTGGGCGGAGTGAACGGCAATGTAATTCTGGGGCAGTATATCGGTGCTGATGCCAAATCCCGCCCGGCGAGGAGCCAGGCCCCACGCGTCGCCCGCAGCGGTGGCTCGACCCCCTGCAAGGCCGAAAGCCGCGCCGCCCAGGCCGCGGGATCCCCGTCCGACGGCGGCCGCCCTGGTCCACGAGCTCGGGAGCTGTGTCACCGAGGCGGACCTGGTCCAGGTCCTGTATCGGGGGTTGCACCAGGACTTCGGCTACGACGTGCTGAACCTGCACGTCCTCGAGCGCGAGGGCTGGTATCACTCCGTCGCCATCGACTCGGGCGTCCTGCAGGACGTCCGCCGCAGGCCCTTAAAGGAGTCCACCTACGCCAAGAACTATTCCAACCCCAAGACGGCGGTGGTCCCGACCGAGTCGTGGCAGCAGGAAAAGGGCAAAGGCCCGGGCGTCGGACGGAGGACCAGGTTCGCGATCTGGGTGCCGGTCAAGCACCAGGACCAGGTGATCGGCAGCGTCATTTACCAGTCGTACAAGAAGCGGCGCGTGCCCGAGTCCGAGACCAAGTTGTTGGAAGAGGTCCACCGAGCCCTGGGCGTCCACCTCGCGAACGTGTCTCTCAACGAGCTGACCCGAAACCAGGCGCGCCGTCTCGGCGCCCTGAACAGCATCGCCCGGGCGATGACCTCGACGCTGGATGAGACGAGCGTGCTGACGGGCCTGTACGCGACGCTGCGCGAGCTGCTGCCGGTCGATGCGCTGGAGCTGGTCACCATCCAGGACGAAGCCGACAAGGTGAAGCTGCTCCACATCGAGGCCGAGACCGCGGTGAGGTCGCGCTGGCTGCCCAACCGCTCGTCACAGGCTGTGGCCGCCCGCTCGGTCGTGCGTGACGCCAAGCCCCTGCTCACCTACCATCCGACGTCCTCGCTGTGGGTGCCGCTCAAAGAAGGTGGGGAGGCGCGCGGAGCGCTGGGCATCACCTGCAAGCAGGCGTATGCGTACGAAGATTCGACCGCCGCGTTTCTTGAGCTCGTGTCGGACGAGGTCACGCTGGCCCTCCGCAACGCCCGAAGCTACGAGGCTCTCGAGGATCAGAAGAGGCGGCTCGAGGTCGTCAACACGATTGGCCGCCGGCTCGCGTCCAGCCTTGACCGGTGGTCGATCATGCGGACGCTGCGAGAGGAGCTCGGCAGGTTTTTCGACTTCGACGGGTTCATCCTGGCGACCATCACGCAGACCGCCGATGGCCCGGTGGCGGAGGGATACCAGTACGTCGCCGGCGCCGAGGAGGTCGTGCCTCCGGTCGCCCTGGCTGTCACCGGCCCTTCCCGCGAGGCATACGAGTCCGGCGAGCCCATCCTGGTCAGGCACTCGCCCTGGGCGCGCTCGTTCAAGCGAACCGAGCTCGAGCGCGAGGGGTGGACGGTGGGCCGCGGCGCGGCGGTGTTCGTGTCCGGGCCGCGGACCGACCGCCATCTGGTCTCCCGCTCGTTCGTCTGGGTGCCTGTGCTGAGCGGCGAGCGGATCACGGCTCTGCTTTCCCTTCAGTCCTACCGCGATGGCGCGTTCGAGGACTGGCACGTCAAGCTGCTGCAGGACATCGCCGCGCACGTCAGCCTCGCGCTGGCCAACGCCGACCACTTCGCCCAGGCCCAGGCCGAGAGGGCGAGGCTGGAGGCGCTGCACGTGCTCGAGATGGGGGTGGCGAGCGCGTCCGACGAAGGCGAGCTGGCGGACGCGGTCTTCGGGGTCGTCGGCGAGTACCTCGGCGCGACCCACATGGTGCTCGCCTACCTCGACGTCGCCGGAAACATGGCGGCCTTCACCGCCGAGCCGGGCGCCAAAAGGGGCGAGCTGGGCCCAGTGCCGATCGAGGAGGCGCCCTTCTTTCGCCGGATGATCGGAGAGGGCGGCCAGATGCAGGAGCCCAGGGCTGCCGGCTCCTCCGAAACGGACGGGCTGATCGGGGCCTACATCTTCAGCCGCTCGGCGAGCCATATCGTCTGGGCGCCCATCACGCAGGACGACCGGGTCATGGCGGGCCTGATTGCGATGCGGAATGACGGCGGCCGGTTCATCCCGGCGCATCTCAAGCTGCTCGAGGCGGCCGCCCCGGTGGTAGGCATCGCGCTGCGCACGATGCGGCTTCACCATGCCAACCAGATCGCGCTCGCGCAGTCGGTTCGCATCCAGGAGCTCGCAGCGCTGGCAGGCCACGAGCTGATCAGCGTCGCCACCAACATCGCCGAGCAGGCCCGCACCATGCTCGAGTCGCCCGGCGCGGTGTGCTGGGCATTCGACACGGAGGGCCGCATCACGGCGACGCGACGGAGCGGTGATGCGGCCGCGGAAGAGGTCCTGGCCTGGGCCAACCTGAACAACGAGGACCGGCAGGCGCCGCCGGGCCTGGTCAGCGGCACGACGGGCGGCCACGCCTGGACCCTCATCCCACTGTGGTACGGGGACCGGCTGGTCGGAGCCATCGGCGCGGTGCATGCGTCCACGCTGGTCGCCGAGCCCGGCCCGGCGGCGCTCGAGTTCGCCCGCCACGCGGCGATCGCCATCGAGAACTCCCGGCTGGTCGCCGAGACGCGCGGCCGCATCCGCACCCTCGAGGCTGTGGCGGCGTTCACCGAGCTGACCCCCACGCAGCCTGACCGGGCCCGGCTGGAGATGGGCCGCCTGGTGAGCCGGGCCCTGGCCGGCTCGCAGGGCGAGCTCTGGCTCCTCGAGGACGGCCAGCTCGTGCGTCGCTCCGACAATGGCGACGAACAGCCCCGGGTCCCGGTGAACGACAGCGCGCAGCTCCTGCGTGCCCTGGCCGCGCCGACCGGGGGCAGGCGACTGAGGGCGCTGCTCGACCTGTTGGGAGCTCCGCAGGACGCCTTCGCGATCCCCATCCAGGTCGAAGGCCGCCTGGCGGGCCTGCTCGTCGCCAGGATGACCGGTGGAGGCGCCGAGACCAGACGGCTGGCAGGCGTCCTGGCAGGGCAGGCTGCAGTCCTGATCGGGCAGCTCGAGCTGGTCGACGCGCTCGATCGAGAGCGAAGGATGATGAACGCCATCCTTCGCCACTCTCCGGTCGGGGTCTTGCTCGAGGACGCAGCAGGCCGCATCGTCTACGCCAACCCCGAGGTGGAGGCGATCTACAACCTCCAGGCCTCTGAGATGCCGGGACGAACGCCCGCTGAGATCTACGCCGCCGCGGGGGCGGCGCCGGCCGAGGATGGCGAGTCGAACGGCATTTACGAGCTGCGCATGCGCGATCCGGAGCGCACCGTCCATGTCCGGCGGGTGGTGATCCCGGGACTCGAAGGCGAGCCTGCAGGCGTCCTGACCCTGCACGAGGACGTGACCGCGCAGAGCCTTGCACTCGAAGCCAAAGACCTCATGCTGCGCGCGATCGGCCACGAGGTGCGAAGCCCGGCGGCGGCGATGAAGAACACGCTCGCCGGCATCATGCAGTGGGGCGACACGATCGACCCGGCCGGGCGGAAGGAGCTGTTGCAGGAGGCTTATGAATCCTCCGATCGCCTGCTGAGCCTGGTCGAGAGCCAGCTGATCATCGCCAAGCTCGAGACCAAGCACTTCGAGCCCAACCCCGACCGGGTCGAGCTCGGCCCGGCGCTCGAGGCCGTGATGGGAGTGCTCCTGCATCGCTACCCGGAACGATCGGCCGCGGTCCAGATCCACCTGCCCGCCGGCCTACCGCCGGCGTTCTGCGAAGCGGCCCACCTGGCCCAGGTGCTGACCAACCTCGTCGGCAACGCGCTCGAGTACACGAGCGGCCCGGTCGTCGTGGAGGCGCGGGTGGTGCCGCGTGATTGGCTGGAGGTGACCGTCAGCGACCGGGGCCAGGGCCTTCCAGCGGCGAGCCTGGGGACGCTTTTCGAGAAGACGGGGCCGGCGGGCCGCAACCGCTCGCAGGGCGGACTCGGCCTGGGACTTTACCTTTGCCGCCTCGTGGTCGAGCGCTCCTTCGGCGGCCGCATCTGGGTCGAATCGAGCGACCGCCGGGGCACGACCTTCAAGTTCACCGTCCCGGCGCGGGTAAAGGAGCCAGCTTGACGTTAAGCGTTTCATGAGCGCCGTGGAGCCGGTCTGGGTGCGGGTGGGCGGCGGTCTCGAGTCCGTGCCCGAGCGCCTACGGCACGGACCGGCCGACCTCGACTTCCCACCGCCCGGCGGACCCTGGGAGCCCCTGATCCTCAACGGCCGCCTGGTCGGCTGGGCGGCCCGCGCCAGCCTGGGCCAGGCTCGCAAGAGCGCGGAGCTGGGTCAGCAGCTGATGGCGGAGCGCCGCGACCACCTGCTCGGACGCCTGGGGCACAAGCTGAGGTCGTCTGTGCTGGCCCTGCAGGAGTCCGCGCGGCAGGCGGCCTTCGGGCGCACCGAACTGCTCGAGGGCATCTTCGAGCAGGCCCAGGAGGTGGGGAGGCGGGCGGCGGCACTCGAGGCGGCGGCGATGGAGCCCAAGGACGGTGCGCGGGGCGTGGTCCTGGGGGCGGTGCTGAACCTCGCCCTTCCCGCAGTCGAGCGCAATCTGCCCCCGGGAGCGGCGGTGGTGGGTTCCGAGCCCATGCTGGTCGAGGCCTTCGCGCGCGCCCGCGACTGGCTGGACGGAGACTCGCTGAGCATCGCCGCCCAGCCGGTGGGCTCCTGGTGGCGGATCCACATGGCGACCAGCGGCCGGCGCAAGGCGCAGGCCGTGCCTGAGATGGGCGAGCCCCTCCTGCGCGTGATCATCGACATGCACCTCGACGGGTGGCTCGACGTGCACCCGGACGGGGCGGACATCTACCTGCCCGCATACCACCAGCCTTGACGATCGGGGCCGGGCGTTGGCCCTAGTCCACCGCGTCGTCGCGCCCAACCCTGGGCCATACACCGGGCCGGGCACCAACACCTGGATCGTCGAAGCCGGCCCGGTGGTCGTCGTCATCGACCCTGGACCCGACGACGAGGCGCACCTGGAGGCGATCAACCGACGGCTCGCCGGCGCGACTGTCGGCGTCGTGCTCGTGACGCACTCGCACCCCGACCACTTGCCACTCGCCGAGCGTTTCGCCAGGGCTCATCACGCTTCGGTGCGGCGCTACCCGGAGCTGGGCGACGCGGACGTCGTGAACATCGGCACCGTCAGACTCACCGCCCTCCACACGCCTGGTCACAGCGCCGACCACCTTTGCTTCTTCATCCCCGGCGACGGCGCGCTTTTCACGGGCGACCTGATCCTGGGCCGTGGCAGCTCGATGGTCACCTATCCGGAGGGCGACGTCGCGGCATACCTGCGCTCGCTCGACCGGATCGCCGCCCTGCAGCCCCGAATCCTGTTCCCGGGCCACTGGGACCCTGTGACCGACGCCATGGGCAAGATCGCCGAGTACAAGCAGCATCGCCTCGAGCGCGAGGCGCAGGTCCTGGACGAGCTGGTGAAGCGCGGCCCGGGGTCTGCGGACCAGCTCACGAGGCGGGTGTACGGCGACCTGGATGCCAGGCTGATGGTCGCCGCTGAGATGACCCTGCGCGCCCACCTCCGCAAGCTCGTCGACGATGGTTCGGTCGCCGTGGACGAGCGCGCGGGCGAAGAGGCCTATTCGGCGCAGGTATCGTGAGCGCCGTGATCGATCCCCAGCCTGCGGTACTCTCGCTGTCCGCCAACGACCTCGAAGCCTGGATGGTCGCCAACGGCGAAGCGGCATACCGACGCCGCCAGGTCTGGGGTTGGCTCGCGCGCGGCGCGCCGTCGTTCGAGGCCATGCACGATCTGCCCAAAGACCTGCGCGCCGCGCTGACCCGGGATTTCCGTTTCACCTCGCTGAAGCCGGTGGCTGTGTCCGACGCGGACCGCAGCCTCACCACCAAGACCCTGTTCGAGCTCGACGGCGGCCACTCGGTCGAGGCCGTCGTGATGAGGTATACCGACCGCTCGACCCTTTGCATCTCGTCGCAGGCCGGCTGTCCCATCGGTTGTCCGTTCTGCGCCACGGGCAAATTTCCCTTTGGGCGCAACCTGAAATCTCACGAGATTGTCGAGCAGGCGGTCGACGCCGCGAGGCTTCTCGCCGGCGAGGGCCGGCGCCTCTCGCACGTGGTCTTCATGGGCATGGGCGAGCCGATGGCGAACTACCGCGAGGTGCTCGACGCTTTGCGGCTGATCGCCGATCCCGAGTTGCTCGGCATCAGCCCTCGGCGCATCGTGCTCTCGACCAGCGGTCTCATCCCCCGCATCGAGCAGCTGGGCGAGGAAGGTCTGCCGGTCACGCTCGCCATCTCGCTGCACGCGGCGCGGGATGAGCTGCGCGACGTGCTCGTGCCGATCAACAAGAAATATCCGGTGAGCGAGCTGGTCGGCGCTGCGCAGGCTTACGCCGAGAAGACGGGACGGCGCGTCAGCTACGAGTGGGTGCTCCTGGCGGGCGTCAACGACACTGAGCAGGACGCCCGGGAGCTCGGCGCTCTGCTGCGCCGCAAGCTGGCGCACGTGAACCTGATCCCCTTCAACCCGGTCGAGGACACGCCGTATCGCGCGCCCGACCGAGCCTCGATCCGCGCCTTCAAGGAGAAGCTCGAGGCCCAGGGTTTGAACGTCACTGTCCGCGACACGCGCGGCCGCGACGCGGATGCCGCCTGCGGGCAGCTTCACGAGCGGGTGATGCGCGGCCGGCAGGCCGCGGGGGTCTCCTAAGACGCTATACGCCGGCGCCTCCGGCTTCAGCTACGCGACCTGGAAGGGAAAGTTCTATCCCGCCGCGCTTCCAGGCGCGAAGATGCTCGACTACTACGCGCAGAGGTTGAACGGGGTCGAGCTCAACGGCAGTTTCTACCGCACGCCGCCGGACGGCGCGCTGGCGGGCTGGGCGTCCCAGACCCCGCCAGGCTTTCGCTTCTGCATGAAGGCGAACCGCGGCCTGACGTACTCCGCGGAAGGTTTCGACCGCGTGGGCCTCGCGCGAATCTTCAGCGAGCGCATAGCGGTCCTGGGCGAGCGGCTCGGCCCCGTCCTCCTGCAGTTCCCGCCCGCTCGCAAGCTGAACGTTGCGCTGCTCGACTCACTGCTGGGCGCCTTGGGAAGACCGGCGGCGGTCGAGTTTCGTGACCCGTCGTGGTTCTCGGCCGACACCTACCGGGTGATTCGCGACCACGCGGGCGCGCTCGTCGTCACCGACGAGGAGAAATGGCCGCGCGCCCCGACCATGACCCTGAGCCGCATCGCGTACTTCCGCCTGCGTCGCGGCTACACGCAGGCCTCATTGCGGCCGTGGGCCGCCGAGGTGATGTCGGCGCTCGCCTCTCATGACGAGGTCCACGTGTACTTCAAGCACGACCCGGAAGCGCCTGCTCTGGCGCAGCGGCTGTTGCGGTCTGCAGCTACTCCGCGGCCGTGACGGGCTCGGCGCCGCCTGCCCGCGAGCGCCTGATGAGGATGGGAATTGCGACCAGGGCGATCAGCACCATCAACGCGGACGCGAGCTGCGCCTGGCGCAGCCCGATGAACACCGCCGGGTCGAGGCGCAGGTAGCTGAGCAAGAACCGGCCCGCCGCGTACAGGCCGAGGTAGAGCAGCCCCACCACGCCGTCCGGCAGGCGGGCCTTCAACCGCTGGTGGAAAGGCAGGATCGCGGCGAACAGCAAGAGAGTTAGGACCATCTCGTATGCGACCTCGGGGTGCACGACGACGCCGGGCTGGCCCAGCGTGTTGGCGTTGACGTACTCGACGCCCCAGGGGAGGTTGGTAGGAGACCCGTGGTGCTCCCCGTTGATGACGTCACCGATCCGCCCTATCGCCAGGCCTATCATCGTCGCCGGGCCGGCGGCATCGATGACCTTCCAGAAGGAGAACTTCCCGCGGCGCGCCCAGACGTACGCGCCCACGATGGCCCCGAACAGGCCTCCCCACTGGCTGATGCCTCCCTCGGTCAACGCGAAGACGCGCAGCCACTGGCCGTTGGCGAAGATCTTGTAGTTCTCCCAGACGTACAGGGCACGGGCGCCTATCAGCCCCATCACGACCATCCAGGCGAGTCCATCACCGCCGCCCGAGATCTCGACTCCTTCCCTGGTCAAGAGCCAGAATCCCAACCGTGCGGCCGCGATGATCCCGAGCACTGCGAAAACGCCGTGCCACGTGATCAGCAGCGGCCCGATGTGGAGGATGTTCGGGTCGAGGTCGATGACTATGGCAAGCGGCATCATCTTGTTACCTCCCCGCTGGCGGGGAGGTCCCGCGGAGCGGGGGTGGGGAGGTCCGCCGCTCGGCTGAGGCGGGACAGCGCGAGCTCCTTCGGCAAGAGCGCCAGGGTGAAGTGGATCGGCAGCGAGACCTTCCTGCCCGTGAGCGCGTCACGCAGCGGCGTGTAGAACTTGCCCTTGCCGACCCCGGACGCCTCGACCGCGCGTTCGAGCGCCGTCTCGATCGGGTCCGGCTCCCAGGTCACGTCGCGCAGCACGCTGACCGCCGCCCTGATGCGTTCCGTGGCGTCGGCGCCGAGCGACGGGGGCTCCGGATCGGTCCACAGATACTCGAGGTAGTCCCTGGCCGCGGCGAGCTTGGGCAGGCGTGTCCGCAGCGAGGGGACGGCGCGGCAGATCGTCCCTTGGTCCAGCTCGGGCAGGAACGGCTGCAGCCGGCGGGCGAGCTCCGTGTCGTCGAAGCCGCGGATGTACTCGCCATTGATCCAGTTGAGCTTCTCCCAGTCGAAACGCGCGCCCGCGTGCTGCACCCGCTCGAAGGAGAAGGCTCGGAGCAGGTCGTCGAAGGAGAAGATCTCCTGCGCCGTGCCGGGGTTCCAGCCCAGAAGGGCGAGGTAGTTGAGCAGCGCCTCGGGCACGTAGCCCTGCTCGCGGTAAAGCGCGAGGTTCGCTTCCGGGTGCTTGCGCTTCGACAACTTCGAGCCGTCCGCGGCGAGGATCAGCGGCATGTGGGCAAACGCAAATGGCCGCGCGTAACCGAGCGCGTCGACCAGCATCAGCTGATATGGGGTGTTGGATAGGTGCTCCTCGCCGCGGATGACGTGCGTGATCTTCATGACCGCATCGTCCACCGGGCTCGCGAACTGGTAGGTCGGGTATCCGTCCGACTTGACGATGATGAAGTCGCCCATCAGCTCGGCATCGAATCGCATGTCGCCGCGGATCATGTCGGTGAAGGAAACCTCCCCGCCAGGGATCTTGAAGCGGATGGTGAACTCCGTGCGCCCGCCGGGCGGGTTGGTGAGGCAGCGCCGCGAGTACTTGTAGGCGCGCTTTTCGGCCTGCGCCTGCTTGCGCTCGGCGTCGAGCTCCTCGCGCGTGCACCAGCACTTGTACGCCTTGCCTTCGTTGAGCAGACGGACCGCGTGCTGCTTGTACAGGTCCAGGCGCTCCGACTGCCGGTATGGCGCATCCGGGCCGCCCTTGTCGGGGCCTTCGTCCCAGTCCAGGCCAAGCCATCGCAGGCTCTCGTAGATCAGGAGCTCGTACTCCGGCCGGTTGCGCTCCATGTCGGTGTCGTCGACCCGCAGCACGAAGGTGCCGCCGCGCTGCCGGGCGAAAAGGACGTTGTAGAGGGCGGTGCTCGCAGTGCCCAGGTGGGCGAAGCCGGTGGGGCTCGGCGCGATCCGCACCCTGACCGGGGAATTCAGGTCGGGCACGCACATATCCTAGGCAGATGCCTGGAGTGCTCGCCTTGGTCGGGGGAGATGAGTTCAACCCGGGCAACGAGGAACAGGACCGGGTGCTCGCCGCCGCGGCGGGCGCCGGACCGGCCTACGTGGTGCCCACCGCCGCCGCGCGCCAGGACCCCGCCGGGGCAGTCACGCACGCCACGGCCTGGTTCGAGCAGTTCGGCGTGCACCTCACGGAGCTGCCGGTCCGCAAGCGCAGCGACGCCATGTCGGCGGCCATCGCCGCGAGGGCGCGCGAGGGCGGCTTCTTCTACCTGGTGGGCGGCGACCCTGGGCTCGTCGCGCAGGTCCTGCGTGGCTCGCCGGTGTGGGCGGCGATCTTCGAGGCGTGGGGCGGAGGCGCTGCGCTGGCCGGTTCGTCGGCAGGCGCGATGGCGCTGTGCAGCCACACCTTGATCCGCGCCAGCTGGCCCAACCGGTTCAACCGGCGTCCGGCGGACGCCCTCGGGGTCGTCGCCCACACGGCGGTGCTTCCCCACTACGACACGTTTGGCCATCGGTGGGTTGAATCGGCGCAGCGGGAGCTGGTGGGCGTGACCCTGCTCGGGATCGACGAGCGGAGCGCCGCCCTCTGGCACGACGGCTCGTGGCGCGCCGCCGGGCCGGGCGCGGTGAGTGTGATCAACGGAAACCAGACCGCGAGATTTGTTTCGGGCGCCACGGTGACTGGACTGCGGGCCCCCGCACGTATCCTTCCCCAATGATCGACTCCGCGCGCAGGCCGCCGCGGACGCTTCATGCGGGCTGGCTGCACATGGGATCGATGCGCGTGCACCACATGCACGGGGGCCGTGGATCGCCCGTCCTTTTCGTCCATGGACTCGGCTCGTCCGGGTACATCGAATGGCGGTTCAACCTCGAGGCCACCGCGGTTCGGCACCGTGTCTACGCGCCCGACCTTCCCGGTTTTGGCCGCACCGCGAAGCCTCGCGCTCGCTACGGCATCCCGTATTTCATGCGCTTCATCGAGCGCTACATGGAAGGTCGCGGTCTGCGGAGCGCGACCGTCGTGGGCGCATCGCTCGGTGGGCGCATCGCGCTCGAGCTCGCTTTGCGGCGGCCCAAGCTGGTGAGCAAGCTGGTCCTCGTCAATGCGCTCGGCTTGGGCCGGCCCAACGTCCGCTTTTCCTACGGCCTGGTGACCATCCCCCGTGTGGGCGAGGCGGTGATGAAGGTCGCGCGCAACGCGCTCCACTGGGCTCCGCCCAACATGGTGCGTCGCGTGGCCGCCCGCTACGCCGGCGCCAGCTCCGACCTCAATCGCACGATGGACGACACGTATCTCGGCCACTTGCGCGAGCTGTACTCGGCCGAGGGTTACCACGACGCCTACCTCGCGACCATCCGCTCGCTGGTGACTCCGCGGGCGCTGCTCGGCCAGCAGTACGACATGACCAGCAGGCTCGGCGAGCTGAGCCTCCCCGTCCAGCTGATCTGGGGAGCCGACGATCCGCTGTTTCCGGTCGCGCACGCCACGCGCGCTCACGCGCTGATCGAGGGCTCGCGTCTCGCGGTCATTGAAGGCGCCGGCCACACGCCACAGGCAGAACGGCCAGAGGAGTTCAACCGCGTCCTCAACGCATTCCTCTCCGCCTGAACGCCGGTACACAAGCCCCGAGTACCGGGCGCTCGTCAGCGCCCCCCTCGATCCGCTCGTCCATCCGGAGCCGATGTCGCCGGCGCGCCTGTATCTGTTCGTGCGGCGCCTCATCAGGTGGATCGTCCTCCGGACGTTCCGGGTTTCGGTGATCGGGCTCGACAACATCCCGGCGCCGCCTTTCATCATCGCGGCCAACCACCAGGCCTGGTTCGACCCGGCGTTCATCATCCCGTTCTTCCCCGAGGCGCCGGTCATCTACACGATGGCAAAACGGGAGACGGTCTTCAACAGCGCGTGGAAGCGAAAGCTCCTCCCCTTGATCGGGGTCTTTCCAATTTCGCCGCAAAGTGGCGAGCTCGACGAGACGGGGCTGCGGACCGTGTACCAGGTGCTCGACCGGGGCGGCGTGGTGCTGATGTTCCCGGAGGGCCGCTATTCACGTGGCCGCGCCCTTCGTCCGCTCAAGACCGGCATCGGCCACTTCGCCCTTCAGGCGGGGGTGCCGATCTGTCCGGTGGCCGTCAGGGGGACCGGTGTCCTCCGCCCTTTCAGCCGGATCGAGGTCACGGTCGGTCCTCCCGTCCTTCCCGATCCACCCATGTGGTGGGGGCTGAAGGAGCGGGTCAACCGAGTCGTCGACAACGTCCAGCGGGCCCTGGCCGCAGCGCTTCACCGGCGCCGTCACCCGTAAAACGCAATCGCCGGCCCGGGTCCTGGCCAGGGGGGCCATGGCTCGCCCGTGCTTTAATCGCTGCGGCTTGCACCTGGTAATCGGCTCGGGCGAATTCCTGGGTGATCACGTCTCCGCGGCTCTTGCGGCGGAGGTTCCCATCATCGCCCTCAACGCGGACGCGGACGACCAGACGTTGGCGGACGCGTTCGGCGGCGTCGAGGTCGTGATCAACTGCGCGCGCACCTGGTCGCCCGTGCGACGTCTCAAGTTCCGCCCATCCCCGCCTTCGATGCTTCAGCGCGTGCTCGCCACGGCAGAGCGCGCGGGGGTGCGTCGGATAGTCCACGTTTCGAGCGCGGACGTATACGGTCCCGACCACTACACGCGGATCACCGAGAAATCGAAGCTGCGCCCTGCGCACGCGTTCGAGCGCCTGATGCTGTTCGAAGAGCAGTGGCTGCTCGGAGCGGCCCAGAACGTGGAGGTCGTCGTGCTGCGGCCGGCAAGGGTCTTCGGCACAGGGGAAGACTGGATCCTCCCGCGGGTGATGGCGTCGGTCGCTGCTGGGAGGTTGTGGTTGCCGCACGGCGGCCGGGCCACGCAGACTTTCGTCGCGGCGGCGGACGTGGGACGCGCGTGCCTGGCGGCAGGCGACCGGGGCCGACCCGGTCACGCCTACCTGGTCGCGGGCTTCGATTCGAGCTGGCGCGAGCTCATCGAATCAGCCTCGCGCGCCGCCGGTTTCGCAGCTGTTGTTCAGTCGATCCCGTATGACTTCGCTTACTTCCGGGCGCTGGCCCTCGAGACCAGGACGGCGCAGGGCTCGGCCGCCTGGCCGGGACTCTTCGCCGTCGACGTGATCGGCAAGCCCCACTACTACGACGACTCGCACTCCCGCCGAGACCTCACTTGGTCGCCGTCGGTCGGCAGCTTCGAGCAGGAGATGCCGTCGATGACGAAGTGGCTCACCGGGCTGCCCGAAGTGTCTGCGGCCCTGGCGGGCGAGGCCTCGCAGGAGCCTGCTTCACCGCCAAGTTAGAGGCCGCCGCGCGGCTGGGCTCCCCGCGCTATTTCACCGTCGAGACGGCGGGTGGCCTGTAGGCCGGATTCATTCCGGCCGTCCCCGTGTGCGCACCTTCCAAACGCCGCCGGGTGCGGAGAGGAGGGGCCTCCTGCGGGGTCCCCGCGCATCAGCGCGGGGCATCTTCCTTCCCCGCGCTATTTCACCGCAAGGCAGGTGATCGTCTTGAAGACCCCGTCGACCTTCTGGATCTTGTCGACTATGAGCGAGCCGATCGAGTTGACGTCAGGCGCCTCGCAGACCGCGATGACGTCGTACTCGCCCGTGATCGCGTCCGCCGCCGAGATGCCGTTGACGCCCTCCATTTTCTTGGCGACTTCCAGCGCCCGGCCCGGTGACGCGTTGATGAGGACGTAAGCCTTCATCCCATTACCCCCAATCCTTCGTGAACGGAATTGCTCCAGCGTACTCCGAGATAAACGAGGTGTCAGCGAGATTTCAGGGCCCGCAGGAACACCTCGTCGGTGACGTTGGCGCCCGAGAGGATCACGACGACTTTCTCGTTCGGCGCCGGGCGGTGTTGGTAAAGGAGCGCGGCCAGCGCCGCGGCTCCAGCCGGCTCCGCCAGCAGGTGCTCCCACTCGAACAGCAGCCGGATCGCGCGCAGCATCTCGTCTTCGTGCACCAGCACAACCTCGTCGACGCAGCGCCTGGCGATCTCGAAGGTGAGCCTCCCGGGGGCGGAAGCCGCGAGTCCGTCGGCGATCGTCTCGACCCGGTCGAGCGTGACCACGCTGCCCGCCTCGAGCGAGCGCCGCATCGCGTCGGCTCCGGCCGGCTCGACACCGATGACTCGTATGCGCGGCCGCTTCGCCTTCAGGTAGAGCGCGATTCCGCCGATCAGGCCGCCGCCGCCGATCGGCACCACCACCGTGTCGAAATGCTCGAGGTCGTGGATGAGCTCGACAGCGATCGTGCCCTGGCCCGCGATCACCCGCGCGTCGTCATACGCGTGGACGAACGTCGCACCGGTCTGCTTCTGCGCGCTCGTTGCTTCGAGGAAGGCCGCGTAGTAGTTGCGGCCGGCCGGCACGACCTTGGCCCCGAGCCGCCTGATGGCGTCGACCTTGAACTTGTTCGCGGTCTCCGGCACGTAGACGGTCGCGGGCGCGTGAAAGGTCGCCGCGGCATAGGCGAGGCCCATCCCGTGATTGCCCGCCGACGCCGTGATGACGCCGGCCGCGCGCTGCTCCGGGCTCATGTGCTTGAGCTTGTTGAGCGCGCCGCGGACTTTGAAGGCGCGGATCGGCTGAATCGACTCGACCTTGAGATACACCTGGCAGCGCGCTTTGTCGGTGAACGCGGGGGAGGGCTGCAGAGGCGTAGGAGGCAGGAATTCCCGCAGGTCCGCGGCGGCCTGCTCGATGTCGTCGGGCGTCACAGTGTCCGTCGCGCGCCCGGTCTGCTTCACGCGAGCCAAGTTAGGTGCTGCACACTAGCATCCGAAGATGGCAGACGAACTCGATCGAATTGCGCCGCGCGAAGGAGCCCGCGTGAGGGCCCGGGACAAGAAGGTGCGCGGACCCAAAGTGGTGGCGGTCAACCCCGGGCTGAAGAAGCTCGCTCAGCACCTCGCCGAGAAGAGAAAGACGAAACCGTGACGATGCTTTCGCGCGGTCAGGCGGACAGCGGCGTCCCCCGCGCCGGGGCGATTCAGGTACCTGTGACGTCAGCTGATCGCGAACGAGCGCTTGACGATGTCCCAGTACTGCATGGCTAAAAGGTCGCGGGGACGATCGCGCGCTTGTGGACGCCCGAACCCAGCAGCTTGTCACCATCGCGGCACTCGACCTCGAAGTAGAGCTTGTTGCCCTTGACCTCGGTCACGCGGGTGATGATGGTGACGGTGCGGCCCGGCGCCGTCGGGGCCATGTGCCTCACGTGGATCTCATAGCCGACGCTCGTCTGGCCTTCGGGAAGGAATCGCTCGATCGAGCGGTGGCTGGTCACCTCCATGAGGCCGACCATGGCCGGCGTAGAGAATGTGCCTTTGCCACCTACGTGATGCGTGAGCAGTTCGCCCTCCACCACGCGGTCGAGTCGCCCTTCGAGCCCGGGCCGAATACTCTCCAGGGCACTCAACCTATAGATTGTGCTCGATGACGTCAGCGGCCGTGCGCAAGGCGATCTTTCCGGCCGCGGGCCTGGGCACGCGGTTCCTACCCGTGACCAAGGCGCAGCCCAAAGAGATGCTGCCCCTGGTCGACAAACCGACCATCCAGTACGGCGTGGAGGAGGCGATCGCCAGCGGGATCGAGCAGGTGATCATGGTCACCGGCGGCGGCAAGCGCGCGATCGTCGACCACTTTGACCGCTCGCTCGAGCTCGAGCACTACCTGCGCGAGCGAGGCAAGCAAGACCTGCTCGAGATACTGGAAGAGGTTGACCAGCTGAGCGAGCAGGTTGACATCACCTACATCCAGCAGAAGGAGCCCCTGGGGCTCGGTCACGCCGTGTGGACGGCTCGCCGGCTCGTGGAGGCGGAGGCGTGCGCGGTCCTGTTGGCCGACGACGTGATCCTCGGTGGTGCGGACCCGTGTCTCAAGCAGCTCATCGACGCCCACCGCAAGACCGGGGCGACGGTGATCGCCGTACGTCGCTTTCCTCGCAGCGTGGTCGGCCGGTACGGCGTGGTCGCCATCAACAGCTCCGAGGGCCGGATGCACGAGGTGACCGACATGGTCGAGAAGCCGGCGCCTGGCGCCGAGCCGTCAGACCTGGCGATCCTCGGCCGCTACGTGCTGACGCCGGCGGTGTTTGCCGAGCTTGAGTCCGCACAGCCCGGAGCCGGCAAGGAGATCCAGCTGACCGATGCCATCAAGCGGACGCTGGGCTCCCACCCGGTGGTGGCTTACGAGTTCGAGGGGGACTACTACGACACGGGCACCATCCCCGGCTACCTGAGGGCCAACCTGATGCTCGCGATGCGCCGCGAAGGCCTCCGCGAAGAACTCGCCCCGATCCTCCGCGAGCTCCTCGAAGGGCCAGGTCAGGATGGGCCCAACACGGGTCTATAATCGTAAACGCTCAATGAGCCGATTCCCAGCACGAGTGAATTACCTATGGCTGTATCAGGACGAAAGAGATTCGACGATGACAAAGTTGTCCGGTATGAGACCGCGGAGAAGGACTTCGAGGTCGAGGTTTCGCGCACCCTCAACAAATGGTGCGTCACCGTCTATCAGCTGCCGGGCCGGCAGATCCTGGTCCAGGACTTCTTTCCGGAGCGCTGGAAGGCGCTCGCGCGGGCACAGGACTTCATTCGCCTACTGAACCAGCGCAAGAAGAAGGAAGAAGAAGGCGCCGCTTCGGCCGAAGACGACTTCTGAGCGAGCTGACCGCCGCTCCTTCATCTCGGTAGAATTCAGCGCTCGTGAACTGGTCTGTGCTGCGGCGCCACGATCGGAGGGGCCTGGATGCTGAAACGTCAGGTGCCGGCCGGAGTGAATCCGGCCTGAGCGCCGCGCTTTCAATCGGGGAAGACTCTTGAACTGGTCTGTGCTGCGGCGCGAGTGGGGGGCGGTGACTTTCGTACTGACCGTCCTGGTCGGAGTGATCATCGTGCCCGTCGCCCTCTACCTCACCAACCAGGGTCCCGCGCCGATCAGCACGCCGACCATCAGCACAGCGAGCAGCGCCCGCGCCAGCGGAGTGGAGCCTGCCAGCCCGGCTCGGGTCTCGCCGACCCCCTAAGCGTCTAAGCCGAAAGGCCCCAAAGCAACCGCTCGCCGTTCGGCCGCACGATGTCCTGCAGAGGCATGCTGAACTCGGCGACCGGCTTGCGTTCGGCGCTGACCCGCATCTCAATGACGTCCGACAGGCGCAGCCGACCGACCATCGCGCAATCGCGCAGGAAGGTGAAGACCACGGGCCGGACCAGGTTCAAGACGTAATCCGCGATTTGAGCGCCGTCGCCGATGGTCTGGCCGCTCACGCTGCGGTCCCGGAACGCCAGCACGACGACCTCGTCGCTGAGCATCACCGGCTGGCTCCACGCATATGCGCTGTCGCCTGCGCTGCTCAAGAGCTGCAGCACCTCGGCCAGCCGTCGCATGGGTGATTGGGGACCTTCGATCAAGAGGGGGACGTCGCGCTGGGCCTCGTTGAAGTGCTGTGCCCGGTACTGCGCGGTGAAGCCGAGGTCCGAGATCCCCGCGAACGGGGCGGGCACCTTGATCGACATCTCGCCGAGATGGGGGTTTGTGGGATGCATGCTGGAACCCGGCTCTTTCATGTCCTATTAACGCACGGGGGGCCCCAAATGTGTCCTGCGGAACGCCGTTCGCAGCAGAATTGAGCTCGATGCCCCTGACCGGAACCCGCGTGCTGGACCTGACCCGGCTCCTGCCTGGGGCCTTCTGCACGATGCTCCTGGCCGACATGGGGGCGGACGTGATCAAGATCGAGGAGCCTCGGGAAGGCGACTACATGCGCTGGACGCCGCCGCTCATCAACGGGCAGAGCGCGCTCTTCAGCGCTCTCAACCGCAACAAGCGCAGCGTCACCATCAACCTCAAATCCGAGCTCGGGCGGGACCTTTTGCTGCGCCTGGTCGAAGAGGCTCACGTGCTGGTGGAGGGCAACCGGCCCGGCGTGATGCAGCGCCTGGGCCTCGGCTGGGAGGTTCTCCACGATCGCAACCCCAGGCTGGTCATGTGCTCGATCACGGGGTACGGCCAGGACGGGCCGTTCGCGGCTCGCGCCGGGCACGACCTCAACTACATGGCGACCGCAGGCGCCCTCGGGCTGAACGGCGAGCGAGGCGGTCCTCCGGTTCCATTGTCAGTCCAGGTGGCCGACATTGGCGGAGGCGGCCTGCAGCCGGCGGTCGCCATCCTCGGCGCGCTGGTGGGCGTCCTGACCGGCGGCGAAGGACGCTGGATCGACGCGTCGATGACGGACGGCGCGGTGAGCTGGCTGGCGCTCGCGCTGGCTGCGCGCGGAAGCGGCGAAGTGGTCGGGAGAGGTGATCAGCGCCTGGCAGGACGCTACGCCTGCTACCGCGTCTACCGCTGCAAGGACGGCCGGTTCTTCAGCGTCGCCGCGCTCGAACCTAAGTTCTGGAGCGCGCTGTGCCGTGCGCTCGGCGTGCCGGAGCTGGTCGACCTGCAGTTCGTAGAGGGGCCCGAGGCCGAGCCCGTCCACGAGGCCATGGAACGGCTCTTTTCCTCTCGCACCCGCGAAGAATGGGAGAAGGACCTGGCCGGCCTAGACGCGTGCTGCGAGCCGGTGCTCGACCTGGACGAGGTGGCGGCCCACCCGCAGGTCGCCGCGCGCGGGCTCTTGACGAATCACGCCGGCGTCGTCGAGGTCCGGCCGGCCGTCAGGCTGCGCGAGGAATGGCGCCGAAGAGAAGCCCCGGGACTGGGCGAGCACACGGCCGAGATCCTGGCCGAGCTCGGCCTCGACGCTGCGCGCTACAGCGAGCTGATGAGCGAGGGCGTCATCTGACCAGCACGCTGTCCCAGATCCGCCTCACCTGCTCTCGAGTCTCTTCACGAGTGCCCGTGTTGTCCACCACCGTTCGGGCGAGGCGCCGCTTCTCATCCATCGGCATCTGCGCCGCGATCATGGCTTGGGCTCGCTCCTCGGGCACCCCGCGGCCCGACACCAATCTTTCGAGCTGCATCGCCGCCGCGACGTAGACAAGGACCACCTCCTCGTACATCGCCTCGAGCCCGTTCTCGAAAAGGAGCGGGACGTCGTGCACCACGATATCGGCGCCGCGCTCGGCCGCCTCGGCCGTCCTGCTCGCCATCCATTCGCGCACCAGCGGGTGGACGATGGCGTTGAGCCGCAGGCGCGCGTCGTCGTCGTGGAACACCAGCTCGCCGAGGCGCGCCCGGTCGATGTGTCCGTCGCGCGCGTAATCGAGGCCGAACTCACGCACGACAGCGTCGTAGCCGGCGCTTCCAGGCGCATACGCCGCGTGGGCTGCCTCGTCCGCGTCGATCACTTCGGCGCCCAGCTCCCGGAGCATGCCCGCCACGGTCGATTTGCCCGACCCGACGCCGCCGGTCAGCCCGATGAGCTTCAATTGGAGTGCATGGGTGATGAAGAGAAATTCGACGCGGTGGTGGTCGGGGCCGGCCCGGCCGGCTCAGCGGCCGCCATCACGATGGCGAAGGCAGGCCTGCAGGTGGCCCTGCTGGAGAGAGGGGTCAAGCCGGGGTCCAAGAACGTCATGGGCGGCATCCTCTACAACCACTACCTCGAGGAGATCGTAGGGGACATCTGGAAACAGGCTCCACTGGAGCGGCCGATCATCGAAGAGCGGCGCTGGATCATGACCCCCGACGCGGCGATCGGCATCGATTACAAGAACCTTCGCAACCGGAGCCACCCTCACTCGTTCTCCGTGCTGCGCGCGCGCTTCGACGCCTGGTTTGCGGAGCAGGCCGAGCAGGCGGGTGCGATGGTGGTGCCGGAGACGGTCGTCGACCGGTTGATCGTCAAGAACGGCCGCGTGGTCGGCGTCGGCACGGGGCGCGGCGACGATCTCTATGCCGACGTGGTCGTCGTCTGTGAGGGCATCGGGCTCGGCGAGAGCCTGCTCGAGAAGACGGTGATCGGCGGCAAGCCGCTGCGGCGGAAGCTGCGCGCCAACGAGGTCGCGATGGCGGTCAAGGAGATCATGCAGCTGGACCCCGGCAGCATCGAGGAGCGGTTCAATTGCGAACCCGGCGAGGGCTGCACGATCGAATGCTTCGGCGACGCGACCATGGGAATGGCGGGATTCATGTTCATCTACACCAACAAGGACACGCTGTCGGTGGGCGGCGGCGCGCTGTTGAGCGAGTTCAACCAGACCCTTCGAAGCCCGAACCAGGTCATGGAGCACTTCAAGAACCATCCGGCCGTCAAGCCGTTGCTGCGCGGCGCCGAGACCGTCGAATTCCTCGCGCACTTGATCCCGGAAGGCGGCTTTCGAGGCATCCCCAAGGTGTATGGACCGGGGTACCTGGTCTGCGGCGACGCAGCGATGCTGAGCAACCCGGTCCACCGCGAAGGCTCAAACCTTGCCATGGAGTCAGGCCGCCTCGCTGGCGAGACCGTGATCCATGCCAAGGAGGCAGGCGATTTCTCCGAGCGACGCCTTTCGGAGTACAAGGGAAGGCTCGACCACTCCTGGGTCATGGCGGACATGAAGAAGTACGACGGGGCCGTGCCTCTCCTCGAGCACAACCCGCAGCTGCTGACCAAATACCCGCAGGTCGCCGACCGCGCGCTGGACGAGTTCTTCCGGGTCGACGGCACATCGAAGTGGAAGAAGCAGTCGAACATCGTGAAGATGATCCGCAAGGAGGGCGCGCTCAGGATGGGTTGGGACACCATGAAAGCCCTGTGGACCATGAAATGACGGCGGCGCAAAAGACTGAGGACGGCCTCGTTTTCGAGGACGGCCGCCTGACGCTCGCGGATGGCCGCGTCCTGGCGTGGCGCTGGTGGGGCGACCCCGGCGGGACGCCCGTGCTCCGCATCCAGGGAACCCCGGCTTCGCGGCTGAACCGAAACCCTGATGCGACCATCCAGCGGGACCTGGGGGTGCGCTACCTGATGGCGGATCGTCCGGGTTATGGCTGCTCGACGCGCAAGCCCGGTCGCGGGGTGGCCGACGTCACGGATGACCTGGTGGCCCTCCTCGACGCGCACGGGCTCGGCCGCGTGCCTGTCATGGGCACCAGCGGCGGCGGGCCTCATGCCCTCGCCATCGCCGCGCGTCACCCAGACCGGATCTCCGCGGTGAGCGTGGTCGTGGGCGCGGCGCCGCTGGTGCAGGCGGAGATCGGTCGCCTGGTCGGCGTGAACGCCGAGGGCTATGCGGCCGCTCAGAAAGGGTGGGCGGCTCTTTACGCCTACCTCGTGCCGATACGAGAGCAGCTGCTCGGCGACGCCGGAATGCAGGGCGTGCTGCACGATGCTCCCCCGACCGACCGCGCGATCATGGAGAGCCCGGTCTGGCAGCGCCTGTCGCGCGAAAACCTGGCCGAATCCCTGCGCCAGGGCGCCGAAGGCTGGGCCGACGAATCGCTGGCCTTGAACGGCAGCTGGGATTTCGACCCGCGGGATGTGAAGGCGACGGTGACGTGGTGGCATTCCGAGGACGACAAGAACGCGCCTCTCTCGGCGGCCAGGCGCGTCGCGGCCCAGCTGCAGTGCCTCGACATGCACATCTGGCACGGCGAGGGGCATTTCGCCTCGCTCGTGCACGACAAGGAGATCGTCGGCGAGCTGATCGACCGGGCCGGAACGTGATTGCCTCCTGTCCCTCCCCATCCGGCGCTTCGCGCCACCTTCCCCGCGGAGCGGGGAAGTGACACCTTAACGGCTGACGTCGATCCCGATCGTGTGGTAGCCGCTCGCTCCGTTCGGGTAGCTCGCGCTGGCCTTTGACTCCTGCAGCGCTCCAGTGCCGTCGGTGGCGCGAACCACCAGCGTGTACGCGCCCTCGGAGGGCGGCGTCCAGGCCGCCTGCCACAGGACCCACGTGTACGGTGAGAGAGGGGGGTTGAACTGCGCCGGCCGCCACGTCGAGCCCCCGTCGGTGCTGTACTCGACCTTGTCGATTCCCCTGGCGCCGGCGAACGCGACCCCGGCCAGCGTGACCGCGCCCTGCTTCACGATCCCGCCGTCCTGCGGGCTGTCGATCCTGGCCGTGGTTTTGATCACAGCGTTGTGGTCCCAACCCTGCTGCTCCCAATAACCGCCGCTCTCCCGGTCAGCGAGGTTGATGGTCTGGAGCCACTTCGGTCCCTTCAGGCCGTAGTGCCCGGGGATGAGCATGCGAGCCGGGAAGCCGTGGCCCGTGGGGAGAGGCGCGCCGTCGAGCTCGTACGCGACCAGGATCTCGGGGGCGCCCTGCACCAGGCTCATGGGCACGCTCTCCGTGTATCCGTCGACCGCGCTGAACGCGACCCAGGTCGCCTGCGTGCGGGGCTTGCTCATCGCAATGAGCTCGCGCAGGGGCACGCCGGTGAAGGAGCCCGTGCTCATCAGGTCTCCGCCGACGTTGTTGCTGACGCATTCCATGGTCACGTACTGCGACACGGAGGGCAGCGCGCGCAGCTGGTCGTGAGATAGGGTCAGGGGCTTGTCGACCAGGCCGCCCACGCGAAGGCTCCAGCGCGATGAATCGACAACCGGGTCACTGCCGTAGAGGTTCTTGGATACGACGTAGAAGTTCTCGACCGGGGTGATCTCGGGCGAGATGCCCTTCAGACCGGCCTCGGCGGGGTTGACGATCGCCTGGTACCAACCGGGCACGAGGCGGAAGGCGAGCACCCCGAGGCTGACCGCGCCGATGGTGAGGGGAAGCGAGCTCAAAAGCCGGCGCCTCCCCGCGTCCGTCGCGCCCGCCGGGTCGGAGCCCATCTGCAGCACGACCCCGTACACGGCGTCGAGAGCGGCCCAGAGGACCGGCGTCACCGGCCCGTCGCTCAAGCCCAGGAAGCCGGCGCCGCTGATGGGAAGGAGCACGGCTGTGACGACGACCCATCCGGCGGCGGCGAACGCCAGCGGCACGTACTGAGACCGCCACCGCAAGCCGGCGAGCGCGGCGGCCGAGCCGAGCAGGCCCAGGGCCATGACCATGGCTACGATGAGGCCCAATTCCTCGACCACCTTGCCCGCGTGCTGGAGGTTGTCGATCAGGAACCCGAATACGAAGCCCGGCATGACGGAGAGGATCGGCTGGTTCAGCAGCTGGGGCAGCGGCCGCAGGCCCAACGCGAGGGCGGCCAGGTACATGAGCGCGACCAGGGCGATCCCGGCGATGCATCCCCAACCGAATCCGCGAACCGCAACGCCGCTCCTGGTGACCCCGCTCATGTCAGAGGTTTACCTCGGAAAGATACGGCGCTGCTGCTAGCATCGGCGGAACGGCATGGGGGGCGCGGTAGTCGCTGAAGACCTTTATCGCTTTAGGTGGATCGACCACGTCCGCTTGAGTCGCGATGGCGAGCGGGTCGCCTATCAGGTCGGCTGGGCCGACGCCGCATCGCGGCAGAACCGCAGCCGCATCGTGGTCCGGCGCCTGCTCGACCCGGAGCCTGTAGAGCCCACCGCCAGCGCGCGTCGCGACCACTCGCCCGAATGGTCCCCGGATGGCCGGCGGCTGGCCTTCATCAGCCGGGTCGGCCCCGCCGACCAGCTTTTCGTGACCGATATCGCCACCGGCCAGACCACGCAGGTGAGCGCTGTGCCCGAGGGCGCCTCCGGCCCGGCGTGGTCGCCGGACGGTTCGCGGATCGCTTTCCTTGGCATGGTCCACTCGGACCCTGGGGCGGTGGTCGACGACCCTCGTCCCCCGGATTCGCCCGACCAGGTCCGCCGCACGCCCGTGGCCCGCGTGGTACGGCGCCTGGACTACAAGCACGACGGCCAGGGTTTCGTCGACGGCCGCTACCACCATCTCTTTGTAGTGTCGCCGGAGGGCGGCGACGTCACCAGGCTCACCAGCGGCGCCTGGGACGTGAGCGGCTTCGACTGGGCGCCGGACGGCACCAGGCTGGTGGTCGCCGGCAATGCCGAACCCGGAGCGGACCTGCAGCGTGAGCTGAACCTGTACCTGGTCGACCTCGAGGCCAACCGGCAGCGCCTCGGCGGCGGCTTCCTCTTGAGCTCTCCGATCTGGTCGCCACGCGGGGACCAGATCGCTTTCATCGCACCCAACGGCCTGGATGCCGGTCTCCTCGAGAGGCTGTGGGTCGTGCCCCTCGGCGGGGGCGGCCCACGCTGCCTCACCGCCGGCTTCGACCGCGGCGTGAACGACAGCGTGATCACAGACATGCGCGCGGGTCACGGCACGCGGATCTGCTGGTCGGCCGAGGGCGACCGCATCTACTTCCTCGCGAGCGGCCCCGGCGTGACCGGCGTCCACTCGGTCGACCTCGATGGCAACGTCCGCGACGAAGCGGGCGGGCGGCGCAGGATTTACGACTTCGACGTGACCGCGGGCGTCTCGGCCTTCTGCGCCTCGGACACCGACCAACCGGGCGAGCTGTACATGCTCACGCAGGGCGCCGAGGCCCGGCTCACCGACCTCAACCCATGGCTCCGCGACCGCTACGTCGCACAGCCCGAGCACCACCAGTTCACCGCTCCGGACGGCTGGCAGCTCGAGGGGTGGATTCTCAAGCCGGACGGCCTGGACCCGGATCGCATTTACCCGATGGTGATGGAGATCCACGGAGGCCCGCATGGCCAGTACGGATGGGCGTTCTTCCATGAGCTGCAGGTCCTCGCGGGCATGGGTTATGTCGTCTTTTATCTCAACCCACGAGGGTCCGACGGCTATGGCGAGCGGTTCAGGCGCGAGGTGGTGCGCGACTGGGGTGGCAAGGACTATGCCGACCTGATGAGCTCGCTCGACCAGGTGGTTGACCAGACGGGCTACATCGACACCAACCGGATGGGCGTCGGCGGAGGCTCGTATGGAGGCTACATGACCAACTGGATCCTCGGTCAGACGGATCGCTTCTCGGCTGCGGTTTCGATGCGGTCCATCTCGAACCTCGTCAGCGAGTACTCGCAGCACGACATCGTGCTCTGGGGCGCGCTCGAGCTCGGACCACCACCATGGCCTGATTTGGACGAGCTGTGGAGACGGTCGCCGATCCGGTACGTCCAGAACTACAGAACGCCATTGCTCCTGACCTGCGGCGAGATGGACCTGCGCTGCGCGATCTCGCAGTCGGAGGAGCTGTTCGGCGCGCTGCGCCTCCTCGGCAAGACCGTTGAGCTTGTGCGGTTTCCCGAGGAATCCCACGACCTGTCGCGAAGCGGCCGGCCGGACCGGCGCGTCGAGCGTCTACGCCGGATCGCCGGCTGGTTCGAGCGTTTCCTGGGCACCGCGGCGGTGGACCGGACCTCCGAGGCCGCGACGCAGCTCCTGCCTGTGCCGGCAGACGCACACCGGGAATGGGCGAAGACGATCGCCATGTCATCCTCGACCCTCCCGCCGGCCCTCGAGGAGGCGCTTTCGCATGAGCCATCCGGCGAGGTGGCGGCCGAGCCCGCGCCCGAACAGGTAGAACCCGACCTCGAGGCCGAAGCTCAGCCCGAGCCGGAGCTGGCGCCCGCTGAGCTGCTGGAGGAGCCCGCCGCACTAGCGGTGATCCAGCCGGAGGTTCCCCAGGAGCCTGCGGGCCTCGAGCCCGAGATCCCCGAACCGGAGGCGCTGCCAGACCTGCCCGAGCCGGTGTTCGAGGATCTGCCGGGCGAACCCGTGGCGCCCGAACCGATCGCCCCCGCCGAGCAGGCCGAGGTCGATGGGCAGCGCGATGGCTCGCCAGACCAGCAGGCCGGTCCGGAGGCGAGCGCCGTCGAGTCCGCTCCCGAGCCCGCCGCCGAACCGGTGGCAGCCCTCGACGGCCCTGAACTGGCGCACTCGCAGCCGGAGTCGTCGTCAGAGCCATCGGTCACCCCCGCGGCGCCCGAGACCGAGCGGGAGATCGCCGCGACGACGCGCCCGCCAGCGCCCGTGTCCAGCCCGAGCGTGACGTCGACTGTCGTCGCCTGGCCCACCGGCTCGGCCGCCGCCGGCGGCAATGGAAATCAGGCCGGATCCGCCGGGTTTGAAGAGGCCACCTCCATCATCCCCGCCTGGCAGCACTCGCCGGCCGAGTCGAAAGGCACCGTGTCCCTGCAAGCGCTGCCGGCCGAGGAGCTCGCCCACGGGGCCGGTTACGCCGCGCTGCTCACGTTCGAGACAGGGCTGTTCGCCGGACGGATCGTCGCGCTGCCCAGCCAGATGGTGTCCATCGGCCGGGCGCCGGACAACGACATCGTGGTCGGCGATCCCGCCACGTCGGGACACCACGGCAGGATCGAGGTGCGGACCGGGTCCTTCTGGATCAGCGACCTCGGCAGCACGAACGGAACGCTCGTCAACGGAGAGCCGGTGATCGAGAAGCAGCTGTCTGACGGCGACCTCATCACGGTCGGTCAGAACGCGATCCGCTTCACCCTGGAGTCCTAGCCGGCCGGTCTCGCGGCGGCCTGGGACCTCAGAACCTTGAGCAGCACATCGAACTCGCCGGCGTGGAACCTGATGTGTGAGATGGCGGGCCGGGCGAGGATCTGCCATGCCGGCAGCCCGTCGAGGTCTTCGACCTCCGCCCAGACAGCCGGTTCGAGGTAGTCGGGCCGGGCCGCCTGGTTGGCCTTCAAGGGCACCCTGGCGTCCAGGTCGGCGTCGTTCTGACGTCCGAGCCACTCGGTCGCCGCCGCACGTACCTCGCCGAGGTAGTCGACCACGTCGCCTCTGCTGGTCGAGTCTGCCAGCTCGTCTGCCACCGAGTCGGGAATTCCGGCGCCGTACAGCGCACTCCTGGGGAACCGGTCGCGCCACCTAGTGCTGTCCGCGACCTCGGGCCGGCCCGTCAACGCGGAATGGACCGTCCAGTCGACGATGCGCGCGCAGTGCCACAGGATGAACCCGAGCTTGCTCGTCCCCAAAAGAGCGCGCTGGTTCCATTCCTCGTCGCCGAGGCCTTCGAGCCGCGCCTGGATGAGGTTGAACGAACCGTCAAGCTGAAATCGGAGCACGTCCTTCCCGGTCATGAAGCCTCCTGTCGGTCGGACTTGGGCGAGCGCAGTGCAGTCGGCGGCTAGTAGGGGCCAGCGGCCATTGCGCCCACGGCGGCCATCGTAAGTGCGCGGGTACCCTTGTGGACCGGTGGCGACCATCGAGGAGATCTGGCGTTACCCCGTCAAGTCGATGGCGGGCGAGCGGGTCCAATCATGCCTGGCCGGCGAGAACGGGCTGGAGGGCGACCGGCGCTGGGCGCTGGTCGACGGAGCGCCTAACCGGGCGGGAAAGCTGCTGACCATCCGCCAGCACGAACGCCTGATGACCTACCGCGCCAGGCTTGTCGGGCAGGGAGTCGAGGTCACGACACCGGGCGGCGCGGTGCGCCCGCTGGACGACCGCCTGATCGCCGAGCTCGCGGCCGAGTCGGGTAGACCGCTGCAGCTCCGCGACCATCCCGGGGCCAACTTCGACGACTCGCCTGTGCTGGTCGTCAACCTCGCCAGCGTTCGTGCCTTCTCGGCCGAGGTGGGTCAGCCGGTCGATCACCGCCGGTTCAGGGCCAACGTCTACGTCGATGGCCTTGAGCCGGAGGAGGAGCTCGAGTGGCTCGGACGGCGCATCCGGGCCGGCGCAGCCGAGCTGGAGGCCGTGCTGAGGTGCGAGCGATGTGTCGTCATCACGCGCGATCCGGACACGACGGCGAGCTCTCCCGAGCTGCTCCGGCGCCTCACCGAGACCCACGCGACCTGCATGGGTGTGTATTGCCGCGTCACCCGCCCGGGGCGGCTGGCCGTCGGCGACCTCCTGGGACTGTAACCTTCAGGCACAAGGTTCAATCAAGTCTGGGAGGGACACCATGGCCGTCAAGGCATTTTCGAGCGAGTGGGCCGGCCTCTTCGAAGAGCAGATCAACCAATCCAGTGTTTACAAGGCGGCGGCCAAGGGCTGGAAGTGGACGGTTGGGCTCGTGGTGGAAGCCGAGCCCGACAAGCATTTCCCTGAGACCAGGGGCGTCGTGATGGACCTCATGGACGGTCAGGCCAGGGCCGTCAAGGTCGGGCCGGCCGCCGACGCGCAGAAGTGCGACTTCGTCGTCACAGCCCCGTATTCGCGCTGGAAGCAGGTTGCGACGAAGGAGCTCGACGCCACCAAGGGCATGCTGCAGGGCAAGCTCAAGCTGAAAGGGGACCTGCCCACGATCGTGCGCTACACCAAGGCCACCCAGGAGCTGACCGAGTGCACGACGCGGGTCGAAGTCGAATGGCCCGACGAAAAGTAAAGACGCAAAACAAGAGGCTCCCCCTGGTCGACTACGCGGACATCGAGCCGAGCGCTTTCGCCTCGATGCTCGGCGGGCTCATCGAGGCCAACGTCAGAGCACGACCTGACCGGCAGCGCGACTTCGACGGCCTGGTCGCCCGGGTGGGGATCTGGGTGACGGACATCGACGAAGGCGTGACCCTCGACTTCAAGGGTGGTTCGATGACGGTCCACAACGGCCTGCGACCGCGGCGCACCATCACCATCCGCGCCGAAGCCGAGACGGTGATGAACCTGAGCAACTTGAAGATTGGAGGGCTCGGGCTGCCCGTGTACTACGACAGCGTCGGAAGGGGCGTGGCTCTGAAGCTCCTGCAGGGCAAGCTGCGGATCGACGGTCTGCTGGGCAACATCTCCACCCTGAACACCGTGACGCGAATCTTCTCGGTGCAATGACGACGCTCGCGGTGGTCGGCGCCGGCAGCATGGGCGCGCAGATCGCGCAGCAGGCGGCGGTCAATGGCGTCGACGTCTGGCTGCAGGACCAGAGCGAGGAACAGCTCCGCAAAGCGGTCGAGTCGAACCGGGGTCACCTCATGAGAAGGGTGGAGAAGGGGAAGCTGGAGGACGCTGAAGCACAAGCTGCGCTCGCGCGGGTGCGTACGACGACCGACCTTCGCGATGCGGCTGCGGCCGCCGACTTCGTCATCGAGGCGGTTTTCGAAGACCTCGAGGTCAAGCGGGCGATCTTCGCCGAGCTGGACCGGATCGTCCCGCCCCAGGCGGTGCTCGCGAGCAACTCGTCGACCATGGGCATCAGCAAGATCGCCGGCGCCACTTCGCGGGCCGAGCTCTGCGTCAACATGCACTTCTTCTACCCCGTGCTGGTGATGGACCTGGTGGAGATCGTGCGCGGACCGTCGACCTCAGACCAGACCGTCCAGCGCGCCATGTCGATGGCGCGCGAGATGGGCCGCACACCAGTGCTCCTCAACCAGGAGATCGACGGTTTCATCGTCAACCGCATCCTGCATTCGGCGACCCAAGAGGCCTACCGGCTGCTCGATGCGGGCGTCGCTACGTTCGAGGACATCGACACCGCGGTCGAGAAGGGTTTGAACTGGCCCATGGGACCGTTCCGGCTCGGAGACTTCAGCGGCCTCGACGTGACGTACAACGCGCGCCTGCACATGTACCGCACCACCGGCGACGAACGGTTCAAGCCGTCACCTCAGCTCGAGGCGAAGGTCAGGGCCGGGACGCTTGGGCGCAAGACCGGGGAAGGCTGGTACCGCTACTGAGTGGCCGGGCTCTGAAGTGAGAATTCACCACCTCGGCATCGCGGTCTTGGATCTCGACCAGTCGATCGAGCTCTACCGCTCGGTGTTCGGTGCTGAGTTGGTGGACCGCAAAGCCAACGAGAGGGAGGGCCTGGAGGCCGCCTTCATGAGCATGGGCGACTCCGAGCTGGAGCTGATGGCGCCAACGAGGGAAGACTCGCCCGTAGGCAAGTTCGTGGCCGGGCGCGGGCCCGGACTGCACCACGTCGCGTATGCGGTGACCGACATCACCAAGGCGCTCGACGACGCGCGGGCGTCGGGCCTGGAGCTCATCGACGCCGAGCCCCGGATAGGGATGCACGGCTTACGCATCGCCTTCATCCACCCGAGAAGCGCCGGCGGCGTGCTGACTGAGCTGGTCGAGGCATGACCGACTCGCGCACAAACGACAGCGGCCTACCGCTCAAGCCTGTCTACTCCGCCGCGGACCGTGCGGCCGAGGAGCCACCGCCAGGGACGTTTCCCTTCACGCGCGGCATCCACCGGGACATGTACCGCGGGCGCTTGTGGACGATGCGCCAGTACGCGGGCTTCGGCAGCGCCGCCGAGTCGAACCAGCGATACAGGTTCCTGCTCGAGCGGGGGCAGACCGGCCTCTCGGTCGCCTTCGACCTGCCGACCCAGATCGGTTACGACTCCGACGATCCGATGGCCAACGGCGAGGTGGGCAAGGTCGGCGTGGCGATCGACTCGCTGGAGGACATGGAGGTGCTGCTCAAGGACATCCCGCTCGACAAGGTCTCGACGTCGATGACCATCAACGCCACCGCCTCGATGCTGCTGCTGCTCTACGAGCTGGTGGCCGAGAAGCAGGGATGCCCTCCGGGAAAGATCACCGGCACGGTGCAGAACGACATCCTCAAGGAGTACGCCGCGCGCGGGACGTACATCTTCCCGCCCAAGCCCTCGATGCGCCTGATCACCGACCTCTTTTCGTACTGCGGCCGGCACCTGCCGAGCTGGAACACGATCTCGATCTCCGGCTACCACATCCGTGAGGCGGGATCGACGGCGGCGGAGGAGATCGCGTTCACGCTCGGCCACGCGATCGCGTACGTCGAGGCGGCGAAGGTCGCCGGGCTTGCGGTCGACGATTTCGCGCCGCATCTCTCCTTCTTCTTCGCCTCGCACATGGATTTTTTCGAAGAGGTCGCCAAGTTCCGCGCCGCCCGGCGCATCTGGGCCCGAGTGATGCGCGACCGCTTCCAGGCGACCGACCAGCGGTCGCTGGCCTTGCGCTTCCACACGCAGACGGGCGGGGTGACGCTGACCGCGCAGCAGCCGCTGACCAACGTCGTCCGGACCGCGCTCGAAGCCATGAGCGCCGTCCTCGGGGGCACCCAGTCTCTGCACACGAACGGTTACGACGAGGCTCTTGGCTTGCCGTCGCAAAGCGCGGCCGAGCTTGCGCTGCGAACCCAGCAGGTGATCGGATACGAGACCGCCGTGCCGCTGGTCGCGGACCCTCTCGGCGGGTCTTATTACGTGGAGAGCCTTACGGACAAGGTCGAGCAGGAGGCGGGCTCGATCATGGCCGAGATCGACGAGCGCGGCGGAGCGGTCGCATGCATCGAGGCGGGGTGGACCCAGCGGCGAATCGCCGAAAGCGCCTACCGGCTGCAGCAGAGGATCGAGGCCGGCGAGCGCGTGGTGGTGGGCGTCAACCGCTACACCGAGACGCAATCGTCCCCCGTGGAGATCACCAGGGTCAGCCCGCAACACCAGGTCGCGCAGACAAGAGCCCTCGAGCGGCTGCGGGCCAGGCGTTCGAAGGAAGCTGTCGCGCGTGACCTTGCCGATCTCGACCGCGCGGCGCGCGGCTCCGGCAACCTCATGCCGCCGCTGAAAGCAGCGCTGGCCGATTACGCGACGATCGGCGAGTGCTGCGCGGTGCTTCGCGAAGTCTTCGGCGAATACCGACCAGGGGAGGCGGCATGATGAGCGAGCAACCGGCCGTGATCCAACGCTGATGCCGGAAACCCCGCGACACCGCAAGGTCGACCCGTTGAACCAGCTTCGCCAGCGGAAATACGAAGCCGGTCACGGTGACGCCGAGGCGTTCAACCGGCAGCACTCGAAGGGCAGGCTCACCGCGCGTGAGCGAATCGCGCGCCTCGTCGACCGCAACTCGTTCGAAGAGATCGACATCTTCGCCACGCACCGCGCGCGCGGCTTCGGCATGGAGGACAGGCGCATCGCGGGTGACGGTGTCGTCACGGGCATGGGCAAGATCGAAGGCCGCGACGTGGTGCTGTTTAGCCACGACGCTTCCGTCTTCGGCGGCTCGCTGGGCGAGGTCTTCGCCGAGAAGGTGATCAAGGTCATGGACCTTGCGCTGCGCAACCGCATCCCGATCATCGGTATCAACGACTCGGGCGGAGCGCGCATCCAGGAGGGCGTGGTCTCGCTCGCCGGTTACACGGAGATCTTCTGGCGCAACGTCGAGGCCAGCGGCCTCATCCCGCAGCTGAGCCTCGTCCTGGGGCCATGCACCGGGGGCGCGGTCTACTCTCCCGCGATCACGGACTTCACCTTCATGGTCCATGGGGTCGGCTACATGTTCATCACGGGCCCGGAGGTGATCCGGGTCACCACCGGCGAGGAGGTCACGTTTGACTCGCTCGGTGGGGCCGAGGTGCACAACGTCAAGTCGGGTGTGGCCCACTTCCTCGCGGAGAGCGAGGACGAGTGCTTTGCGCAGGTGCGCCGTCTTTTCAAGTACATCCCGCAGAGCTGCGAGGAACCGCCGGCGTCGGTCGAGCCCACCGACGACCCGGAGAGGGAGGCGGCGGGCCTCGCCACGATCATCCCCGACAACCCAAAGGAGCCCTACGACATCAAGCAGGTCGTCCAGATGGTCGTGGACCACGGCGATTTCTTCGAGGTCCAGCCCTACTTCGCGATGAACATCGTCGTCGGCTTCGCGCATCTTGACGGGCATCCGGTGGGGGTGGTCGCCAACCAGCCGAAGGTTATGGCGGGGGCGCTTGACATCAATGCGTCCGTCAAGGCGGCGCGCTTCGTGCGCTTCTGCGACGCGTTCAACATCCCCCTGGTCACTTTCGTCGACGTGCCGGGTTTCCTCCCTGGCACGGCGCAGGAGTACGGCGGCATCATCCGTCACGGGGCCAAGCTCCTGTACGCATACAGCGAGGCGACGGTGCCGAAGCTCACCGTGATCACGCGCAAGGCATATGGAGGCGCTTATTGCGTCATGTGCTCCAAGCACGTTCGCGCCGATTTCAACGTCGCGTGGCCGACCGCCGAGATCGCGGTCATGGGGCCTGAAGGGGCGGTGAACATCATCTTCCACCGCGAGTTGGAGGCGGCGGCGGAGCCGGTAGAGCGGCGGCGGGAGCTGGTCACCGAGTACACGGAGCGATTCGCCAACCCTTACATCGCCGCGGAACGGGGGTACATCGATGATGTGATCGAGCCGGGCCGGACGCGGCGGGAGCTGATCCGGGCGCTGCGAATCGCGATGCGCAAGGAGCGGCGGCGCAGCCCACGCTGGCACGGAAACATCCCGCTCTAGGGGGTCGTCGGGGGGTGCAAATTCCACGCTCGGTTTGGCTCGATGCGGGCTAAAGGGACCGGGAAGGGGTGTCGGCGCGAGGCCATGGTGAGACCAAGGCACGCGGGCGGCGTTGTGAACAGGTGCTAGCCCGAGAAGTGGCGTAGAGAGCAACCCGGGAGGCCGGGCAATGCCGACAGCGAAGAGATTGTCAGGGGCGGCCGGTGGGACGTGACTCTGCCCGAGAAATAGCCACGTCTTAACGAGCAATTCGCTTGACTAGCGAACGTTTGTTTGGTATTCTGTCTTTATGCTCGCGACGCAAGACGTCTGTGTCTCCAGGAACGACGAACTTCGCACGCATCTGATCCAGAGCCGGCGCGCGCTCGACGTGCAAGAGCTTGCATTCGCCCAGGCGGCTGCCGACTTTGCCGCTTCCGACGCCTGGGAGGAGGACGGCTCGGTCAGCGCGATCGACTGGATGCGCTTCAACTGCCACATGACGGCGGGCGCCGCCGCCAACGCGATCGCCGTGGGCGAGACGCTGGCGCAGATGCCCGAGAGCCATCAGGCCCTGGTCGATGCCGAGATCGGCTACGCCCACGTGGCCGTGATGGCCCGGACGGCCCAGGCGCTCGGAGACCGGTTTGACGAGCGCCTCCTGGTCGACAAGGCCAGGGAGAGCTCGCCCGGCAAGTTCTTCTACATCTGCCACCACGCGCGGCACGCGGCTGACCCGAAGCAATACGCGGCCGAGGAGGCCGAGCGCGTCGAGCAGCGGCGCCTGAAGCTGAGCACCTGGATGGACGGATCGCTGCTTATCAGTGGGGTCCTCGACCCTGTCGGCGGCGCCGCGGTTCGGACCGCGCTGGAGCCTTTGGCGCGCAAGTCAGGAGCGCATGACGACCGCGATCTCGAAAGGCGGCAGGCCGATGCCCTCGTCGAGCTCGCCTCGGGCGGTGGGTCGCAGGCTCAGCTCCAGGTCACGACCTCGCTCGAGACCTTGATGGGCCTGCTGGGCGCTCCGGCGGCGGAGATGGAGCATTCGCTGCCTGTTTCGTCCGAGACTGTCGAGCGGCTGTCCTGTGACTCGAGCATCGCCCGCGTCCTGCTGGACTCGGAATCGGTGGTCGTCGACGTCGGGCGCTCGAGGCGCGTGGTGTCTGAGCCCGCGCGGCGCGCGTTGGCGGCGCGAGACGGTCAGTGCAGATGGCCTCGATGTGACAGGCCGCCTTCCCGCAGCGCAGCTCATCACGTGGTGCATTGGATCCGGGGCGGACCCACTGATCTGGACAATCTGATCCTCCTCTGCCATCGGCACCATCGGATGGTCCACGAGGGAGGCTGGCAGCTGGTGAAATCAGGCGAGGGCTCGGTGCTGACCATTCCGCCGACTGTCACCTTCGGGCCGCCGTCGCGCGCGCCCGACTAGCCCGATCAGGCCGCCTCTCATAATTAGGCTGTGACGGGACTGGACGCGGCCCACAGTTGAAGCTGCTCGAGTACCAGGCCAAGGAGGTCCTTTCCTCCCTTGGCATCGCGATCCCGCCCGGGCGCGTGGCCCGCACACCCGACGAGGCAGCCGCTGCGTGCGCGGAGCTGGGCCCGGTCGCCGTCAAGGCCCAGGTTCCGGTCGGCGGCCGTGGCAAGGCTGGCGGCATCAAGCTCGCCAAATCGCCGGAAGAGGCGCGCGCCGCGGCCGCGCAGATCATCGGCATGGATATCAAGGGATTCAAGGTGCCGCTGGTCTATTGCGAGTCCGCGCTGGAGATCGAGCGTGAGATCTATCTCGGTTTCACGGTCGATCGCGACGCGCGCGCCAACATCCTGATGCTCTCGGCCAAGGGCGGGATGGAGATCGAGCAGGTGGCGGAGGAGTCGCCCGCGTCGATCGCGCGCCTCTATCCCAACCCGTGGCGCGGCCCGCTGGATTTCGAGCTGGCGCAGCTGGTGTACGAGGCCGACCTCGGTGCGCTCGCCCGCCCGCTGACGGCCCTGATCAAGAAGCTGTACCGCGCGATCCCCGACCTCGACGCGCTGACCGCCGAGATCAACCCCCTGGTCGTCACCAAGAAGGGTGAGGTGATCGCCGGCGACGCCAAGCTCGAGATCGACGACAACGCGATGTGGAGGCACAAGGACCTCGAGGCGAAATACGGTTCGGTCCTCGAAGGCGACCCGTACGAGGTCGAGGCGAAGAAGCGCGGTCTGACCTACGTGTCCCTGGGCGGCGACATCGGCATCATCGGGAATGGCGCCGGGCTCTGCATGGGCACGCTGGATCTCGTGCAGCGCGCGGGCGGCCGGCCGGCGAATTTCTGTGACATCGGCGGCGGCGCCAAAGCCGAGGTGGTCGAGAACGCGCTCGCCGTGATCCTCATGAACCCGGACGTCAAGGGTGTGGTCATGAACGTGTTCGGTGGGATCACGCGGGGCGACGAGGTGGCGAAAGGCCTCGTGGCGGCGCGCGACAACCTCAAGATGAAGGTGCCCCTGGTCGTGCGGCTCAGCGGCACGCGCGCCGATGAGGGCCGCGAAATCCTGAAGCAGAACGGCATCGAGCCAGGCGTGAGCGCCTGGGAAGCGGCGCAGAAGATCGTGGAGCTGACTTCCACGGCGGGCCGCGCATGAGCATCCTCCTCGACGCCACTACCAAGGTGATCGTCCAGGGCATCACGGGGCGTGAGGGCACCTTTCACGCCGAGCAGATGCAGGCGCTCGGCACCATGGTCGTGGGCGGGACAAGCCCTGGCAAGGGTGGAACCACGCACCTCTCGGTGCCGGTCTTCAACACGGTCGCCGATGCTGTCAAAGCCACGGGCGCGACGGCGTCGGGGATCTTCGTGCCGCCTCCCTTCGCCGCCGACGCGATCATGGAAGCGGCCGCGGCCGGGATCACCCTGATCGTGTGCATCACGGAGGGGATTCCGATCCAGGACATGATCAACGTCAAGGACTACCTCCGCGGCCATCCCCAGGCCCGCCTGATCGGGCCCAACTGTCCCGGCCTCATAACCCCGGGCGCGGCCAAGATCGGCATCATCCCCCAGAGCATCACCCGGCCCGGCCACGTCGGCCTGGTCTCACGCAGCGGCACCCTCACGTACGAGGTGGCCACGGCCCTCAGCGCAGCCGGGCTCGGCCAGTCGACGATCGTTGGGATCGGCGGCGACCCCGTGCTGGGCCTGACCTTTCGCGACGTGGTCGAGCTGTTCGAGAAGGATCCCGGGACGACGCACCTGGTGGTGATCGGTGAGATCGGAGGCAGCGACGAAGAGCACGCGGCGGAGGTGCTCGCGCGCGGGACCCGCCTCAAGACGGTCGCGTTCATCTCCGGCCGCACCGCCCCCGAAGGCAAGCGCATGGGCCATGCGGGAGCCATCATCTCGGGCAACCGCGGCACCGCGAAGAGCAAGGAAGAGGCCTTCCGCAAAGCCGGCGTCGCCGTCGCAGAGACGACCGATCAGATTGTGGGCCTCCTCGGATGAGCGCGATTCCCGTCGCCTTGACACGGGCGGTACCGGGCGACCGGCTGCGCGATCTGGGCCTGTTTTCCGTGCTGGCCCTGTGGCTGGCTTACACCAGGATCTTCTGGGCCCTGCAGGCGGCTCACATCGCCATGCCTCCGTGCCCTTTCTATTACGTGACTGGACACCCCTGCCCCTTCTGTGGCGGCACCCGTTCCTTCGCCTATATGTGGCGAGGCGACGTGGCCGACGCGGTGAGGCTGTACCCACTCGGTCCCGCTCTGTTCGCCGGGGCGCTAGTGGGCGCTGCGGGCCTGTCGGCGGCCGCGATCACGGGCCGGACCTGGACCCCGAGGCTCACCACCTTGCAGTGGCGCGTCCTCGGCGTCGGAGCCCTCAGCGCGGTGCTGATGAGCTGGGCCCTCAAGGTGTTCATCCTCGGAAACTAGGCTCCGCCGGCTGTCCCCGGAAGATTGGGAAGTCTTCCGCGCCGTCCGCCTCGCAGCCTTGAAAGATGCGCCTTACGCATTCGCGTCGACGCACGAGCGCGAGGTGCGCGTCGGCGAGGACGACTGGCGCCGAAGGCTCGCCGGCAGGTGCCAGTTCCTGGCCGAGGTGGACGGCAACGCCGCGGGCACGGTCGGCGGTATCGCCGCGGATGACGGGACCGCCGCTCTCATCTCGATGTGGGTCGCCCCGAGCGCGCGTGGCAGAGGCGTGGGCGAGATGCTCGTGCAGGCGGTCCTCGATTGGGCAGGCGGTGAAGGCCACCCTGCCGTCCGCCTATGGTTTGCCGAAGGCAATGCCGCTGCCGAGCGGCTGTACGTGCGGTGCGGATTCGTTCGCACCGGGGCCACGCAGCCGATCGTCCCCGGCCGGCCGCGCATGGAATTCGAGATGGAGCGCCTCCTCTAAAAGGCGTCGCCCTGGATCATCCGCGCCACGACCGGGTAGACGAGCGCTGTGTTCTGCGCAGGGTGTGACGGATCGATCAGGTCTTGTGGAAGGCGGTCGGTGAGGGGGAACTCGTGCCGCGAGACCCGCGCGCCATGCGCGCGCCAAGCTTCGACCAGGCGGTATGTGAAGCGGTTCTCCACGCCCGGTTCGCCGGCGTTGGTCAGCACGGCGATGTCCTTTGCCTTCGGAGCCGCGGTCTGGGCGGCTATCGCCGTGTCGGACGCGATGTGAAAGAGCGACGCATAGGCGTGGGTCGAGAAGCGAGGATAGCCGTAGTCCGGCTTAAGGCGCTCCCTCAGCGACCGGTCCCACCAGAGGTAAAAGTTGGGCAGGGCTTGGGCGAGGGCGCCGACGCGGCGCTGGAGCACGCCCGGTATCCAGCGGAGTCCGAACATCGGCGCGATCAGGACAGCGCGTTCGACGTGCTCGTGGGTCTGCGCGAGATGGCCCGCCAGCGATCCGCCCAGGGACATCCCGGCCACCGTGATGTGTTCCCCGAGGCCGTGGGCGGCGTCCGCGGACCGGTTGGCGAGCGCGACCAGGTGCTCAGGGCGTAGCTCGGAGATCGACGTGTTCAACCGGTCCCGGTACCCATGACGCGGATAGCGCGGGATGAGCACGTTCCAGCCCTGCGCGTGAAACATCCTGCCGATCAGGTCGAACTGCTGTGGGCAGCTGGTGAATCCGTGGAGCAGCAGCAGGGCGCGTTTCGTCCGCGTCCCGTGCGAGTACAGGCGCGTGTGGCACACGGGATTCACGTTGGGCCCGTCGAGGTCCTCGAGGCCGTCTACGATCTTGATCCCCTCGCGGTACAGCGCTTCGATCACCTTTTTCAATTTAGCGGCTGGCCGTGCAACCATTGAGACGATGAACTTCGACCTCAGCGACGAGCAGCGCTCGATCCGTGACACCTGCCGCGACTTCGCCCGCGAGGTCGTGGCCCCCGCGGCGGAGGAGCTCGACCGCAATCACAGCTTCGGCTACGACGTCATCCGGCAGATGGGCGAGCTGGGGCTGTTTGGCCTGCCGTTTCCGGAGGAGTTCGGGGGCGCCGGCGCCGATTTCCTCTCGTTGTGCCTGGCCATCGAGGAGATCTCGAGGGCCGATGCAGGCGTCGGGATCACGCTCGAGGCCGCGGTTTGCCTGGGCGCTGCGCCCATCCACGACTTCGGAACACAGGAGCAGAAGGAGCGCTGGCTGCCGGAGCTGCTGGCCGGCCGCAAGCTGTGGGCGTTTGGCCTGACCGAGCCGGAAGCAGGCTCAGACGCGGGCGCCACCAAGACCCGTGCCGAGCTGCAGGATGGAACCTGGGTGGTGAACGGGGCCAAGCAGTTCATCACCAACTGCGGCACCGAGATCTCGGCCGGAGTGACCGTCACCGCGGTGACGGGACCGGCCAAGGGGCACTCGCCGGAGATCACCGCGATCATGATCCCCACCGGCACGCCCGGTTACCACGTGCACGAGTCCTATCGAAAGCTCGGATGGCATTCCTCGGACACCCATCCGCTGAGCTTCGAGGACTGCGCGGTGCCCGAGGAAAACCTGCTTGGAGCGCGCGGTGGCGGTTACCGCCAATTCCTGCACACCCTGACCGGCGGGCGCATCGCCATCGCCGCCCTTTCGGTGGGCCTGGCACAAGCGTGCCTCGACGCCGCGCTTTCGTACGCGAAGGACCGCAAGACGTTCGGCAAAGCCATCTCGAAGCACCAGGGGATCCAGTTCAAGCTCGCCGACATGGCGATGGAGACCGAGCTGGCCAGGACGATGGTCTACCGGGCGGCGTCCGCCTACGCGCACTCCGGCAAGGAGACGACCGACGAGTGCCGGATGCTCGCCGCCATGTGCAAGCTGTACGCGTCCGAGGCCTGCAAGCGGGCAGCCGACAACGCCGTGCAAATCCACGGCGGCTACGGCTTCATGGAGGACTACCCCGTCGCGCGCTACTGGCGCGACGTCAAGATCAACGAGATCGGCGAGGGGACCTCGGAGGTCCAGAGAATGCTGATCGCGCGCCTGCTGGGTTGCTGACGAGGCGTGCGCCCGCCTATCTGATGCCAAGGGGAGACTTAGGCCTGATTTACTCCGGCCGTCTCCTGACGCGCACTTTCCAATCGCCGCCATGCGTCGCCCGGGAGAGGAGGGGGTACCGCGGGGGAGGACGTCTGTCCTTCCCCGCGCCTATTTATCGGTAGACGCCGTTGTGGCCCAGGCTGTGCAAGCCGACGTTGGGAAAGTAGGTCAGGCCATGGTCCTGCGAGCCGACCGGGATCTTGGCCAGGAGCTGCCCGGTGACCGTGCTCATCACGTAGACCGTCGCGTGATAGCGGCCTGAGGCCCACAGCTGCGTGCCGTCCGGGTTGACCTGAAGCATGTCGGGGCTTCCTCCCCCGGGGATGATCCATTTTGCGACCACGCGGCGGGTGGCGAAATCGATCACTGAGAACGAGCTCTCCAACCGGTTGGAGACGTAGAGCGACTTCGTGTCGCGTGAGATGGCCAGGCCGTGCGCGCCCCGTCCCGTCGGGATGAACTGGAGCTCTTTCATCGAGACCGGGTCGATCACGGAGACTCCCATCCGTCCCTGGTTCGACACGTAGAACACGCTGCCATCGGGCGAGAGCTTGACGTCGATCGGAAGGCCGCCCACGTGCACTGAGCCGGCCAGCGCCATCCTGTTGACATCGACTTTCGCCACCACGCCGCTGTATTCGGTGGAGATCATCAGGTAGCTGCCGTCGGCGCTGAAGTCCAGGTGGTCGGCGCCGGGCCAAGGGATGCCGACCGACTTCAGCAGCTTCCACCCGTTGCGCGGATCTCGGAACTCGATGCGTCGGAACCTTTCCACCACGTCGATGGCCTTGGTGCCGTCAGGGGTGAAGTACAGGTTGTAAGGAAAGGGGATCGAGATGACCTGGCCGGTCGGCCGGCCCGTGTGGATGTCGAGCACCGTCAGGCTGCTCGAGCCCTCGTTCTCGACGTAGAGGGCGCCCAGGTCCCATGCCGGCGTGATGTGGTGAGGGATCGAACCAGCGGCATACCGATCGACCACCTTGAAGGTTCGAGGGTCGATCACGTCGACCGTGTTAGAGCTGCTGTTGGGCACGTAAACCCGCGGGGGGAGCTCGCAGAGCGGGCACGGCACCGTCCCAGACATCGTGCTCTCGTAGACGTTCGCCGCTGCCGGGGGAAGGCTCGACTGCTGTACATCGGGGGCAGGCAGCAGGCGCGCGGGCTCGGTGTTGGCGACAGGCACAGCCGGGGCCGGGGGCACCATCGGCGGGGCGGTGAGGACGACCGCGAGCACGACGGCCGCGGGGCTCAGGATCGCAAACGTGAAAACCGCCGCTACAAAGACGCGGAAGATGCGAGACCTGAACGCGGCGCCAAGGCCCGCCGGGAGGCTCTTACTCGTCTGGAAGGTCTTCAAGTTTGGGGGCGAGCTCACATACCCACCGCCCATCGTCGAGGCGGCGGATGAAGCGAGCATACCCTTGATTTCGCGCTACGTTGAGAAATTGCTCCTGGGTGATCAGAGTGCGCAGCCGCGCCAGGTCGGCGTAGGTGTTGTCGCGCATGATGCCGCCGACCACGCCCGCGAGCTCGCGCCACTGGCCTTCGGAGAGAGGCTCGCCGTAGCCTGCGATCGTGACCATGAGGGCGGCGGTGGCGCCGGTGATGGTTTCGGGCAGGAGTTTTTCCGATTTGGCACGGCCGATGATCTCGCGACCGGTGCTGATGATGTCCGCGATGCGATCGCGGCGCACGCCGATGATGTCGCGCCCACTGCCAACAGTGGTGCCCTCGAGATACCTGGGTCCTGCTTCCATGCCGGATCCTTATTCTAGTTAAGGCATCACTTGGACCTTGAACTCGCCCCTGAGCACGCGGCTTTTCGGTCCGCCGTACGCGAGCTGGCGCAGGGGGTCGCCCGGCCGCTGGCGGCCGAGGTAGACCGCGACCACCGGTTCCCGATCGAAGCGGTCGAAGCCGCCGCCGAGGCCGGTCTGCTGGGCGTTCTGATTCCTCGGGATTACGGCGGCGCCGGGTTGGACGCGCTGGCGTTTGCGATCTGCATCGAGGAGCTGGCGCAGGCATGCGCTTCGACGTCGGTGATCGTCGACGTGCACACGAGCGTCGGCAGCGAGCCCATCCTTTTGTTCGGCGACGAGGACCAGAAGCGTCGGTGGCTGCCCGACCTCGCCTCGGGCAAGCTGCTCGGCGCATTCGCCCTGACAGAGCCGGCGTCCGGCTCGGACGCCGCATCCCTCAAGGCGACCGCGAGGCCCAGCGCCAACGGCTACATCCTGAACGGGACCAAGGTCTTCATCACCAACGTCGGGCGGGCGGGCCTCTACGTGGTCTTCGCCCGCACCGGGTCGGATGAGAAGGCGGCCGGGGTCAGCGCTTTCCTGGTCCCGGCGGACTCCCCCGGCCTTCGGGTGGGCCAAATCTTCTCCAAGATGGGCCTCAACGGTTCGCCGACGGGCGAGCTCGTCCTCGAGGACGTCGAGGTGCCCGGCGCCAACCGCCTGGGCGCCGAGGGGCAGGGTTTCACCGTCGCGATGCGCGCGCTCGACTCTGGCCGCATCGGCATCTCCGGCCAGGCCCTGGGCATCGCGCAGGCGGCCGTCGAGGAGACGCGGGAGCTCATGAAGGACCGAGGCCATGAACAGGGCGACGAGTTTCTGCTCGCCGACATGGCGACACGGCTCGAGTCTGCGCGGCTGCTCGCCTACCACGCGGCATGGCTCTGCAGCCGGGGCCGTCCCTTCACCCGGCAGGCGTCGATGGCTAAGCTGCACTGCACGGACACTGCGATGCAGCTGGCGATCGACGCGCTGCAGGTGGCGGGGGAGTCGGGCGCCGTGTCGGGCAGCCCGTTTGAGCGACACATCCGCGACGCGAAAGCGCTGCAGATCTACGAGGGGTCGAATCAGATCCAGCGCATGGTAATCGCCAGAGAGTTGCTCCGCTAAGCTCACCCCAATGGATTTCGAGTTCTCGGACGAGCAGATCGCGATCAGGGACACCATCCGGGAGCTGGTTCAGGACCGCGTGGCCCCACGCGCTGCGGAGATCGACCAAACCGCCGAGTACCCCAAAGACATCGAGAAGCTCTTCGCCGAAAACGGGATCCTGGGCATCCCTTTTCCCGAGCAGTACGGTGGCATCTCGGGATCGTCGGTCACCATCTGCATGGGGATCGAAGAGATCGCCAAGGCGTGTGCGAGCTCGTCTCTGATCCTTGCGGTCCAGGCGCTTGGCTCATACCCGATCCTGGTCGCGGGGTCCGAGGAGCAGAAGAAGAGACTGTGCCCGCCCCTCGCCTCAGGTGAGAAGGTGGCCGCCTACGCGCTCTCGGAGACAGGCAGCGGATCCGACGCCGCGGCGATGAAGACGAGCGCGAAGCGTTATGGCGACGAGTACGTGCTCAACGGCGCCAAGCAGTTCATCACCCACGGCAGCATTGCGGGGACCCTGGTGGTTTTCGCGCAGACCGATCCGGACTCCGACCATCACGGCATCTCAGCGTTCGTGCTCGAGCGTGAGACGAGCCCCTGGCTGGCGCCCAAGCTCGAGCACAAGCTCGGGATTCGGGGCTCGCCCACCGCCGAGATCGTCTTCGAGGATGTCAAGGTCCCCGTTACCAACCGGCTCGGCGAAGAGGGCGCCGGCTTCAAGATCGCCCTCGCGGTGCTGGATCGCTCGCGGCCGGGCATCGGCGCCCAGGCGCTCGGCATCGCCGAAGGGGCCTTCGACTACGCCCTCAACTACGTCAAAGAACGGCAGCAGTTCGGACAGCCGATCTCGGCGTTCCAGGGCATCCAGTTCATGCTCGCGGACATCGCGACGCAGATCGAGGCCGCGCGCCATCTCGTGTATCGCGCCGCGACCAAGGTGGACGCCAAAGCTCCGGACCTGACCAAGATCGCAGCCATGGCGAAGCTGTTCGCATCGGACATGGCGATGCGGGTCACCACCGACTGCGTGCAGCTGCTCGGAGGCTACGGCTACATCTCGGATTACCCGGTCGAGCGGATGATGCGAGACGCGAAGATCACGCAGATCTACGAGGGGACCAACCAGATCCAGCGCGTGGTGGTGGCCAGGGCGCTGCTGCGTTGAGCGCGGTCGCGCCGCCTCCGCCGCCCCTCCCGGCGGTCGCACCGTACTATCCGCCTCCGTCCTCACCGCCTCCCCGGCAATCCCGGAGCGGAACCGACGGACGCGCCATAGCCTCGCTGCTGGCCGCCGTCATGGGACTACTGCTCGGCCTGCCCCTCGGGATCCCAGGTTTGGTCCTCGGTCCCATCGCGTATTTCTTGGGCAAGTCGGCGGTGGGCCGCGTCGACAGCTCTGAGGGAGCCCTCGGCGGCCGCGGCGCCGCGGTCGCCGGCTGGGTCATGGGAGTGGTCGCGACGGCGATCGGAGCGGCCGTGACGCTGGTCTGGCTGGTGGTCGTCCTCGTCGCCGTGTCCGGTACTCCCTCGGGCTGACAGGGGTGGACCGGGTCACCGAGGCGTTCGCCTGGCCGGCCCGCGACCCGCAGTGGGTCTCCAAGGTGGTGGTCATCGGGCTGATCCTGCTGATCCCGGTCGTGGGCGCGATCAACGGCGTCGGCTGGATGCTCGCCGCCCTCGAGCGGGTACGCGCTGGGCGCGATGGGTTGCCGCCTGCCAACCTGAGGTACATCGGCCGCGGATTCCGGCTTTTCGTGGTCGCCTTCATTTACGGGCTCGCGATCGCACTGATCGCAGGACTGGTGTATCTGCCGGCCGTGCTGATCTTCATCAACGAGGGTCGCGGCAGCGCCAATGCAGCCGCTGTTTCGGGAGGCGTGCTGCTCAGCCTCCTGAGCTTCAGCCTCGCAACCTTGGGCTCTCTTGCGCTCAATTTCGCCATGCCCTCCATCGTGCTTGCGACCGAGCGCGGAGGGATCGCCGGGGGCCTGCGGGTCCTGGAGGTGGTGCGCGCCGTCCGAGCTTCTCTCGCGGCAAGCCTGGTTGCCGGGCTTATGCTGATCGCCGCAAGCTTCATCGGTTCGGTCGGAATCGTCGCGTGCGGCGTCGGAGTCCTCTTCAGCACGGGTTACTCGCTGGCCATGCAGGCGTGGATCGTTCATTGTTTCGAGCAGGGCTCGAGCCCGGCGAAAGCCGCGTAAGGAGGAGTTGAATGTCGGACCTGCCACCGCCACCGCCGCCACCGTCGGGCCCAGACGTCCCGCCGCCGCCTCCGAGTGGTGGTGGGTTCCCGCCGCCTCCGCCTCCGAGTAGTGGAGGGTTCGCTCCGCCGCCGCCTCCGAGTGGTGGAGGGTTCGTGCCCCCGCCCCCAGGGGGCTTTGCGACCGGCGGGGCCGGCTATGCCGCCCCGCGTACCGACGGCCTGGCCATCGCCTCGCTCGTGGTTGGGATCATCGGCCTGGTCTGCTCCTTCGGGTGCCTGGGCATCGTGCTGGGCCCTGCCGCGGCGATCATGGGCTTCATCTCGCGCCAGCGGATCGCGTCCAGTGGCGGGTCGCTCGCCGGCGGGACGCTGGCGATCATCGGGTTGATTCTCGGGGTGGTCGGCTTTCTCGCCAGCGTCGGATTCTTCTTCCTCTACCTCACGGGCGCCATTCACTCCGCAACCTTCAGCTCGCCGACGCCGTGACGTAACCAGTTCGCCTCCGTCGCCGTTTCACGGGACCTGGACAGTAGAATCTCCGTGCGCATGGTTAGGGCCAGGCCTCGAAAGGCCAGGCGATCTCGCTACAACGTCTCCTACCGCCTGACCAGGTCGGTCCCCGCGGCGCTCGTTGCCGTCCTCTTGCTGACGGTGCTCGTGGGGGCGACCCTCACGTACAAGCGCTTCGACGACTTCATCAGCGCGACCACGGGCCACCACATCAACCCCATCGGTGAGGTGGTGCAGGCGGTCGAGCCCACGCAGGGCACGATTGCGTACAAGCTGAAGCACGGCCAGCAGGTCAACATCCTGCTGCTCGGAATGGGCGGATACGAGAACGACGCCCCGTACCTCACCGACTCGATCATGGCCGTGACGATCGACCCGTCGAGCAACCGCGTCTCGATGGTTTCGGTTCCGCGAGACCTGGTCGTGCCCATGAACCTGCAGACGCCCTCTTCGAGGACCTGGACCAACAAGATCAACGCGGCGTACGAGGTGCCCCTCACGGACATCATCTGCTGTGTGGCGTCCCAGTACTCGGGACGCGATGCCGGCGGGCTGGCCGCGGAGCACGAGGTCGGCAAGGTCACGGGTCTCACATTCGACAAATACATCGCCGTGGACTTCGTCGCCTTCCGCGACATGGTCAACGCCCTCGGTGGAGTCGACGTGTGCCTGACCACCAACCTCGACGACCCCGAATACCCGAACTACCACAACGGCTACATGCCGATTCACTTCAAGGCCGGATGCCAGCACCTCAACGGCGAGCAGGCGCTCGAGATTGCGCGCTCCCGGCACGCGATCCAGCCGCAGCAGGCCTCAGACTTCGGCCGCGCGCGCCGGCAGCAGGACATCATGGAAGCGATCAAGAAGAAGGCGACCACGGTCAATGGGTTCGAGAAGGCGCCACAGCTGCTGGATGCCCTTCAGAAGAACATCCACACCGACATGTCGTTATCGGATATGAAGGCGGTCTTCGACTGGGGCAGGAACCTGCCGAACAGCTCGATCATCCGTTCCGCCTTGACGGCGCCGTCCGGCGTCGGTGATGGCAACCTGCTGGATTCGTTCGACTGCGGCATGGGAGCGGGCGCCTCGCAGTTGTGCGCCGACGACCCGACCTACACCATGATCCACAAGTACATCAGCTCGCTCTTCATCGACCCCAAGGCCCTGGCCGAGAAGGCGCCCGTGCAGTTTGCCAACGGCGCGACCAGATTCCCTGGCCTGGACGGGCGGGTCACCTCGATGTTCGACCCGACCGGTCTGCAGCTCGCGGATCCTGTCACCCACAAGCCTTCTGCGCAGACGGTGATCCTCGACTACTCGGGCGGCAAGTTTCCTCTCACCGCCGCGTGGCTTCAGAGCTTCTTCGGGGGCACCGTCGTCCAGGCGACGCCTGCCAGCCCGGTCCCGGCCGCCGGTCAGCAGACCTACGGTCTGGTCGTGGTGCTCGGGCACGATTTCGCCCTACGCTTCTTGGGCGAGTGAGAATCTGACCGGCCCAGACCTGGCGTCGAGCTTTCGATCCGGCGACATCCGCGCCCTGGCCAGGGCGATCACCCTGGTCGAGCGTCGCGATGCCTCCGTGAGAGATCTCGAGCGATCGCTTCGAGAGGTGCAGAAGACGCCTGGCGTCGTCGGCTTCACGGGCGCTCCTGGAAGCGGCAAGTCCACCCTCGTCGACGCCCTTGTGCAGCTGCTCCGCAAGCAGGACCTCTCCGTGGCGGTGCTGGCGACCGACCCCAACTCGCCATACACGGGCGGCGCCATCCTCGGGGACCGCATCCGGATGCAGCGACATGCGCTCGACCCCAAGGTGTACATCCGCAGCATGGGCGCGCGCGGTCACCTGGGAGGACTCTCCCTGGCGTCGCGCGAGGCGATCCGCCTGCTCGGCGCGTTCGGCTTCGACCAGGTGGTCGTGGAGACAGTGGGCGTCGGCCAGTCGGAGCTGGAGGTCGCGGCCGTCGCGGATACGACGGTCGTGGTGCTGACCCCGAACCAGGGCGACGGCGTGCAGATGATCAAGGCGGGAATCCTGGAGATTGCCGACGTGTTCGTCGTCAACAAGGCGGACATCGAGGGCCACATGAGAGTCGTCACCGAGCTCCGGGCGATGCTCAGCCTGGCCGCTCCGCGATCTTTGGGCGGAGAGCCGAGGGCCTGGAAGCCCCCCATCGTCAGCACCGTCGCCTCACGCGAGGAAGGCATCGGCGAGCTGTGGCAGGCGGTGCTGGAACATCGCCGTCATCTCGAATCGAGCGGGCTCGGGCGCCGCCTTCTCGAGCAGCGCCTGAAGGACGAGACGGCCGAGGTGGCGGCGGAGCTGGCGCGCGAACGCGTGCGCCGGGCGCTCGACGAAGACCCAGGGCTGGCCAGCCGCCTTTTCGACAATGGAACGCCTTACAACACCGCGGAGGAGATCCTCGACCGCAAAACGGGCTGATAATGGATTTGGGATGAAGGTCCGAGCCCGCGACCCCAAGCAAGCCTGGAAGGAAGACTTCGAGGAGAGCGCCTCCCGTGACGATGGAATCGAAACGTCCACCATCTCGGGCGTTCCCCTCAAGCCGTTGTACACGAGCGACGACACCCCACGTCGCGAAGAGGAATTGCCGGGCCAGTTTCCGTACACGAGGGGCATCCACACCAGCGGTTACCGAGGCCGGCTGTGGACGATGCGTCAGTTCTCCGGGTTTGCCACGGCGGAAGAAACCAACCGCCGCTACAAATACCTGCTCGCGAACGGGCAGACCGGGCTCTCCGTCGCGTTCGACATGCCGACCTTGATGGGACAGGATTCCGACGCGCCGACGAGCCGCGGCGAGATCGGCCATTGCGGCGTGGCGATCGATTCGCTGGCGGACATGGAGACGCTGTTCGACGGCATCCCTCTAGGGGACATCACCACGTCGATGACGATCAACTCACCCGCGGCGATCCTGCTCTGCATGTACATCGCTGTGGCGGAGAAGCAGGGCGTTCCCGCGTCGGGCCTCGGCGGGACCCTTCAGAACGACATCCTCAAGGAGTTCATCGCGCAGAAGGAGTTCATATTTCCCCCGGCGCCTTCGATGCGCCTGGTGGTCGACTCCATCGAGTACTGCGCGAAAGAGGTCCCGAAGTGGAACACCATCTCGATCTCCGGCTACCACATCCGCGAGGCCGGGTCCACTGCGGCGCAGGAGCTCGCTTTCACCCTCGCCGACGGCATGGCGTATGTCGACGCGTGCCTGGAGCGCGGCATGCACGTCGACGACTTCGCGTCGCGTCTTTCCTTCTTTTTTGACGCGCACATCGACTTCTTCGAGGAGATCGCCAAGTTCCGCGCGGCGCGGCGCATCTGGGCGCGCTGGATGAAGGAGCGCTACGGTGCGCAGGATGAGCGATCCTGGAAGCTGCGGTTCCACACGCAAACTGCCGGAGTCTCGCTGACCGCGCAGCAGCCCGAGCTGAACATCGCCCGCACCGCGATAGAGGCTCTCGCGGCGGTGCTCGGCGGCACGCAGTCTCTGCACACCAACGCGATGGACGAGGTGCTTGCGTTGCCCACCGACAAGGCGGCGCGCCTGGCGCTGCGCACGCAGCAGTTGCTCGCCTATGAAACCGGGGTCGCCAACACCATCGACCCGCTGGGCGGCAGCTACTTCGTCGAAGCTCTGACCGACGAGATGGAGCGCCAGGCCGAGGTCTACTTCAAGCGAATCGAAGAGCTCGGCGGGGTCATCCCCGCCATCGAGGCTAGCTTTTTCCAGAAGGAGATCGCGGACGCGGCGTTCCGCTATCAGCAGGAGCTCGAGCAGAAGAGGCGGCTGATGGTCGGCGTGAACGAGTTCACGGTCGACGACGAGCCGCCCATCGAGATTCTCCGTATCGATCCGCGCCTAGAGAGCCAGCAGGTCGCGCGCGTTCGCGAGGTGCGCAAGATGCGAGACCAGGCGAGGTGCTCTAACGCGCTCAGCCGGCTGAAGAAGGCCGCGGCCGGGACGGACAACCTGATGCCCTATATCCTCGAGGCCGTGCGGGCGTACGCCACGGAGGGGGAGATCATGCAGAGCCTGATCGAGGTGTTCGGCATCTACACCGAGCAAGCGGTGGTCTAGCCATGCCGCAGACCGCCGTCCGCCCGGTGCGCATCATCGTCGCCAAGGTGGGCCTCGACGGCCATGATCGCGGAGTCAAGGTCGTCGCTCGCGCGCTGCGCGACGCGGGTTACGAGGTGATCTACACGGGGCTGCGGCAGACGCCAGAGATGGTGGTCGACGCCGCGCTCCAGGAGGACGCCCAGGTGATCGGGCTTTCGATCCATTCGGGCGCCCACATGACGCTCTTCCCCGCCGTCGTGGCCGAGCTGAAGCGCCGTAAGGCGACCGACATCACCGTCTTCGGCGGCGGGATCATCCCTGACGACGACATCGTGACCCTCAAGAAGCAGGGCGTCGCGGAGATCTTCACCCCCGGCACGCCCCTCCAGACCATCATCGAGTGGCTCAGGAAGAGGTTCCCGGAGGGCGCCTGAGCGGCTGAGCGGCTGAAGCAAATCATGTAGCGGAGGGCGCGCCCCTGATCAGCCCGGCGCCGGCCCGGGTTTTGCTTCGAATCAATAAGCGGAGGGCGCCCCTGATCAGAACCGGGTTGGACCCTGGTTTTCGTTCTTAACCAAAGAGCGGAGCGCGCCCCCGATCAAAGCTGGGTTGGGCTATGGATAAGAATTGGACGTCGCCATCCGGCCTTGCGGGCCACCTTCCTCACTCGGTGGGGAAGTGAAAATCCCCCGCAAGCGGGGGAAGTGAAAACCCCCGCGGAGCGGGGAAGTGCGCTGGGCCGCACGCGGGGCGGCCCAGCGCAGACAGAGTTGCTAGTTCGTCGTGACGATCGTTCCGGCGACCTTGTCGTGGATCGCCTGCTTCTGGGGATCCCACAGCTGCCACAGCCACCCGATGGCTCCGATGATGCAGATCGTGAAGCCGACCTCGAGGACCCAGATGAATCCTCGCAGAGCAGCCTTTCCCATGGTGGGGTACTGGCCCGTCGCCATGTCTCGCACCTTGAACCCGAACGGCATCATGCCGATCGAGGCGCCCCGCGAGCTCCACATGTAGGCGAAGTAGACGACGTCGAGGGCCAGGTCGACGAGGCCCGCCAGCCCGCTCACCTTCTGGAGGATCGTGCCGATCACCCCGTTGATGACGATGAGGATGACCACATCGATCAGCCCCCCCACGATGCGCGTGCCGGGGCTGGCCAGGTTACCCGGGGTGGCGATCGCGTAGCCCCCGCCCGGGGGCATCATCGGCGGCATTCCTCCACCCGGCGGTGGGGGCGGCATCATCGGCGGCAGACCGCTGGGCGGCGGGGGAGGCGGAGGGCCGCCGCTGGGCGGTGGGGGAGGCGGTGGGTTCTGCATTCCGAGGTGCCCTCCTGGGTATTCGATTTGGACGCGCACGGCGGGTCGCCGCGCGGCTTTCGGGTATCATAACCAGCGCCTCCCAACCCGAGGCCGATCCATGCAACTCAAAGCCTCCATCCGACCGACCGACGGCAAGCGCTCGCGCCAACTGCACCGCGAGGGCAAGCTCGCGGCCGTCGTGTACGGGCATGGCACCAAGCCCACCTCGCTCGTCCTCGACCGGATGGAGTTTCAGAAGGTATTCATCAAGTCAGGGCGCACCCACCTGGTGGATCTGCTCGTGGACGGAGACCGCACCGAGAAAGTCCTCGTCCGCGAGATCCAGACCCACCCGCGGCGGCTGGGCCCGATCCACGTCGACTTCTACCAGGTCAACCTGGAGGAGAAGATCACGGTCGAGGTGCCGGTGCACCTGTCCGGTGAATCGGCCGCGGTCAAGCGCGGCGACGCCGACGTCCTCCAGCCCGTCCACTCCCTCCGCGTCGAGTGCCTTCCGTCCGACATCCCGGAGGCGTTCGAGGTGGACATCACCCCGCTCGAGGACATCGACTCCGAGCTTCGCGTGTCCGACCTGAGCGTGCCCAAGGGCGTGACCGTGCTGCTGGACCCCGACGAGCTCATCGTCAAGATCGTGCACAAGCGCGAGATGAAGGTCGAAGAGGAGATTCCCTCCGCCGAGGCCGCCGTTGCCG
>DATITA010000121.1:0-4130 GCA_035468355.1 Candidatus Dormiibacterota bacterium
GCCGCTGGGACCAAACGAGAAAGGGATGATGGTGATCGAGCGACCGTTTCCGGGCCTCACGGCCACCCTCTGGGGCGAGGTCGATCGCTACGCAAACGATTACTGGCGGCGGATCCCAGGAAAAACGCTCTATCTCAGCGGGGACGCATCGTCATTCGACGAAGACGGTTATGTGTGGTTCAGCGGTCGCGCAGACGAGATCATCAAGATCGCTGGTCATCGGATCGGCACGATCGAGGTCGAGACGGCGTTTCTTCGCCACCCAGGCGTTGCCGAAGCCGGCGTCACTGCCCGACCCGACCCTGTGCGCATGGAGGTGATCGCAGCCTTCGTCGTACTCAAGAAGGGCTATGAGCCCTCCGAAGAGCTGAGGCATGAGCTGCTCGACACTGTGCGACGCGAGCTTGGGCCGGTGGCCGTGATCGGCGACCTCAACTTCGTAAGCATGCTGCCGAAGACCCGGAGCGGAAAGATCATGCGCCGGGTCTTGAAAGCCGTGACGCTCGACAAGGACCCTGGAGACATCTCGACCATCGAGGACGCGGGCTCAGTGCAGGACGCGCGTGAAGCGTGGGAGGCCATGCGCAAGGAGATCAAGATCCGCTGACCCGGCCGCGGAGTGGCAGCCCATGGGCCCTCATCAAGGCCAGGAGTAAGCTGCATTCGCGTCTTACTCGAGGCGGTGTTCAGTTGTTTTTAAACAGCTGGTCATTAGGCCTTTTGGGCCGATTTCGATCTCAGAGACAGACTACCTGTTTACAAAACAGCTGCTCTGCCAATTGAGCTACGCCGGCGCCCTCTCCGAAGGTTAGCTCATGACACCCGGGGTAGATCCCAGCGCTTTCAGTCGCTCGATGTTCGCAGGTATCCACGCGCCTATCGATAGACTGCGCACCGTGGGTACGGTCGACACAGTCCGTCACAGGGGGCAGCGGGCCGGATGGCTGCGAGCCGCCGTGCTGGGCGCCAATGACGGGATCGTTTCGGTTGCCAGCGTCGCAATCGGCGTGATTGCAGCTGGAGCCTCGACCAGTTTCGTGCTTACGGCGGCCGTGGCCGCGCTGGTCGCTGGAGCTATGGCGATGGCCGCCGGCGAATACGTCTCGGTTAGCTCCCAGCGCGATGTTGAGCGAGCCGACCTCGATCAGGAGCGCAGAGAGCTGAAAGCGCATCCCGATGGCGAGAAGCAAGAGCTGGCCGCGATCTATGTCCAACGTGGTCTTCCACCGGAGTTGGCCGCGAAGGTGGCTGAAGCGCTGACGACTGCTGATGCCCTTGGCGCCCACGCCCGTGACGAGCTCGGCATGGCTGCCATCCAGGCTCGTCCCGTCCAAGCGGCGCTCTATTCGGCGCTCAGCTTCACGACCGGAGCAGTGTTGCCGATTGTCGCCTTCCTGCTGGTCCCAACCGGCGCTCGGACTGTTGCGGTTGTGGTCAGCGCTCTCCTTGCTCTGGTGGCGCTTGGGGTCGCAGGGGCCCGTGCAGGAGGCGCGCCGCTGCTGCGGGCAGCCGTGAGGGTCTGCGTAGGAGGGGGATTGGCAATGGCGGTCACGGCGGGGGTAGGTCGCCTCGTGGGTGGGGTCGGGCTATAGGCAGTCTTTGAGTCGGATCTCATGACCACTTATGCATGGTCTGTTTGGCGCGATCTTTCGTAATCGCCCTGGTCGTGCGCACGGCCTCATCGGGTGAAGGCACAGCAGCTGCGATCCGGTTCTGTTCCGCCATCCAGGGCTTGTGACTGCCGAGCAGCGTCCTACACCTGCGCCTGGGTGGGCCAAAGACCTCGTCATCTATGAGCTCAATCCCCGCGCATTCACGTCCCCGAACGGAGTGGGCGATGGCAGCGGCAGCGGCACCTTCCGATCACTTCGCCAAAAGCTTCCGTACCTGCGTGGGCTTGGCATCAACGCCATCTGGATGGCTGGCCACAGCCAGGCGAGCAACCACTTCTACGGGATCTGGTCAGCCTATGCGGCCGATCGGCCCGATCGCATCGAGCCGGCATTGGGTACGGCAGCAGACCTCAAAGAGCTTGTCACGGCGGCTCATTCTCATGACATCCGAGTCTTCTTGGACGTCGTTTCGCACGGGGTGTTGGCGGACAGCAGTCTCGTAAAAGAGCACCCTGCCTGGTTCCGGGGTTCGAGCTGGGGAATGGCTGACTACTACTACCAGCAACCCGAGTTTCGCCGCTGGTGGGTGGATCTCTGGATGAGCCACGCGCTGGACTACGACGTTGATGGCTTTCGAATCGATGTAGCCCTGGGCGACGTAACCCTGTGGGATGAAATCACCTCCAGACTGCAGGAGGCCGGTAAGGACATAGTCGTTTTCCCTGAGGCGGAGCGCTACCACTTCAGTCAGCAGGACACGTTCGACTTCAGCTCCGATCAGTACCTTACCGTCGACATCCGCCACTCGATCGGAAATGGGCCGGGCCTGTACACGATGCAAGTGAGCTCACATGACCGTGGCTGGGAGGCGTTGCCCGGCAATCACTACGTGATTCGGGGATCGCGGGCGAAGCTGGGTTACGGTGCCCTTCTTAGTCCCCACATTCCGGTGATGTTCTCGGGCGAGGAATTCGACGCCACCCCGGTCCCGTTGCCAAACCTCAAACAAGGCCTATTTGGAACCGGCGGCCCAGGAGGCTGGCTGTATGGCAATCAGCTCCAGTGGTCTCAGCTCGAACAACCATCGAACGCCGCAATGGTCCAAGACGCTGCCGACATGCTGCGGGTTCGCCACGAAACCTCTCGGCTGTTGAATGGGGATTCAGGCGCCGCATTGATCACACGAGTCCCTGGAAATGGAGCGTCCTCTCTTGTCCCATTTGCGCGGTACTTAGGTGGCGAGGACGCCATCATCGTTGTGGGGAACGACACGCCGGTTGCCATCACATGCCGAATCGCTCCTAACCTGGAGAAGCTCGGATACGGGCACTCACGAAAACTCCGGCTGACAGATCTAGTTTCGGGCAAGTCGAGGCGGGTCGAACCCGATGGACTCGATCGCGTTCCGATCCGAATACGTCCAGACCGGGTGGCTGGCGGAGGCATACGCGTCTTCCGCTTGAGGCCGGACTGATCCCGTGATTGATTCTTGAAAATCTGAGGCCGCCTACAACCAACGGCCTGACCTCAGACGACATGCTCGAGCGCCTGCCCAAGCGGTCGGCATGAGATCTTCTTGAGACGGCCCCACGGCCAGAGCCGGGGGCATGGCCGGTCGCGAGCCGGTCCACACTGAGTCGCATCGAAACGGCAATCCACTGGTTCCGGCGCGACCTGCGGCTGTTCGACCATCAGGCCATCGCCAAAGCAGGCGAAGGAGGCCGCCCCGTGATCGGGCTGTTCGTGCTGGACCCGGCGATCCTTCAAAGCCCCGATACCGGAGCGAGCCGCGTCGCCTACCTCATTGGAGCGCTGGCCGAGCTCGACGCCGCTCTCCGCCGCCTGGGGTCCGCGCTCGTGATCCGGCGCGGCAGCCCGCGCGAGGTGGTGCCGGCCTTCGCGGCTGAAACCGAGGCTCGACTGGTTACCGCGGTCAGGGATTTCGAGCCTTATGCCCGAACCCGCGACGGAGCAGTAGCGCAGATGCTCGAATCGGATGGTCGTTCGCTATGGCTGTCGGCCGAGCAGCTGCTGCTGGATCCGTCGAGCCTGCCGCCGCTTCGCACCTTCAGCGCATGCCGGCGGCGCTTCGCTTCGAGCCTCGGCGCAGGCATACCGCCGGCCGCGCGCACCCCGGCTTTCCTCGCCGCCCGCGCTCTTCCCAGAACTGAGCGTTTGCCAGGGCGGCGCGAGCTCGGACTGGCCGCAGGGGATCGGATCCTGGAGCCTGGCGAACCAGCGGCGGCGCGCCGGCTCACGACGTTCGTCGAAGGAAAACTGGGCGGATACGCGACGGCTCGCGACGATCCTGCCGCTGACGCCACGTCGCGCCTGTCCGCCGATCTGCGCTTTGGGGTCCTGTCGGTCCGGACCCTCATCCGCGCGGCTCTCGAAGCCGTCCGCAACACGCCGCAGGCCGACAGCGGCGTCAGGGCGTGGCTCGACCAACTGGCCTGGCGCGACTTTTACGCGTCGATCCTCTGGCATTTTCCTGAAGTCGCCACACTCGAGTACAAA
>DATITA010000122.1:0-19826 GCA_035468355.1 Candidatus Dormiibacterota bacterium
ACCACCTCGGTCCCGATGGCAAGGCCGAGCAAGACCCACGGCATCCTCATTGCTCCGCTAGAGGTCGAGCGCCTGTGCGACGAGCTCTCGGTGATACGTGGCGTCACCCAGGGTCACCTCCGACGCTTTGGCGCGCTTGAAGTACAGGTGCATGTCGTGCTCCCAGGTGAAGCCGATTCCGCCGTGCACCTGGATACCGTCACCTGCCACCTTTCGATACGCGTCGGAGACGTAGGCTTTCGCCATCGACGACGCGAGCGAGCGGTCGGGCGCGTCGGCGTCGACCGTCCACGCGGCGTAATAGGTCGCTGAGCGACCGCTCTCCGACAGCACGAGCATGTCCGCCAGCTTGTGCGAGACGGCCTGGTAGATCCCAATCGGCTTGCCGAACTGCTGCCGGGTCTTGGCATATTCGGTCGAGTCTTCGAGCACCTTCTGGGCCCCGCCCATCATCTCGGCGCACAGCGCGGCTGTGGCCCACTCCATAGCCCTCTTCAGATGCGGCCACGCCTTATCGGGCGCGCCCATCACGGAGTCGGCGCCGAGCTCGACGCCGTCGAAACGCACCTCGTCCCAGCGCCGAGTCATGTCCAGCGTCTTGAGTGGCGTCACGCTCATCCCCTTTGGCCGGCCCTTGACCCAGAAAAGGGTGATCCCGTCCTCGCCATCACCGCGCGTGCGCGCCGCCACCACCATGTAGTCGGCGCTCTCGGCGTCGGGTACGAACAGCTTGATGCCGTCGAGCCGCCAGCCACCGCCTGCCGGCTTGGCGGTCAGACCGACCCCGGCGGCATCCCAGCGACCAGACGGCTCGGTGAAGGCGAGCGTGGCTCGGGCGGACCCTTCGGCGATCGCGCCGAGGCCCTCTTTCTTCTGGGCCTCGCTGCCGGCCTCGATAAGGGCGGGAACCGCGAGCCCCATCGTCGCGAAGAAGGGGCCGGGCAGAAGAGCTCGTCCAGCTTCTTCGAGCACGACCACCAGGTCAAGGAACGAGCCGACGCCGCCGTACTGCTCAGGGATCCCGAGGCCCGTCCAGCCCAGGTCGGCGATTTTCTTCCACAGGGCCGCGTCGTATGCGCTTGGGCTGTCCATCAGCTTGCGCACGACCTTCGAGCTGCATTCCTTGGCGAGGAATTCGCGCGCCGATCGCCGCAGCATCTCCTGCTCTTCCGAGAACGCGAAGTCCACCGCCGATGAGTCTAAGTGGCGCTGGTGTCGGGCGTGGTCGGGTCCTTGAGGGGTTTGCGGTTTCTTCGAGGCCTGGACGCCGGCGCGGGCTCGGTGGCCGCCTCCGCCGGCTGGGACACGTCGACGTGGGGCGGCAGCTCGAGCTCGGGAGCCGGGGCGGGCAGCTCCAGCTGCGGTTCGGGGGCGGCGAGCTCTGGTGGCGGCTCGGGACCGGCGATTTCCGGCGCGGCGGGCCGTGAGTGGACCACCGGCGGAATCCGGCGCACCGGTGGTGGTTGGGCCGGCTCTGGCGTCCGTGCGGGGGCGAAAGGAAGGATGCGCCGAGCCGTCGGGGTGGCCGGCATCCCTGCGTTCAGGCGGCGGTAGAGGGTGACCAGCCCGAAAAAACCCAGGAACACCGCGACGATGCCGAGCGCCGCCGCGAAGCCGATGCCCGAGTTCTCCGCGGCGGTCAGCGGCCGCTCGAGGCCCGCCGCGCACACGGCAGGGGCGGGGCGGCAGGTCCCGATCACCGCCAGCCGCAAAGGCACGGCGAGCATGGAGAGGGCGCCGTACAGGGTCGCCAGCCCGGCCAGGAAGTAAAGCGCGGTGGCCACCACCTTGCCCTGGCTTTGCAAAAGGGCACAGCCCGCATACGCGGCCGCCGCCACCAGCATCGGAACGATCACCAGGCTCTCGCGCCCGGACGTGCCCGCCAGCACGATGGGAGCGACGCCGGCGGCCACCGCCACGGCGCACGCAAGCCAGAACGCCCAGATGGTCGGGTGCCGGTCGGAGGCGGGGCTGTTCACGGTGCGGCCTAGTTTAGGCCGCGGGTCTCAGACCTTTGCCGGATCAGCGCGCTCCTGCCTGCCGGCGGCCACGTGCGCGGTCTGGCGCAATGGCAGCTCCCGGATGAGGAGGGTGGCGACAAACGCGAGCGCGATGATCGGCAGCCCCGCCGTGAAAACGGGATGAAGCGCATCGGCCAGACCATGACGAATGCCACTCGCGATCGCTGGTGGCAGGCGGAGCAACTGGGCGGGGTCGAACACCGCGCCGGCCGTCGAGCTGCCCGAAGCATGGAACTTCTGAAGGGCAGCAGGGGGAAGGTACTTGGCCATCGAGGTGGTCATGCCCTCGGTCAGGATCGTGCCGAGGATGGCCAGGCCGACGGCCGCGCCGATGGAGCGGGAGAGCTGAGTCGCCGAGGTCGCCACCGCCATGTCCTCGCGGCTAACCGAGTTCTGCACGATGAGCGTGTACGTCTGCATCGTCACGCCCAGCCCGAGCCCGATCAGGACCATGGCCTCGATCGCCGTCTGGTTGTTCGTGTGCACGTCGAAAGTCGAGAGCATGTAGAAGCCGGCGCCCATCACAGCAAGGCCGATCAGCAGCGGCACCTTGTAGCGGCCGGTCCTCGAGATGTACTGCCCGCTGCCGATGCTGGTGACGATCATGGCCACGAGCATCGGGACGAGGATCGCGCCCGAGTTGGTGACGCTGTTGCCGATCACCCCCTGCACGAAGATCGGTAGGAAGAAGATCGCGCCGAACATCGACATCGCGACTCCCATCCCGGCAATGTTGGAGAACGTGAAGATGCTGCTCTTCCAGAGCCTCAGCGGCAGCACGGGTTCCGCGGCTCGCGTCTCTACCCACGCGAAGGCGGCGAGCAGGACGGCGGCGGCCGAGTAGAGGCCGACGATCTGCCACGAGCCCCACGGGTACTGTGCGCCGCCCCACACTGTCGCCAGCAGCGCGCAGGTGATGCCCAGGGAAAGGGTCACGCTCCCCCAGACGTCGATCTCATGCTTCTTGCGCTCGTTGGGGACGTGCATGTAGACGGCCACCACGATCAGCGTGAGGACCGCAAACGGGAGGTTGACGAAGAACAGCCAGCGCCAAGAGAAGTGCTCGGTAATGAAGCCGCCCGCGGCCGGCCCGATGATCGATGCGACCCCGAACGAGGCGCCCATCATGCCCTGGTATTTGCCCCGTTCGCGCGGCGAGATGATGTCGCCGATGATCGCCTGCGACAGCGGCATGATGAAACCCATGCCGGCGCCCTGGACGAATCGCGCGAAGACCAGAAACCAGAAGTTGGGAGCGATCCCGGACAGCGCCGACCCGACTGCGAACACCACGATCCCGGTCATGTAGAGCGGTTTGCGTCCGTAGATATCCGACAGCTTGCCGGCGACCGGTACGACGATCGTCGATGCCAGCATGGCCGCGATCGGGATCCAGCTGTAGTCGGCGATTCCGCCGAGCTCCGCCACGATGGTCGGCAGAGCAGGCGCGACCAGCGTCATGTTGAGGGAGGCGATCAGCGAACCCAGCATCAGGCCCGCGAAGACGGCCATGACCTCTCGGTCGATGCCCTTCTTGGGGGTCGTGCTGGCCGCGCGCGTGGCGACGGCCGTCATTGGCCTGAGTCTACCGGCCGCGAGGTCAGCGGCTGCGCGGTAAGCCCAGCACCCGTTCGGCCAGGATGTTGCGCAAGACCTCGGACGTGCCCGCTTCGATGGTGTTCCCGCGCGAGCGCAGGAACTGGTACTTCCAGCCCTCGCCGTCGCCGACCTGTCCGGCGGGTCCCGCGATGTCGATGGCAGTTTCCGTCATGCGCTGGTTGAGCTCGGACCACATGAGCTTGAGGATCGAGCCCTCCGGCCCCGGGATACCGTTTCGCTTGACGGCCGTCACCGCGCGATAGCCGTTGAGCTGCAGGGCCCTGGCTTCGATCGTGTGCTGCGCGACCTTCTGGCGCACCAGCGGATCCGAGCCGCGGCCCAGCTTGCGCGCATGCTCGGCCAGCTCCGCGGCGGTGATCTGGGCTCGGGTCGCTAGCGCCATGCCGAGCGTGCCGCGCTCGTGCAGCAGGGTCGTCATCGCTACGGCCCAACCGCCGCCGGGCTCGCCGAGGACCTGCGACTTCGGCACCTTGACGTCCTTGAAGAAGATCTCGTTGAACTCGGCGTCGCCGGTGATCTGGACGAGAGGCCGGACCTCGATGCCCGGGCTCTCCATGTCGACCAGCAGGTACGTGAGGCCTTCGCGCGGGTTGCTCTCCTTGCGTTCGCGCGTCAGCAGCATGCACCACCGAGAGACATGGGCCAGCGTGGTCCACACCTTTTGACCATTGACCAGGTAGTGGTCGCCCTTGTCCTCGGCGCGCGTCTGCAGACCTGAGAGGTCGCTTCCAGCGTTGGGCTCGCTGAACCCCTGGCACCAGATCTCGTCCGCCGACAGCAGTGGCTCCAGGTATCGCTTCTTCTGCTCGTCGGTGCCGTGGGCGATCACGACGGGGCCGCCCATGCCCAGGCCGATCACGTTGATGGGCTCCGGCGTCTGGGCCTGGATCATCTCGTCGTTGAAGATGAGCTGCTCCATGAAACCCGCTCCGCGGCCGCCGTACTCCTTGGGCCACGTGATGCCGACGTAGCCAGCCTCGAAGAGCTTCTTCTGCCACGCGCGCCGGCTGTCGACGAAGGCCTGCATGTCGTCCTCACCGGGGCCGTCGTTGCGCGGCGCGTTGGCCTTCAGCCAGGCTCGGACCTCGTCCCGAAACTTCTTCTCCGGTTCGCTGAGGTCGAAGTCCACATCCGTAAGGTTAATCAGCCCGGCGATTTCATCGTGCCAATGACGTGGGTTAAGCGACCGCCGGGATCACCTCGGTCGCGAGCAGCTGGAGGGCGTCGGAGTCGTCGAGCAAGAAGTGCTGCAACATGAAGAGGTCGATGCCCAACGGCGCGAACTCCCGCATCCTGGCGGCGATCTGGTCCGGAGTCCCGACGAACCATGCCTCTTTCCTGTGCTCGAGCACCTCGTCCGGCGTCATGCCGCGCAGGTCCGGGATGACCTGGCTCACCTGGGCCGCGCGTTCGCGCAGCTCAGCGCGGTCGCGCCCGACGATGTAGCTGGTCATCACCGAGCGACGGATTGTGGTCGGGTCGCGGCCGATGTCGCGGCAGCACTGTTCGAGCACCTCCCGACGTTGCCGGAACATGTCGGCGTCGAGACGGGAGAGGTTCCACTCCGCCGCCTCGCGCGCGACCAGTGGCAGGGTCCGCTTGGCGCCTTTGCCGCCAATCAGCAGCGGGATGGGATTGCGGCCCGGCTTGGGGTTGGTTTCGGTCCAGATCGCGCGCATCGCCTTGATGCCGTCTTCCAGCCGTTCGAAGCGCTGCTTCTCGGTCAGGAAAGGGATGCCGTACACGGTGTGCTCGTTCTCGTTCCAGCCCGCTCCGACGCCCAGCAGCAGGCGGCCGCCGGACAGCGAGTCCACGCTGGCAGCGATCTTGGCAAGGACCGACGGGTTGCGAAATGTCATAGGGCTGACCATCGGCCCGAACTCGATCCGCGTGGTCCATTCGGCCGCCAGGGCGAGCGAGGTCCAGCACTCGATGCAGTCGCGCTCAGGCGACCGCATCAACGAGATCAGGTGGTCACTTCGGCGCAGCGACGCGAAGCCCAGCGTGTCGGCGTCGTGGCAGATGCTCCGCCACCTGTCCCAGGTCAGGCCCTCCTGGCCCTCGATCATGATCCCGACTTGCGCCATCAGTGAACTGACATCGTAAGTTCCTCGAGCGGGAGGAAGTTGAGGATCCGATCCCGCGGAATGCCCGCACGGCGTGCCATCCACATCCCCATCGGGACGTAGGCGAACTCGGCGGGCGAGTGCGCATCCGCGTCGAGGGTGAAGTTGCAGCCGCACGCCAGCGCGAGCCGCGCCATCTCGGGCGACAGGTCCATGCGCGCGGGGTCGCAGTCGATCTCCAGGGCCACGTGGTGGCGCGCCGCCTCCTTGAAGACCGCCTCGAAGTCGTACGTCGCGCCTTCGCGAGAGCCCGGCCGCCTGCCGGTGGGATGGCCGATCACGTCCACGTGGGGGTGCGACGCGGCGCGCAGCATGCGCTCGGTCATCGCGGAAGGTTCCTGCCGCAGCTTGACGTGCGGCGAGGCAATGACCACGTCGAGGATCTCGAGCACGGCGTCGGGGAGGTCGAGCGCGCCGTCCTCCAGGATGTCGACCTCGATGCCCTGCAGGAGAGTCACTCCCGGCACCTGCTCCTGCACCTCGGCCATCTGGACGGACTGCGCGAGGAGCCGCTCGGCGTTGAGCCCGTGCACGACGGTGATGCGTGGCGAGTGGTCGGTGACCCCGAGGTATCGATAGCCCATGGCAGCGGCCCCCTTCGCCATCTCGAGCATCGTCGCCTTGCCGTCGCTCCATTCGGAATGCGAGTGAACGTCGCCCTGGTAATCGGAGAAGTCGAGAGTCGACTCGTCCTCGAGCGCCGGCTGCTTCATCTGCTCGCGTAGCCGCTCGAGGTATCGGCTCTGGCCGTTCTCGATCAAATCCGTGAGCACTTTCGCGATGCCCGCGCCGACGCCCTCGAGGGTGGTCAGCTCATTGGTTTGGTGCAGTGAGTCCAGGTCGGGCCGCTGGACCGCGAGCGACCACGCCGCCCCCGAGAAAGCCTTGGCCCTGAACTTCTCGTCCGGGTCCTGCCGAAGCAGGTACCCGATCTCCGAAAGCGCCTGCGCCGCCGTGATCGCATCCACCACTCAATTGTGTGAGCATTCATCGATGGCCAAACCCAAGCTGAAGGCGGGGGACCGGATCCCCGCCCTGGTCGAGTCCCTTCTCGAGGAGCTGGGCGAGGACCCGGGGCGCGCGGGCCTCAAGGCGACGCCGGCTCGCGTTTCGCGGGCGCTGCGCGAGCTCACCGACGGTTACGGCATCCAACCGGAGGATGTCATCGCGGGCGCCGTTTTCGACCAGGACTACGACGAGATGGTCGTGGTCAAGGACATCCCCTTCTACAGCCTTTGCGAGCACCATATGCTGCCCTTCTTCGGCGCCTGCCATGTCGGGTATCTGCCCCGGGGCAGGGTGGTCGGCTTGAGCAAGATCCCGCGCCTGGTCGGCGTGTTTGCCCACCGCCTTCAGCTGCAGGAGAAGATGACCAGGGAGATCGCCGAGGCGCTCAGCGGCGCGCTCGCCCCCAAGGGCGTCGGGGTGGTGGTCGAGGCGCGCCACCTGTGCATGGAGATGCGCGGGGTGCAAAAGCCTGGCGGCCAGATGATCACCTCGTGCATGCTCGGCACCTTTCGCAAGGACCCCCGCACCCGCGCGGAGTTCCTCGGCCTGGTCCGCGACTCCTAGCTCACGCCAGGGCGGTCGCATCCCACACATAACGCACCCTTTATGCGTTAGAATTCTATAAAGCAACCTTTATGTTTCTCCAGAACCCGCGCCACGAACTGCCGGACCACTTCCTGGCCCTTGCCAACCCCACGCGGCTGCGCATCCTGCAGCGTCTGGGACAGGTCGGGGAGGAGAGCGTCAACGACCTGGCGGTGCACCTGCGCATGAGCCAGCCCCGCATCTCATGGCACCTGCGCATGCTTCGGGGAGGGGGGGTCATCAGGACGAGGCGCGAGGGCCGGCAGGTCTATTGCTCCCTGGACGTCGACAACATGGCGCGCGAGCGAGCGCAGTTGGACCAGTTGCTAGGAATAACCGGAAGAGTGAAAGTCAGTGAGGAGGTCGGCGCTTGATCAGCAATCAGAAGAACGGTCACAAGAATGGACAGAAGAACGGACACAAGAACGGCAAGGTCCGGGTCGCCATCGTCGGGGTCGGCAACTGCGCCTCCTCGCTGGTGCAGGGCGTGCACTACTACCGCAACGCGTCTCCCAAGGACTCCGTGCCGGGCTTGATGCACGTCGATCTCGGCGGGTATCACATCAGCGACATCGAGTTCGTGGCGGCGTTTGACATTGACAAGAAGAAGGTCGGACTCGATCTATCGGAGGCGATCTTCGCGGGCGCCAACAACACGGTGAAGTTCGACACGGTTCCGAAGCTTGGCGTCAAAGTTCACCGCGGCATGACGCACGACGGCATCGGCAAGTACCTGGCCGATGTCATCCAGAAAGCCCCCGGCGAGACCTCCGACGTGGTCGGCATCCTCCGCAAGACCAAGGCCGACGTCCTGGTCAGCTACCTCCCGGTGGGTTCCGAGGAGGCGACCAAGTGGTACGTCGAGCAGGCCCTGACGGCCGGCGTGGGATTCGTCAACTGCATCCCGGTCTTCATCGCCCGCGAACCGTACTGGCAGAAGCGCTTCGAGGACAAGGGCCTGCCGATCATCGGCGACGACATCAAGTCACAGGTCGGGGCGACCATCATCCACCGTGTCCTGACCCGCCTCTTCCGCGACCGCGGCGTGAAGCTCGAGCGCACGTACCAGCTGAACTTCGGCGGCAACACCGACTTCCTCAACATGCTCGAGCGCGAGCGGCTCATGTCGAAGAAGATCTCGAAGACTCGCTCGGTCACATCGCAGATGGACTACGACATGGGCGCGGACAACGTGCACATCGGCCCGTCGGACTACGTGCCCTGGCTCAACGACCGCAAATGGGCGTACATCCGCCTGGAGGGCCGCTCCTTCGGGGACGTACCGCTCAACGTCGAGCTGAAGCTCGAGGTGGTCGACTCGCCCAACTCCGCGGGGATCGTGATCGACGCCGTGCGATGCGCCAAGCTGGCGCTCGACCGCGGGATCGGAGGCGCGCTGGAGGGACCGAGCTCCTACTTCATGAAGTCCCCGCCGGTGCAGTACAGCGATAACGAGGCAAAAAAGCTCGTGGAGGATTTCATCGCAGCCGGGCAGCCGGCACCCAAGGTCACAGTCAAAGCCACAAGCAGCGTCCGCGCCCGCACCGCCGGCCGAGCCAAGACCGCGACTGCATCTGCTCGCCACTAGCTACGCCGCCGGCGCTCGCGCAATAAGGGCGCTTCCCGCCCGGGTCCGGCACGCCGCCGCGGCGCCGGGCGGGACGGCGTGGTTCTGGCTCAGCCCAGCCCAGAGGCGGGCGGCGCTGGAAAACTATGCCGCCGCGCTCGACCGCGACCGGTCCGACCCGGAGGTGGCGCGCGTCGCCAGGCGCGCCTTCCAAAACTATGGCCGCATGCTGATGGACTTCCTCCTCATGGGCAGCCTGTCGCGCGAAGAGGTCATCAGCCGCGTCAGCGTCGAGGGCCGCGACGACCTCGATGCCGCGCTCGCTCACGGCAAAGGCGTGATCATGGCCGTGCCGCACATGGGCTCGTGGGACATGGCCGGCTCGTACGCCGGGGCGCTGGGCTATCGGATCTCGGCGGTGGCGGAGACCTTTCCAGGATCACTCAACGAGGCGGTGGTGCGCACGCGCCAGCGGTTCGGGCTGGACGTCATCGCCCTCGGCCGTGCCGCCGTGCGCGCGATCACGCGGGCGCTCGAAGAGAACAGGATCGTCGCCCTGCTCTGCGACCTCGAGCAAGGGCCCGGGGTGAGCGTGCGCTTTTTCGGGCGCGGGGCGGTGGTCCCCGGCGGGCCGGCCGCCATCGCCATCAAGACGGGCGCCGCGCTGCTTCCGGCCTGCCAGTACATGACGAGCCCTGGCCGCCATCGGGTCCATCTCGATCCGGCGCTTTCCTGGTCGCATGGCGAGACCAAGGAGAGCCTCATGCAGCGGGTCGTCAACCGTTTCGAGGATTTCATCAAGGAGCATCCCGACCAGTGGTACGCGTTCCGTCCGATGTTCAAGCCTCCTTCCGACTGAGTGTGGCAATACCGCGCTTTCAAGGCCGTGCAGTCGATCGTGGAGCGATTGCCTCGACCCTGGGCGTACGCGCTCGCGGTGGTCGCGGCTCGGTTTGCATGGTGGTTCTCGCCCCTGGCGCGGCCGCGCCTCGAGTTCAACCTGAAGGTCGCGTGCCCGGAGCTGGCGGACGACCCGGCGGCCCTACGGCTGACGTCCTGGCTCAACTTCCGCAACCACGCCAAGGCATACGCCGACCTGATGATGCTGCCCACGGCTTCGATCGAAGCCATGCGTCCGCTGTTGAAGGTCGAGGGCTGGGAATACCTGGAAGAGGCTCGCTCGCTGGGCAACGGCGTGCTGGTCGTCTCGTGCCACATGGGCTCGTACGAGGTGGTTGCGGCGATCTGGTCCGCGACCCTGGCGCCGGTGAGCTTTTTCGCGGAGGAGCTCGACCCGCGCCCGTTGTTCGAGTGGTACCGCGACACGCGGGCCCGCCTGGGGATCAGCGTACTCACGCTCGACCATGGCGGGATCCGGCGAGTGCTGCAAGCTTTGAAGGACCAGGAGATGGTGATCACCGCTATCGACCGCGACATCACGGGCACCGGCCACATCATGCCGTTCTTCGGGCGGCCGGCCCCGATCCCGCTGGGCCCCGCGGCGATCGCGCTGCGCCTGGGGGTTCCTCTGTTCCCGGTGTACGCCTACCGGCTGGCGGACGATTCCTACCAGGCCGAGGGCGCACCGCTGGTCTTCGCGAAGGACACGGGCAATCCCAAGGAGGACCAGGTTCGCGCCACCGAGGAGCTCCTCAGGCACATCGAGGGCTTCATCCGCCGCCACCCGGAGCAGTGGCACGTCCCGCACCGCATCTGGGAGGGTTCGCCGTGAGAAGGCGCGGGGGGATCAGGATCCCTCCGCGGACCCCCCTCTCCAAGCCACGATTGGGTGGCGCCGGGAGTGTGAACGTCTGGGTGACGGCCGGAATGAATCCGGCCTACAGGCAACGTGGGGAGCCGGCATGAGGGTCGGGCTCGTCTCCCCTTATGACTTTGCGTCGCCGGGCGGCGTCAACGACCATGTCCGTCACCTTGCCCGCCGCCTGCGCCAGCTCGGCCACGAAGCTCGCATCTTTGCGCCGTCGAGCCGGGCCGACATCGACTTCGACTCCGCCCGTTTCTACCGGATCGGAAGCCCGATCTCGATCCCGGTCAACGATTCGGTGGCACGCATCACGTTGAGCTTCCATCTCGCCACCAGGGTGGCCGCGATCATGGAGGAAGAGCGGTTCGACGTGGTCCACTTCCACGAGCCGCTCATGCCGGCGCTCCCGATGACGATGCTGCGCATGTCCACCACCGCCAACGTCGGCACGTTTCACGCGTTCGCGCGCTCCAACGTCGGCTACTACTACGGCCGGCCTCTGCTGCAGCCGTATCTCGAGCACCTGCATCGCGGCATCGCCGTCAGCGAGCCGGCGCGCGCATTCGTGAACCGCTACTTCCCTGACTATCCCCTGCGCGTCATCCCCAACGGCATCGACACGCTGACTTACCGGCCCGGACTCGCTCCCATCCGCCACCTCAAGGACGACAACGTCAACATCCTGTTCGTCGGGCGGCTCGAGAAGCGCAAAGGCGTGGGCGACCTCCTGCGCGCATTCCATTTCATGCAGTCGCGCGTGCCGAAGGTCAGGCTCATCATCGTCGGGGACGGCGCGCTACGCGGCAAGGTCGAGTCGTACGTGTCGCGCCACCGGCTCCCCAACGTGGTGCTCGCCGGCTACGTGCCCGAGTCTGTCAAGCCGCGGTACTACGACAGCGCGGACATCTTCTGCGCACCCGCCACCGGCGCCGAGAGCTTCGGCATCGTTCTGCTGGAGGCCATGGCCTCAGGCCTCCCGGTGGTGGCGACTGAGATCCCAGGCTACATGTCGGTGCTCGAGCCCGGACGCGACAGCATCACCGTGCAGCCGAACAGCTGGCGGGAGCTCGGCGCGTCGCTCGTGGTGCTGGCGAGGGACGCCGAGCTGCGCGGTCGCATGGGCGCCTACGCGCACGAGAAGGCGCGCCGTTACTCGTGGGATGCGGTGGCGAACGAGGTGGTCGAGGTCTACCAGGAAGCGATCGAGACGGCCGCCGTGCAACCGGTGAAAGCGATCGAGGTGGCGAATGTTCACGACGCGATTTGAAGCCTGGGTCCGGCGCCGTGCCGAGGCGTTGATGTCCGCGGCCGGCCGGGTGCCCCTGACCCCCAACCAGGTCACCGTAGTTGGCTTCTGCCTCACCGTCATCGCGTCGGGCCTGGCCGCCTTCGGCCAGCTGCGCTGGGCCGGCGTCGTCCTGATCTTCGCCGGCACGTGCGACATCCTCGACGGAGCGCTGGCGCGCTCGACCAACGCCAGCTACCCGTACGGCGCGTTCCTGGACTCGACGCTCGACCGGTATTCGGAGGGCGCGGTTTACATCGGCCTCGCGGCGTATTTCGTGACCGTGGGCGGGCCGCTTCAGCGATGGCTCGTGCTGGCCACCCTTGCCGCGCTCGCCGGCTCCTTTCTGGTCAGCTACGTGAGGGCTCGGGCGCAGAGCCTGGGCTTCAGCTGCCAGACCGGGCTCTTTGCCCGGCCTGAACGCGTCGTCGTGACGGTCATCGGCCTGCTCTTCGGCACCGCCTTCGGAGGCGCGGTGCTCTACGCGGTCATCTTCCTGCTGGCGGTCCTGACCAACCTGACGGCTTTGCAGCGTATCCGAGAGGTCTGGCTGCAGGGGCGCGCGCAGCGCCTCGAAATGGAACGCGAGATCAAAGCCCGGCGAGCGGCGCCGCCTCAGATCCCGTGACCGACCCGTTCGCTGGGATCGCCGGTCACGCCCAGGCCCTCAGCCAGCTGCGCTCGCAGGTCGAATCCGACCGGCTTGCTCACGCATACCTCTTCATCGGGGAATCCGGGCTGGGCAAGTCCACGGCGGCGCGCGCCCTGGCGTCTGCACTGCTGCCGGAGGCTCCGCTGACGCGGCACCCCGACTACTGGGACGACGACCGTATCAAGCCGCTGTCGATCAACGAGATCCGGCTGCTCCCCGAAAAGCCGCCGGAGTTCCACGAGCTCTCCCTGCAGGCTTTCCTCAACCTCAAGCCTGCGGTGGGGTCCCGGCGCATTGCCTTGCTGGTCAACGTCGGCCGGTTGCGCGACCAGGACCAGGGTGTCCTGCTCAAGACCCTGGAGGAGCCGCATCCGCACAGGGTCATCGTCCTGACCACGCCGAGCCTCAACCCTTTCGTCGTGCTGCCCACCGTCGTGTCGCGCTGCCAGCGCCTCTTCTTCCACCCGGTGCCGGCGCCGGAGATCGAGAAGCTGCTGGTCGCGCACGAGGTCGAGCCGGGGCGCGCGCGCCTCGTGGCCGATCTCGCGGGCGGCCGGCCCGGCTGGGCGATGCGGCGGGCCAAGGACCCAGCGGTGGTCGAGCTGCACCACGCCTGGACCCACAGGCTGGAGGAGGTGTTCGGCGCGCCGGCCGACGTGCCGCTGCGGGTCGCGGCCGAGCTCGACTCGGCCCAGATGGGCTGGCGGCGCAGCGAGGGTGATGAGGAGGATCCGGCGCTGTTCGCGATCGCCAGCTGGCAGATCGAGATCCGCCGTCGCATGCTGGGGAGCCGCGGCCGGGAGCAGGGCCAGTGGGCCAGGTTGCTCGAGCTTTCGTACGACACCCTCGGCTACCTGGAGCAAAACGTCAGCCCGCGTCTCGCCTTTGAGACTTTTCTTCTCGCATGCCGAAAAGCGTCCTGAGGAAGGGCCTCGAAGGCTTCCAGCCGTACGTCCCCGGCGAGCAGCCGCCCGACGGCGAGGGGTGGGTCAAGCTCAACACCAACGAGTCGCCCCTGCCTCCCTCGCCACGCGTGGTCGCGGCGATCAAGAAGGCAGCCGGGGATTCGCTGCGGCTGTACCCGAGCCCGACCGCCGCGCCCGCCCGCCGCGCGATCGCCAAGCGTTTCGGCCTCGACCTGGCCCAGGTGACGGTCGCCAACGGGGGCGACGAGCTGATCGAGATGTGCTTCAGAGCCTTCGCCGACGCCGGCGACCGGGTGGCGTACCCGACTCCCACCTACCCGCTGTTCGAGCCCCTGTGTCGCATTCACGGGGCGTCCCCGTCCTTGCATCCGACCGAGCTGCCTTCAGAGCTGCCGGCGAGCCTTGCCTCCGACCCAGCGCCGCTGAAGTTCATCGTCAATCCCAACTCGCCCACCGGCGCGCTCTTCGACCAGGCCGCCATCGAGGCGGTCATCGCGGCATCGCCGGGGGTGGTGGCGGTCGACGAGGCCTATGTCGATTTCGCGCCACGCTCGTGCCTGGACCTGCTGGCCTCGCACGACAACCTGGTGCTGCTGCGCACCTTCTCCAAGTCGTATGGCCTCGCAGGGCTGCGCATCGGCTTTGCGCTGGGCGACGCCGCCGTGATCGCCGCTCTCGACTCGGTCAAGGATTCTTACAACGTCGACCGGCTTGCGATCGTGGCCGCGGCGGCTGCCATCCAGGACGACGGCTACCACCAGAAGCTGGTCGATGAGGTGATCTCCAACAGGGCGGCGCTCAGCAAGGCGCTGGCCCGCATGGGTTTTGAGCTCGTCCCGTCGGCGGCCAACTTCGTGTTCGTCAAACCTCCACGGCCCGCCGCCGAGGTCGCGTCCGCCCTGCGCGAGCGCAAGATCCTGGTGCGCCATTACGATCGTGAGCCGATCGCGGGTTGGTTCCGCATCACGATCGGCACGGCCGAGCAGCACGAAAAGCTGCTGGCCGCCCTCAAGGAGATATTGCTGTGACACCGACTCGAGACGAGGCCTGGGAGCTTGTCACCTCCATGACGCAGACCGACCAGCTTCGGCGCCACATGCGCAGCGTCGAGGCGGCGATGCGGGCGTACGCCAGGCGCTTCGGTGAAGATGAGGAGCGCTGGGCCGTGCTCGGAATCATCCACGACTGGGACTACGAGTCAGGCCCGACGCTTGACCTGCACCCTATGCGCGGCATCGCGATGCTGCGCGAGAAAGGCTGGCCAGAGGACATCCTCGACGACATCGCCTCCCACGCCAACTACCTGGACGTCCCTCGCGACACCAACGCTCGCAAAGCGCTGTACGCGGTGGACGAGATGTGCGGGTTCATCATCGCGTGCGCTCTGGTCAAGCCGGACAAGTCGTTGGGGTCCGTTGAGGCCAGTTCCGTGCGCAAGAAGATGAAGGACAAGGCATTCGCGCGCGGAGTGCACCGCGAAGAGCTCGTCGCGGGCGCGGAGCTTCTAGGTATACCCTTCGACGAGCACGTGGAGTTCGTCCGCGATGCATTGAAGCCGATTGCACCGGAGCTGGGACTGAATCCATGAGCACAGGCGCCAAACCTCGAATCCTTCTGATGCACCCTATCCTCGACCCCGGCCCCGCCATCCTGGCGGAGGCAGCAGAGGTCATCAGCTACCCGGCCGGCCGTCCGCTTGACGAGGCCAACATCCGTCAGGCGGCCGAAGGATGCGTCGGGATCGTGAGCCAGCTCATGGACCCCATCCGCGAAACGGTGCTCTCGAGCCCCGGGTTGAAGATCGTGAGCAACGTCGCGGTCGGGTTCGACAACATCGACGTCCCCGCCGCGACCTCGCACAAGGTGATGGTCACCAATACGCCAGGCGTGCTGGACGACTCCACCGCCGACTTCGCGTTCACGCTCCTGATGGCCGCGGCGCGCCGGATCGTGGAGGGTGACAGCTTCACGCGGGCCGGCAAGTATCACGGATGGGCGATCGACATGATGCTGGGCACCGACATCTTCGCCGCGACGCTCGGCATCATCGGCATCGGGCGTATAGGCCGGGGCGTGGCGCACAGGGCGAAGGGCTTCAACATGCGCGTCCTCTACTACGACCCGCACCCACTTCCACCGGACGCGGAAGAGCAGCTCGGCGCCACGCGCGTCGACCTCGGGCGCCTGCTGGCCGAGTCGGACTTCGTGTCGGTCCATACGCCGCTGACCAAGGAGACCTTGCACCTGCTGAGCACCGCGCAGTTCAACCAGATGAAGCGCAACGCGATCCTCATCAACACCTCCCGCGGTCCGGTCGTGGACGAGGCGGCGCTGGTCGAGGCGTTGACGGCCAAGAAGATCGCCGGGGCGGGCCTGGACGTGTACGAGCGCGAGCCGGCGGTGCATCCCGGCCTCCTCTCGATGCCTAACGTGGTCCTGGCTCCTCACATCGCCAGCGCCACTGTGCGTACGCGCTCGGAGATGTCGGCGATGGCCGCGCGCAACATGGCCACCGCAGTGCGTGGCGGCCGGCCGCCCAACCTGCTGAACCCAGAAGTTACGAAGTAAAGTTGACGATCGCCAGCCGATACCGCCTCCTCGCCATGGACCTCGACGGCACGATCCTGGACTTCAAGCTCCACCTGGACCCGCGCGACGTGCAGGCTGTGCATCGCATCGTCGCGGGCGGCGTCACCGTGGTGGCGTGCACGGGCCGCCCGTTTCCTGGCGCGCTCCCGTGGGCCCGGCGGCTCGGCCTCGACGGCCCGATCGTGTGCTACCAGGGCGCGGAGGTCAGGACGCCTGACGGCGGCGTGCTCCTCGACCACGGCGTCGCCCACGCCCTTGCTATGGAGGTGATCCGCTATTCGCGCGAGCGCGACCTGCACGTTCAGGCGTACAGGGACGACAGGCTTCTCGTCGAGCGCGACCGGCCCGAGGCCCACGAGTACGCCGACCACGCAGGGATGGAGATCCACGTCGTCGGGGATCTCGATGCGGCGATGGGCCCGACCACGCCGAAGCTCGTCATCGTGGCCGCCGCCGAAAGGCTGGAGGAGGTCCTGCCCGGCGCGCGACAGCGCTGGGAGGGCACACTGAACATCGCCACCTCGATGCCGACCTACCTCGAGTTCACCAGCGTGGAAAGCGACAAGGCGTCCGCGCTCGCCTTCCTCTGTGACAGGCTCGGCGTGCCGCGCGAGCAGTCCGCCGCGGTGGGCGACGGGCGCAACGATGTGTCCATGCTCGCCTGGGCCGGGCTCGGGGTCGCGATCGAAGGGTCGGATGCCGAGGTCATCGAGGCAGCAGACCGCACGATATCCGGCCCGGGCCACGGCGGAATCCAGCAGCTCGCGGACCTTCTGGCCGGATAGATGGGCACCTTGCTGCTGGTCCACGCGCATCCCGACGACGAAGCGATCTCGACCGGCGGGGTGATGATGAAAGCGAAGGCGCACGGTCATCGCGTGGTCCTCGTCACGGCGACCAGGGGAGAGGTCGGCGAGATCCACAACATGGACGAGGCGACGTCGCGACCCCGACTTGCAGAGATAAGGACCGCAGAGCTGAAGGCCGCTGCCGACATCCTGGGAGTGGACCGAATCGAGATCCTCGGCTACCGGGACTCCGGGATGGTCGACACCGCCGACAACAAGGACCCACGGTCTTTTCACCAGGCGCGCCTCGACGAGGCCGCGGGCAAGTTGGCGGCGGTGATCCGCGACGAACGGCCGGACGTGGTCGTCACGTATGCCGAGGACGGTGTGTACGGGCATCCAGACCACATCAAGGCGTACCACGTGACCAACGCCGCCCTCGACTACCTGCAGCGTGAGGGCTGGTCGCCCGCCAAGCTCTACTACACCGCGATCCCGCGCTCGATGATGGAGGAGTTCATGCGCCAGATGCCCGCGGAGGCGGAACCCCAGAACCAGAACATGCGCATCACCGGCACCCCCGACGAGCTCGTCACTACGCGAGTCGACGTCCACGACTACGTGGATCGCAAGCGCCAGGCGTTCGCCGCCCACGTGAGCCAGAACGACCCGAACTCGTGGTTCGCGACCATGGCCAGCCAGATCTACGAACTGGCATTCGGCACGGAGTATTACCAGCTCGCGCGCGGCAAGCCGGGTTCATCGCTGCCGGAAGACGACCTGTTCGCGGGGATCAGCTAACCGCAGGAGAAGCTGGACCCGCTTCCGGTCCAGCCCACGAGAAACCAATGCAGCGTGATTGTTCCGCGGCACACGCTCACGTCGGTCGGCGCCACGACCGGATAGGTGACGGTGCCAAAACCCCAGTGCGGATCGCCCAGCCTGTAGGACGTAACACCGGCCGCGATCTGGCCCTGGTTGAACATGCCCTCGATGACCAAGGGCGGCCGGCCGAAATAGTTGAACGCAAGGGTGAAGAGCGCGGCCGCCACCAGGAGCGCCCCTGCGGTGCGCTGCACCGGGCGCCTTGAGCTCCGAGTCGCCCCCGGCTCGAGGGCGCGATGACGGTGCACGACCGTCGTACCCGCCGCGAGGTCGCCCAGACGCTGGCTTCCAGCGGTCATCACTACCAGGGCCCCGCCGAGCAAGTAGAAAACAGGCAGGAAATCCACCGGCTTGAGCAGGTTGCGGATGATCACGGCCCCCAGGTCCAGAGGCCGGCCGTCCAACCGGACCACGCGTACCCTCGCCCACAGCTTGCCCGGCGTGGCGCCGAACAGTGACTCGAAGGCGGCGAAGTAGATCAGTCCCAGAAAGGTCAGCCATGGCCACGGGACGGAGGTCTCGGATGTGAAGAACGAGGATCCGCTCATGTCGGGGACAGGAGATCCTGAGGTGACGTGGGTCACACCGTAGACGCAGTTGACCACCAGCGTCACGGCGCCGAAGACGACGGCATCCACGATTACGGCCCCGGCCCTGGCCAGACGTGCGTCGCGAGCGTGTTGCGCGCGCGCCGAACTAACTGAGCCGGCCGTCGCGACCGCCATGGTGCGCAAGATCATGTCACGTAGAGTGATCGGCAGGATGGAAGTCGTCAAGATCACCCCGCGCGGCTACTGCCACGGGGTGGTGGACGCGTTCCGGATCGCCAGGCGGGTTCGAGCGGAGACCGACGGGCCGGTCCACATGCTCGGCATGCTCGTCCACAACACGCACGCCACCGATGACCTGCAGCAGCAGGGGATCGCGCTCGTCGACCAGCCCGACCGGCTCGCCGGCTTGAGCCACATCCGGGAAGGCACCGTCATCTTCACCGCCCACGGTGTCTCGCCTCAGGTCAAGCAGCGCGCCCTGGAGCTTGGGTTGAAACCCGTGGACGCGACCTGCTCCGACGTCGTCCGCACCCACGAATTGGTCAAAGACCTGGCCATGAAGGGCTACGAGGTCGTCTACATCGGCCGCAAGGGCCACCCCGAGCCGGAGGGCGTGGTGGGCGAGGCCCCCGGTAAGGTGCACCTGGTCCAGGAACCCGCGGACATCGACGCCCTGGAGCTCAAAGGAGACCGCATCGCGGTCACCTGCCAGACGACTCTTTCGGTGTGGGACACCGAGGACCTGATCGCGAGGGTCAAGTCTCGCTACCCACAGGCCGAGGTGCACAACGAGATCTGCCGCGCGACGCAGGAAAGGCAGGAGGCGGCGGTCGAAGCGGCCAAGGACGTCGACCTGGTGATCGTGGTCGGCAGCCCGCGGTCGTCCAACTCGCTGCGGCTCGTCGAGGTGGTCAAGAAGCTGGGCCGCAAGCCCGCCTACCTGGTCGACAACCTCGAGGAGCTGGACCTGAGCTGGTTCAAAGGGGTCAAAAGGGTCGGGGTCACCAGCGGCGCCTCGACCCCTACGCAGCTGACTCGGCGTGTCATCGAGTACCTGGAGGCGCTGGAAGCTCCGGCCTGAAAGGGCGCCTAGGTGCGGCGCAGGCGTCCGATGACCCGGCTGAGCGGGCTCTGGGCGTGGTCGGCAGGCGCTGGCGCCGGCGCCGGATCGGGCCGGGCCGCGGGGGGATCGGGAGCGGGTGCGGCCGGGGATCCGCCTTCGCTTTCGCGTGCGCCTGAAGCCGAGGCCGGCCGGCGCCGGCGCCGGCGCCGTGGGGCCGCGTTGCCCCTCTCGGCTGGCTTGACCGCCGCCGGGGCGGGAGCCATCGGCGGCTGAGTGGGCCCCGCCGCCACCGGAGTCTCAACTGCAGCCGTGCTGCCATTGCCACTCGGCCGCCTGCGGCGCCTGCCCCGACGCGGCGCGGCGGCCGCCGGCGCGGCGCTGGCCGGAGGTGCGCT
>DATITA010000123.1:0-4210 GCA_035468355.1 Candidatus Dormiibacterota bacterium
GTGCCATAGGCGACGCAGTCGGCTTGGATCGTCGGTGCGCCCGTTACGGCGTCGACGGTAAAGCCGTCACCGGAAGGGTTGGTGACCAGTTCCTCAACATCGATCTCCGAAACGGTGATGAGTGAGGTGGTGCCCAGGCTCGACGAGGTGGCCATGCGCTGCAGGGTGGTGATGTCGGCCGTGGACACCTTGCCCAGGCCGGCCACTGCGTTGCTGCCGATCGTGGTGGCCTGGTCCACCGAGTTGACGCTGAACAGTAGGAAGCCGCCGTCGATCATTGCGAAGATGACGAAGAAGAACACCGGGGCGACCAGCGCGAACTCCACCATTCCCTGGCCGCGCTGACGGCGTCGTCGCTTCCCGGACGTGGCGGCATGACGGAATCGCGCAGAGCGCATGGCCCACATCATCCGGGCCTCCGCCGCCCCCGCCGCCGGCATTGGGGGAGTTGTTACACGCGCTTCGCAACCGCGTGAGCGTCTTGCTCGATGGGAGCGCGGCTCAGCGCTTGGGCCTGGTCCGGGCGCTCGGCGTGGAGGGTTTGCGAGCGGTGCCGGCGGCTGCCGGCTTGCGTGCGGCTCCCCCGGCGGCGGAGCGCTCGAGCATCCGTGCCCTGGCCCGGCGAGCCGGCGTCCCGAGCAGGCGGCTGAAGCCGGGATACAGGGTCACCGTCCCGAAGAGCGCGATGACGTCCGAGAGCGCGAACAGCAGGCCGTCGGTCAGCTTCAGGTGGCTGAAGTCCGACTGATTCGCGGGGTGCACGAAAGTGAACTCCACCATCAGCGCGAGGAGCACGTACATGACGCCGAGCGAGAGGGTCTCGAGGAGGCGGAGGTTGCGCGGCTGCCCGGTCAGGCGTCGCGCCAGCGGCATGACCAGGACGCAGGCCACCACCAGGTACTGCGGCTGGAAGAAGAACATGTCGATGATCAGCGGGTTGGTGTGCGAGGTGAGGTTGATGATCGCGCCCACCGGGATCTGCAGGAGGAACGCGAGCCCGAGCAGTGCCAGCAGGCCCCGCGCGGACCAGGGGACGTCGCGCGCGTCCGCGGCGGCTGGGGCCGGCCTGCGTCGCGGCCGGGCCGGCGCCGCCTCGGCCACGACGTCTGGCTCGGGCGCCACGACCGCGGCCCCCCGAGGCTTGGCCGGACGTCGCCGCCTCTTGCTCGCCATCTACTCGTCCAGCCGCAGGACGGCCATGAACGCCTCCTGGGGAATCTCGACGTTGCCCACCCGCTTCATGCGCTTCTTGCCCTCCTTCTGTTTCTCGAGGAGCTTGCGCTTGCGGGTGATGTCGCCGCCGTAGCACTTGGCGAGGACGTCCTTGCGCATCGCCGAGACCGTCTCGCGAGCGATGATCTTGCCGCCGATCGCGGCCTGGATGGGCACCTCGAAGAGCTGCCGCGGGATCAGCTTGCGCAGCCGCTCGGCGAGCTTGCGACCCTGGAAGGCCGCCTTGTCGCGATGCACGATCATCGACAGGGCGTCGACGCGCTGCCCCCCGACGAGGATGTCCAGCTTGACGAGCTTCTCGGCGCGGAAGCCCGTGATCACGTAGTCGAGCGATGCGTAGCCGCGGCTTCGCGACTTCAGCTGGTCGTAGAAGTCGTGGATGATCTCGCCGAGCGGCAGGTCGTAGGTGAGCGCGACCCGGTCACCCGGCTGGTACTGCATGTCGAGCAGCTCACCGCGGCGGTCCTGGCAGAGCTCCATCAGCGGTCCGACGTACTCCTTGGGCACGAAGATGGTCGCGCGGGTACGCGGCTCCTCGATGACCTCGACGTGGGCGGGGTCGGGGAGCATGGCGGGGTTGTCGATAGCGACCATCTCTCCGCTGCGCAGGCGCACGCGGTACTCAACCGTCGGCGCCGTGGTCAGCAGCTCGAGGTCGAACTCGCGCTCGAGTCGTTCCTGGACGATCTCCATGTGGAGCAGCCCGAGGAAGCCGCATCGGAAGCCGAAGCCCAGCGCCACCGACGACTCAGGCTCGTACACCAGCGAGGCATCGTTGAGGTTGAGCTTCGAGAGCGCCTCCTTGAGGTCCTGGACGTCGTCAGAGTCGATGGGGAAGATCCCCGCGAACACCATCGGGGTCACCGTCCGGTAACCGGGCAGGGGGTGAGAAGCGGGGTTGGACGCGTCCGTGACTGTGTCCCCGACCTTGCTGTCGCGCACGTCCTTGACCGAGGCGACCACGTAACCCACCTCGCCCGGGCTCAGCGAGCCGGTCGACATCATCTGAGGCCGGAAGACGCCGACCTCGTCGACCACGAAGTCCTTGCCGGTGGCCATCATCCGGATGCGCTGGCCCTGCCGGATGACCCCGTGCATCACCCGGACGTAGACGATGACCCCGCGATAGGCGTCGTACTTGCTGTCGAAGATCAGCGCCTGCAGAGGTGCACCGACGTCACCTGTCGGGGGCGGCACCCGGGCCACCACCGCCTCGAGGATCTCGTCGATGCCGATGCCCTGGCGGGCGCTGGTCAGCACGGCGCCGTCGCCGGGCAGGCCGATCACGTCCTCGATCTCCCTGCGCACCAACTCCGGGTCGGCGGCCGGCAGGTCGATCTTGTTGATGACCGGGATGATCTCGAGGCCCGCCTCGATCGCCGCGTAGACGTTGGCGAGAGTCTGCGCCTCGATCCCCTGCGACGCATCGACCACCAGGACCGCCCCCTCACACGCGGCCAGCGAGCGCGAGACCTCGTACGCGAAGTCGACATGACCGGGGGTGTCGATGAGGTTGAGCTGGTATGTGACCCCATCGGCAGCCGTGTAGTCGAGCCGGACCGCCTGCGCCTTGATGGTGATGCCGCGCTCCCGCTCGAGGTCGAGGGTGTCGAGCAGCTGGTCCTGCATGTCGCGCATCGCCACCGTGCCCGTTCGCTCCAGGAGCCGGTCGGCGAGCGTCGACTTCCCGTGGTCGATGTGGGCGATGATGCAGAAGTTGCGGATCAGCGCGAGGGCCTTCGAGGACACGAGCGGCCATCCTAGCCGCGTCCGCTCTCATATGATCCGCCCATGGCCACTCGCAGGGGCGTGACGACCGGTCGGCGCGTCGCCGCCGACCCCACGGGCGGCAAGCGTGCGCTGGTGCTCTGCGGCGGTGGCATCACCGGCCTGACCTACGAGATCGGCGCCCTGCGCGCCCTCGACGACCTCCTGGTGGGGAGCAGCGTCAACGACTTCGACATCTACGTCGGGACCAGCGCCGGCTCGATGATCGGCGCGCTGCTGGTCAACGGGATCACGCCGACGGAGATGGCGCTGGGGCTCGAGGGCACCAACCAGATGTTCCGGCCACCGTCGCGATGGGGACTGTACCGGCCCAACGTCGCCGAGCTCGTCGGCCGGGTCGGCAAGTTGCCCCGGCTCACCCAGGAGATCGTCTGGGAGCTGGCGCGCCATCCCGGCAAGCTCAACCCCGCTGACATCCTGGGGATGCTCAGCCCGCTGCTCCCGTCGGGGCTCTTCAGCAACACCCAGCTGGTGCGCTTCCTCGAGCGGCTGCTGGAGCGCGAGGGCCTCAGCAACGACTTCCGCAAGCTCGGACGGGAGCTGCACATCGTGGCCTGCGCGTTGGACTCGGGGCAGCGGGTGGTGTTCTCACGATTCAACGAGCGCGCGCACGTGCCCATCTCGATGGCCGCCGCCGCCAGCAGTGCCATTCCGCTGCTGTTCCGGCCGGTGCGCATCGATGACGTCGACTACGTGGACGGCGGCATCAAGGGGATCTCCGCGATCGACGTTGCCGTGGACCGTGGCGCCACGCTGATCGTCGCCATCAACCCCATCGTCCCCGTGGACACGCGCAACCTCGCCCCGCCTCCGGGCATGCGCCAGCTGGTCGGTGAGCACCTCGCGGACATGGGCATGCGCGGCGTCTACAACCAGGTGTTCAGAGGCATGCTGCACGACGGTCTGCTCGACCACATCAAGCTGGTGCGTCACAACCCCCCCGACGTCGACATCCTGCTCATCGAGCCCAGGCCCGACGACGAGAAGATGTTCTTCCACGAGCTGATGTCGTACAGCGCTCGCTTGATGGTGCTGCAGCATGGCTACGAATCGGTGAGCACTGGGCTCTACGACACGTGGGGTTACCTGCGCCGCATCCTGCCCAAGCACGGAATCCACATCTCACGTCGCAACATCGAGCGCAAGCCGGTGACCGTGCCGGTGGGCAGCTACCGCACGCCCAACCTGC
>DATITA010000124.1:0-6758 GCA_035468355.1 Candidatus Dormiibacterota bacterium
GGCCCGGTTCTTCGCCACCCCTTGCAGCAGCGCGCGCGAAGCGATGTGGTCTATCCGCCACCGGTGGGCCAGCGCTTCGCACTGCTCTTTCGTCAGGGCTTCGATCGCAGCGACGAAGCGACGGGACCTCGGGTCGAGAACGTCGCCGCCCGAGGCGGGTATGAACGCGGCGAACGGTGCGTAGTGGGCGGCGAACTTCAGGGCAGGGAGGTGCGACCGCATGACCAGGGCGGACATCGCCTGCCACGCGGCCACCTGCTTCTCATCGCTCTTCTTGGCCAGGGTGTCGAAAAGGACCTCGCCCGCCATCGCCATAGGCTCGGAGATGCGAGTGTCGTTGGTCCTGATGGCCGCCTGGATCGAACGCGCCGAATCTGAAGGCTCGCCAGTCCCCTCCTTCGACACCGACGTGATCAGGCGCCGCACGGCGAGCACCTGCCGCCACTGCCACGGGGTCAGCTCCGCCGACGCGATGATGAAGGCCTCCACCTCGGAGGTGTGAGGGCCAAAACGCCGCGAAGCGTCGTCGTTGGCCTTCTGAATGCGTCCCAGCAGGCCTTGCGAAGCGGGCACGTCCCTAATTTTGGATGCCCGGGGGCCTATTAACGACTGCTTAGCCCTCTTAGCCTGGATCCACCGATCCCCCCCGGTGGATCCAGGCTTAGACCGTCTCGACCTTTAGAAGGTTGGTCTGACCGGGCCGGCCGACCGGCACCCCCGCCACCACGACGACCCGGTCTCCCGACCTCACCAGCCCGCTCTCGAGAGCGGCCTCCGTGGCATTGGAGATCATCTGGTCGGTGTCGCGGCCCGGGCCCACCAGCATCGGGATCACGCCCGAGTAGAGCGCGGTGCGCCGCAACACTCTGTCGTGCGGGCTCGCCGCGACCACGGGCACCCGCGGGCGGGCTTTGCTACAGCGAAGCGCGGTGTTCCCGGACTCCGTGAAGGCGATGATGACCCGCGCGCCGATCTCGTCCGCGGTGGTGGCCGCCGCATGCGCGATGGCGCTTCCCACCTCGCCGGGCTCGCGCCAAACCTGGCGCGCCCGCTCGAATGCGGGGTGCCTCTGGGCGGAGATGCAGATCGTCGCCATCGCGCGCACCGCCTCGACCGGGTGCGCGCCGACCGACGTCTCCTGGGAGAGCATCACCGCGTCGGTGCCGTCCCAGATGGCGTTGGCCACGTCGGAAGCCTCGGCACGCGTCGGCCGGTTAGAGGTGACCATCGACTCAAGCATCTCGGTCGCGGTGATCACCGGGACGCCCGCCCGGTTGGCACGGTCGATCACGTCTTTCTGCACCGCAGGCACGTCTCCGAGCTTCAGCTCCACCCCGAGGTCGCCGCGCGCCACCATCACCGCGTCGGCCACCTCGAGGATCCTGCTCAGCTGCCTGATGGCCTCGAGCTTCTCGAGCTTGGCGATGACCGGCGCTCTGGATCCAAGCCGGGCCAGGTGCTCCTGGCAGGCGATCACATCTTCGGGCCGGCGCACGAAGGACAGCGCGAGATAGTCGACGTCGAGCTCGACGGCGAGCTTGAGGTCCTCGATGTCCTTCTCGGTGAGCGCCGGCAGCGGCAGCGGCCGCCCGGGCACGCTCACGCCTTTCCTCTCTCCCAGCAGGCCGCCACGAAGCACTGAGCACTCGGCGCGGCCCGGGGCGACGCCGCGGACGATGAGCTCGATGCGGCCATCGTCGAGGAGCACCCTGTCCCCCACCTCGAGGGCGTCGACCAGCTCGTGATGGCTGACCTCGATCTGGTCGATGGAGCCTGCGGGAGCGTCAGCCCCGTGGTGCTCGTGCTGCGCGACGATGGCGACCTCGCGGCCCCGCATCAGCCTCTGAAAGGACGACTCGAGGGCGCCGGTGCGGATCTTCGGGCCTTGCAGGTCGCCGAGCAGGGCCACCGGCCGCCCCGCGGCCGCGGCCGCCTCGCGCACCGTCTCCGCAGCGCGGCGGTGGGTGTCCGGGTCACCGTGGGAGAAGTTCAACCTCGCCACGTCCATCCCGGCCTGGACCATCGAACGGAGCACTCCGGGCGACGCGCTCGAAGGCCCTATGGTGCAGACGATTCGGGTTCGGCGCACCACGGTCATCTGGAGTACTTCTCGATGCGCCGGCTCATCTCCTGCTCCGCGTCGAGCACTCGCCGCTCGAGCTCCTCCGCGCTGATGACGGCGCCGCCCATGCCCCGGACCAGGTCGCGCTGAAACCTGTCCGAGGTCGCGACCGTGATGATGTCGTCGACCTGGCTGGCCGCGTACGCGATCCGCTCGATCGCATGGTCGGCGGAATGGCCTTTGCGCGTGAACAGCACGTGCACGCCTTCCACGAGCGACTCGGAGTTGGAGCGCGCGGCCGAATGATGCGCGTCGAAAACTACAGTGACGTCCGCGCCGGCGATCATGCCCAGCACGGAGAGGCGGTCGATGAGCTTGTCGCGCGCCGCCTCTAAAGAGGCCTCCGTCATGAGCTTCTTGAGCGAGCTCCAGGCGTGGATGACGTTATAGCCGTCGACGACGACACGCTCCATCAGCGAAGCTGCATATGGGCCTGGCCGTACGCGATCAGGACCTGCGGGATCCCGGCGATGTCGGTGAGGTGCAGGACGGCCCCGAAGAATGCGTGAGAGACGGTGGGCACGAACCACAGCACGATGAAGACGCCGATGATCGCCATCTGACCGAATCGCACCGCGTAGTCCTGGACCGAGTACGGGAGCCAGGGCCGCAGGATCCCGAACCCGTCGAGACCCGGGATCGGCAGCAGGTTGAGCACGAGCGCGATCGCCTCGATGAATGCGAGGAATGCCAGCGCCCCGTAGAACTCCGGCCGCTCGAGCAGCGTCGAGCTGAGGCCGGGCAGGAAGAACGGGGAGGCTACGACCAGCCCGCAAAGCAAAGTACCGGCGGGTCCAGCCACAGAGACGGCCGAATCCCACGCTTTGCTGCGAATCACGGAGTGGTTGATGTAGACGGCGCCGCCTGGAAGGCCAATGCCCCCCAGCAGCAGGAAGATGATCGGCATCACGAGGCTGAGCAGCACGTTGGTGTAGCGCAGCGGGTTCAGCGTGAGGTAGCCGGAGGCGGCCACCGCACGGTCACCGCCCAGGTAGGCGACCAGGGCGTGCCCGAACTCATGGATGCACAGAGACGTGATCCAACCGGCGGTCACGAAAATGATGGTCAGCGGGCCGACGAAGCCGGGGAGGATCCGCGCCGCGAGGACCACCCCTGACAGCACGGTGATCGCGAGCAGGCCGATGAACACGGGGCTCACCGACAGCACGCCGCGCAGCGAGGGCAGCGGCTTGCGCTTGAGCGCCGCGGCAGCGCGGGGCACGTCCCCGGCGCGGTTCCTCTCGGGCGCGGCGCGGCCCCCTTGCGCGCGGTCTGATTCACCCGGCAGGAAATCGGGCTTGGACCCGGCCTGCAGGTGCCGGCGAAGGTCGTACATCGTCACGCCGGCCTTCTGCAGCGGCCCTGCCGTCGCCGGCGAGTCCGAGTACAGCATCGCGAGCAGGAGATGGATCGAGTCGACCTGGTAGTGGCCGAGCACCTGCGCCTCGCGGTTGGCGTTGACCAGCAGCTGGCGCAGCGGGAGAATCTGGGCGGCCGCGCCGTCCTCAGCGACGACCGCGACGATCGCTTTGGGGTCGAGCCCCATCGACGTGATCGCTTCCACCGCCAGGCTGCCCTTCCGCTTGAACATCGCCTGCAGCACGTCGGCGGGCGTGGCCTGCTCCGCACCGCGCTGCGATGCGGATTCGGTCGCCTGCTCGAGGATCTCCCGCGCGTCGCGCGTAAGCGGGATGTCAGCGGCGGCGCGCTGCAGCTCCAGGGCGGCGTCAGGCATCGTCGACCAGTCTAGAACGCACTATTTGGTCCGCTGTCGCATGACCTCGTAGAGGAGCGCCGCAGCGGCGGCCGAGGCGTTGAGGCTGGCGATGTGCCCGGCCACAGGCAATTTGACCCTGGCGTCGCAGCGCTCCTTGACCAGGCGGTGCACTCCTTCACCCTCGCTGCCCACCACCAGGCACACTGCCTGCCTGAAGTCGAACTCCCACGCGGGTATCTCGCCGCGGGGGTCGAGGGCCACGCACCAGATGCCGGAGCGCTTGACCTCGGCAATCGCCGAAGGCATGCCCGAGACCTTCGCGATTCGCAGTAGCTCCGTCGCCCCCGAGCTCGCCTTGACCGCGACGGCGGAAAGGGGCGCGCTGCGATGCTCCGGCACGATCGCGCCATCGCTGCCGGCCACCTCGGCGCTGCGCAGGATGGCCCCCAGGTTCTGCGGATCCATGATCGAGTCGAGTGCGACCAGCAGGGAAGGTTTGGTCTCCAGCAGCTCCTTGAGCGCCCATTCGCGCCTCGGCCTTAGCTCGGCGGCGACGCCCTGGTGGACGCCCGGCGCCAGCACGTCGAGCCGCTCCGCGGGCACGACCTCGATGCGCGTCAGCTTCGCGAGCTCGTCCAGGCGCGGATCATGGCCGAGCCCTGAAGCCTGGTACACCTTCACGACGCGGCCCGCGCGGGCGGCCTCGAGCACGGCGTTGCGGCCATGGATCAGCACCGTCGCAGGGGCGTTTCGGGTCGGTCGCATCATCTAAAGCCTGACGGCTATGCTGACCGCGTGCGCGAGACGGCCGGCGTGGCCGGCTTCATGGCGAAGGCTCGGTCGATGCTGTCGGGCGGAGTGACCGAGGACAGCCTGCGAGAGATCGGACAGCTGCTCGCGCACTCGTCGAGCGCGCCTGGGTTCGTCCAGGAGCGCGAGATGCGCGCTCTGCACGGCGGCGATTCCAGCTTCACGCTGCTGCAGACCGACCCCGACGGCCTGACGTTGATGCTGGCGCGATTCTCGCCGCACGCAGAGACGCCGGTCCACGACCACAGCTCGTGGGGCGTCGCCTGCGTCGTCAAGGGCCGTGACCGCTACCGCCACTGGCAGCTCGAGGACGGCGGCCGGCTGAGGCTCCTCTACGAGAAGGTGCTCGAGCCGGGGTCATTCGTGACCTGGCTGGATCCTCCGCGCGACATCCACAGCCAGCGGGGCATCGACGACGACGCGCTCGAGCTGGTCCTCTTCGGCAAGGACGTCACCACCATCCCGCGCCACTACTACGACACGACGACCGGCGAGGTCAGGACCGGCCTTCCCCGGTAGTCACGACGTCACGATGCGGCGCCACCTCACGCCGTCCTTCGAATCCTCGAGCACGATCCCACGCCGCCGCAGCTCATCGCGGATCTGGTCGGCCCGCTGGAAGTCGCGCGACTTGCGACATTGCTCACGCTCCGCGATCAGGCCTTCCACCTCTTCTGCGAGCCCGCGGTCGTCGCCGCGGATGACGTCGAGGTGGGCGTCGACCTCGTCGAGCATCCCCCTCAGCGCTGCGAGGCACTTGGGGCCGGCGCGGCCCGCGTCGAGCGCGGCGTTCGCCTCGCGCGCGAGCTCGAAGACAAGTCCGACCCCCTGGGGCAGGTTGAGGTCGTCGTCGAGGGCGGCGCGGTAGGCCGCTCGCGTGTCGCCAACCCGGCGCAAAAGCACAGGGTCGTCGGTGGTCGCCGGCTCGGTTCGCCTCACCCTGTCGGCGAGCTCGCGCAGGCGGCGCACCTGCTCGGCGGCGGAATGCAGCGCCTCGTCGCTGAGGCGCACGCGCGAGCGATAGTGGGCGTTGGAGATCAGGAAGAAGCGCACGGCGACCGGGTCGTGGCCCTCCCGTTCGAGGTCGCGCAGCGTCGTGAAACCACCCGCGCTCTTCGACATCTTCTCGCCCGTCGCATCGCTCAGGTACTCCGAATGCAGCCACGTGCGCGCAAAGGTCTCGTGGTTGGCGGCCTCCGACTGGGCGATCTCGTTCTCATGGTGCGGGAAGATCAGGTCGACTCCACCCGCATGGATGTCGAGCATGTCGCCCAGGTAGCGCTTGCTCATCGCGGAGCATTCGATGTGCCAGCCCGGACGGCCGCGGCCGAACGGTGCGTCCCAGGCGGCGCCTAGCTGATCGTCCGCCGGCTGAGCCTTCTTCCACAGGGCGAAGTCGCTGACCGATTCCTTCTCGTACTTGTCCGTGGCGACCCGCACGCCGGCGCGCAGGCCCGCGCGATCCAGGTGCGAGAGGGCGCCGTATTGGGCAAAGCTCGCGATGCGAAAGTACACGTCGCCGTCCACAACGTAGGCGTTCTGCTGCTCGAGGAGACGGCTGATCATGGCGACCATCTCGGGTATGTGCTCTGTGGCGCGCGGATAGTGCTCCGCCGGTTGGGCGCGAAGCGAGGTCATGTCTTCGAAGAAGGCTGCGACATAAGGGTTGACGTATTCCTCGATAGTCGTGCCGGCATGCGTGGCCTGGTCGAGGATCCGGTCGTCGATGTCGGTCAGGTTCATCACGTGCGAGACGCGGTAGCCGGACACCTGGAGATGGCGGCGGATGAGGTCGTAGAACAAAAATGCGCGGAGGTTGCCGACGTGCGCAAAGTTCCACACCGTCGGTCCGCAGGTGTACATGCGGACATGCCCCGTCTCCAGGGGGACGAACTCTTCTTTGACCCCGGTCAGCGTGTTGTGGAGGCGCAGCGGCACGCAGTAAGTGTCTTGGATTTGTGTGTCGGGGCGGTGTTGGTCCGGCGCTCGCGCGTACGCCACTCCCCACCCCCGGCCTGCGCCTGTACTTCCCCGCGAGCGGGGACGTGTTAGTCCGGGCGCCCTCGGGGGCACGGCACTCCCCATCCGGCGCTTCGCGCCACCTTCCCC
>DATITA010000125.1:0-2844 GCA_035468355.1 Candidatus Dormiibacterota bacterium
GATGTCGGGATCCTGGCGGACCTCGGTCTGGACCTCGGCGCCAAGCTTCTCGCCGAGCGCGCGGCCGATCCGCTTCTGCAGGTCGGCGTCGACCGGGACGGCGGTGACGACCTCGGCGCGCACCACCCCGCTGTCGCGGTCGGCCAGCGTGTCGTAGGACTCGAGCAGCTCTCCAAGCACGCCGGTGCGGTTGCGCTCGATGAGCAGACGTACAAGGTTGCGCGCCGGCTCGCCCACCCCGTCGAGGAGGTCGAGCGCCAGCCGGGTCCGGTCGCTGAGCGTCAGGCGCGGGTTGGCGAGCGCGTCGGCCACCTCGGGGTGCGCGAGCGTCTCCACCGCACGCGCCAGGTCATCGCGCCGCTCGCTCACCTTCTTGGCCTGGCGTGCCAGGTCGAAGTAGGCCTGCGCGTAGCGGCGGCCGATGGAAGAGGCCACTCAGTTGGCCCCGGTTCCGCGAGGCGGCTCCACCTGCGCCAGCGACTCCTCGATGAGCCGGGAATGGGTGCGGCTGTCGATGGCATCCCCGAGGACACGGCTGGCCGCAGCCACCACCAGGGTGCCCACCTGGGCGCGGATCTCCTGGATCGCCTTGTCGCGCTCCGTGGCGATCTCCGAACGTGCGCGCTGCAGCTGGTTCTCGGCGTCCCGGCGGCCCTTCTTGACCAGCTCTTCGGTTTCGAGGACGGCCGCCTTGTGGGCGCGGTCGATGATCTCCCGCGCCTGGGCCCGCGCGTCCTCGATCTGCCGGCTCACATCTTCGAGTGCCGCCTGAGCGTCCTGGCGAGCCCTCTCAGCGTCTGCCAGGTTCCGAGCGATCTGGTTCTGCCGAGCCTCGGCTGCAGCCATGATCCTGGGGTACACCCAGCGCCCCAGAACGAGCAGCATCGCCACGAACGCGATCACCTCCACCACGAAGGTGACGTTGATCTCGAGCAGGCTGGCGTCCGCGACCATCGGTGTCACGAGATCTTGGCGTCGCCGATGAGGATGAAGACGAAGACGAGGTTGATGAAGTACATCGCCTCGACGAGCCCGATGATCAGGAACATGGTGACGCGCAGCGCGCCGGCGGCCTCGGGCTGACGCGCCTGCCCCTGGATGGCTGCGTTGCCGGCCAGCCCGTCTCCGATGGCGGCGCCGATGGCGCCTCCTCCGAGTGCGATGCCGGCGCCGATGAGCGCCCCAGCAAGGGCGATGGCGTGGTTCATGGTGCCTCCCTAGTCGCTAAGCGTGGACCGCGGCCGCAGAGCCGTGATGCCCCTCTTCTTCCAGTCCTTCTCGAGCCATTCCGAAGTAGATGACGGTGAGCAGCATGAAGATGAAGGCCTGGATGCTGCCGATGAACAGGACATCGAACAGCTTCCAGGCCGTCACCGGTATCCAGGCAATGAAGACCGGCAGCTGGCTGAGCAGCTCGACCATCACCAATCCGGCAAAGATGTTGCCGAATAGTCGCAGCGACAGTGTGATCGGCTTGACGATCTCCTCGATGAGGTTGAGCGGGATGAAGACCACACGGATGGCCCAGTTGAACTCGAACGGCTTGGTGAAGCGGCGCAGGTAGCCGCGGAGGCCCTGGACACGCAGGCTGTACACCTGCACGACCAGGACGACGACGACGGCCATGGCCAGGGTCTGGTTGAGGTCGGAGGCCGCCGGTTGCAGCGGCCGCGCCAGCGGCAGGAAGGCGAGCCAGTTGGCGACGAGGATGTAGAAACCGATGGTCGCGGCGATGGGGATGATGAAGTCGGCCCCCTCGCCGACTGAGTCCCGCACCAGGTCCTTCACGTAAGCGAGAAAGAACTCCAGCAGCATCTGCAGCTTCCCGGGGCGGCCACTACGCAACCGTCTGGCAACCGCAAACCCGATGGCCAGGGTGACCGCAATCGCCAGGGCGCTGCTGATCAAGGTGTCCTGGTTCACGTCGCACGCGGAGATCGGGATGGGGTTCTGAAGCAGCGGTGGGCTGTTGCAGATGGTCGTGGTGGACTGGGTGACGGCTGGCCCGGTGTCGGCGAGCAGCTCCCAGCTCATCGGCGCACCGACTCGACCACCGCGCTGCCGGCGAGGATGAGCTGGGCAAGGGCCAGGCCGGCGACCACTGGGACCGCGGCGCTGAAGCCAATGGTCAGCCCGGCGACCAGGGCGACCAGCGTCAGCACGATGATCCGGAGCATGCTGGTGGCCACGAACGGGACCCCCACGAGGAGGAGACGGTCGGCTGCGTAGCCGTTACCGGCTCCGACGGCAAGGCCCACCGCCAGCCCGAGGCCGAAGGTTGCGTGACCCACGATGGTGCCGATCAGCGCGCATGCGACGGCGGCAGCCACGCACGCCAGCGCCGCCGACCGGACGACGTGCGCCGGCCGCGCGGAAACGCTTTTCGAGATCACCAATATCGCCTCAGCCTCAGGTACCCGATCCAGCCCGCCGCAACGATACCAAGAGCGACCCCCCCGAGGACCCCGAGGGTCGGGGCGCCGGCGAGGCCTCCGAGCTGCCACCCCAACAGCAGTGGAATCGTCACGGCGATGGCGAGGTACAGCCCCAGGCCGAGCATCTCCGCATTGCTGATGCCGTCACCGGACGGGTGGGGATCGCGTGGCGGTGGCGACACCCCGGTCAGTCCGCCTCCCCGCCGCGACGGGCCCGCGCGGGAACCTGGCGGCGGCCGCGCACCACCAGGAAGCCGTCGGCGTCGAACTCCGGGCGGCGCCGCCGGCTACGCCACAACAGGGCCACCAGGGCGATCACCAGCAACGCCAAGGCGACGTCGAGGATGCGCTTGTGCCCGAAGAAGAACAGCGCGATGCACCCGAGGATCGCCGTCATCAGGTAGAAGGT